>JAZQYJ010000109.1:0-35117 GCA_045633465.1 Alistipes sp.
TTTTGTTCTCTCGACAACTACTCCGAGCGACCTCTTCATCTCGTTGCCGGCAGTAGAGGTTGGAGCTTGTACGATTGAGTTCGTTGAGACTTCGGGCGAGAAGATGGTGGCAAATTGGTCGATGAGCAAGCCTTTGTCGAAGGGCGTGGTGCGTGAGTTCAAGACCATAACCTATCAGGCAAAGGCGATTATCTCGTTGCAACCACTTACGAGCGAGGATGATGAATTCACAATCTTCTACAAGAACATCCGCGGTCATGTTCGCTACTCCGACGGCTCGCCAATCGCGAATGTGGCAGTAAGTGATGGTTTCCAAGTGGTTAAAACCGATGCAGACGGCTACTACGAGTTGAATGGAGTAACTCGCGACACTTGGTATATCTACTGCTCGTTGCCGGCAGATGTCGAGGTGCCGATTGACGAGTTTGGCAGACCTTGCTTCTTCAAGAAGTATGAAGCAAATGTCAAGAACTACGACTTCTCGTTCGAGAAGTTGCCTAACGGACCAGAGGAGGAGTTTGCGTTGTTATTACTCGCTGATACACAAGTGGGTTCATCGGATAACATTAAGCGTTTCAAAGCGCAGGCTTCGCCTGAAATCAAGAGCTACACACAAAACCTCGGAATACCTTGTTACGGAATGACGCTTGGCGATGTAGTGTATTCATCATCGTCAAAAAACAACGAGTATCTCTTCAATGAGATGCGCGAGACTCTCTCGGCAGATGTAACAGGAATACCAGTCTTCTCGTGCTTTGGAAACCACGACAACTGCTACTTCTCCACAAGCAAGCCGGTCTTCCCTGACGATCGAAACAGTACATTTAATCTCAAAATCCAGCGAGTATTCGAGGAGTGTTTTGGTCCTATCAACTACTCGTTCAATCGTGGAAATGCGCATATCGTAAGTATGCGAAATATGCAGTGGAAGTACAACTACACCGCCTCTGGCAAAGAGATTATAACAATGTTCACCGACGATCAAGTCGAGTGGTTGAAGCAGGATTTGTCGTTCGTAGGCACGGATAAGACCGTCATCCTTTGCGTTCACATCCCTATATTCAACAAGGGAAACACATACGAATCTTGTAAAAATTTGGACGAAGCGCTCACTCTCCTGGATCAGTTTGACGAACAGTATGTAATGTCGGGCCACCTCCACTTCCGCGAATGTTATGACCATGTCGAGAAAGACACCGGTCACAAGGTATTCGAGCAGAGTTGGTCATCGGCACACGGAACAGGTTATAGCGACAATGCCAACCTCAATTGCGACGGAGCACCAAACGGCTATGGTGTTGTTAAGTTCAAGAATGGCAAAATGGTGCAGTCTATTCACAAGGGCTATCCATACGATATGAACAGCGAAGATTACCAAATTCGTCTGCATCGTGGTGGCGACATTACGGGTGCTGCAATACCTGAGGGAGATGCCAACACAAATGTCACAAAGGGATACTACCAATTCCCATACGATAGCAATACGATTTTGGCAAACATTTTCAGTTCGGACCCTTGGTGGACAGTCGAAGTGTGGAAATACAACGAATCGACAGGCAAGAGAACTACCAAATTGGGAAATATGAAATCGCTCGATTCATACAACAACAAACCTGCTTGGGATGATCTGATAGGCTCATTTACCTACAACGACCCGAAGCGAGCTCCTGCCAACACCGAGTCTGGTCGCGACTACTGGACAACGGGTGTATTGTGCGGTCACTTGGGTAGACCACACGATAACCGATTCCACGAGTGCCACACCATGTGGAAGTACACCCTCTCTGACGCTAATGCCAATGCCAAGATTATGGTTGTGGCACGCGACCGTTGGGGTAACGAATACACGCAAACGGAGTTCCAAGAGGGCACAAGCGTAGGCTATGCAATCTACGACTCGGCAAACAATCCGAAATAACCTATCATAAATAGTGTTTTGATAAAGAGTTGAGAGCAGATTTCTCAACTCTTTTTTTTCGTATTACACTACCCCGTTATTAGTTATTAAAATTTTTAACAAATTACAATTTTGAACTAATAAAACGATTTTGGTTATAATTTTTTATGTTTTTGTTGTTTTTTCATAAAAAATATCATAAAAAATTTGGATATATAAAAATTTGGCGTACCTTTGCAATACAAATCGTGGGGTTCTCCCACTTGCTCATTAACCTAACTAACCTAACATCAGGAGTCCGAAAATGTTTCCCAGACATCTTCGGACTCCACTCTTTTTTACAGTGAAAAAATAGAGAAGCAAACCTTTTACATTACAACAAATTTTGCTACCTTTGTGGCAATATATTATATTGCCAAATATGTCATCGTATCACACACCCGTCTTGCTTGAAGAGTCCATTGAGTTGCTCGATATTAAAAGCAGTGGAACATACGCCGATTTAACATTCGGTGGAGGTGGCCACACTCGTCGCATACTCCAAGATTTGGGCGAGGGTGGAGCATTGTACTCCTTCGACCAAGACCGCGATACTTTGGCAAATGCTCCCGACGACGAGCACTTCCACTTCGTGGAGAGCAATTTCCGCTTTCTGCGCTCGGCACTGCGACTACGAGGAGTAACCGAGGTAGATGGTATCTTGGCAGATTTGGGTGTTTCGTCGCACCACTTCGACGCAAAGGAGCGCGGTTTCTCGTTCCGAGGCGATGCGCCACTCGATATGCGAATGAATCAGCGCGGTGGTCGCACTGCTGCGGATATTGTGAATAACTACTCGGAAGAGGAGTTGGCGCAGATATTCTCGCAGTATGGCGAGTTGGATACCACTTGGAAAATCGCTTCCTGCATCGCACGAGCAAGAGCCAACGAGGAGATTAAGACCACCGCACAACTTGTGAAGGCGGTTGCCCCTTGTACACCGAAAAAGGACGAGGCAAAGTTCCTCACAAAACTTTTTCAAGCATTGCGTATCGAGGTAAATGGCGAGATGGAGGCTCTGAAAATGGCATTGGAGCAGGCGTTGAAGGTGCTCAAACCGGGTGGGCGATTGGTGGTTATATCGTACCATTCGTTGGAGGACCGTTTGGTGAAGAATTTTATGCGCAGTGGCAACTTCGAAGGTAAGGTCGAGAAGGACTTTTTCGGTCGTGCAACCACTCCATTCGAGATTGTTACCCGCAAACCCGTAGTTCCAACCGCAGAGGAGTTGGAGGCTAACTCGCGCTCACGCTCGGCAAAGTTGCGTGCAGCGATAAAATTGTAGTTAAAATGGCAGAGTACGACCAGAGCGAATACTTCACCGACTCGCAGGAGGAGATTGCCGAGCGCGAAGCACAAGAGGCTTTGCGCCGAATGGTACGCACCGAGATAAGGCGCGTACAGACGGGTGCTGCCGACAAAGATATAGCCGAGGATATTGCCCGTGAGGAGTTGGAAAAGTCGAAGGAGCAGAAAAGGCACAAAATGCCGCAATGGGTATCGCAGATAGAGAGCCTTTTTACGGGTGATATTCTGCTTGCCGAGGAGGCAAAGAGGGTCTATAACCTACTCACAATGTTGGGAATAATCTTTTTGGTGAGTATCTTCACCATTTTTGGAGCATTCCAACAAGATTGGCGATGCAACAAACTGCAAAAAGAGGTGACTCTGCTCAAAGAGAGAGCAATACGCACCTCGGAAGCCGCCATACAGCACTCCTCACACTCGGCAATACTCGTCAAGTTAAAGGAACGCAACATCGAGATTGAGGATCCGAAGAGCTCCCCGATAGTTTTGAAATAGAGGATACGATGGACGAACAACGATATGAGCTAAAAAAGGATATCGCAAGGCGAATCAAGTTTCTGCACATTGCTTTTATTTGTGCAGTAGCCTACTTTTTGTTCCATATCATCATTGTCATCTTCTGCGACAGGGAGCTATCCAACGACTTCGAAAAGTTGCGCGACGGACACCTTCTCTCGAAGCAGAAGGTGCTGGCTCATCGAGGCTCTATCTACTCTCGCAATGGCGAAGTTTTGGCAACCTCAATCACTCGCTCGACCATTCGCATCGACTTCGGTTGCGACCGCTTCTGTTCTATGGGCTTGGAGGCATATAAAAAGGGGGCGGCAGAGCTCGCAAAAACACTCTCTACGGTTTTGAAGGATAAGAGCGAGGCGGAGTACTACAACGAGCTTATCCGCAACAACAAGAAGTTCATCAACTACAACTCCTACAACAAGACTATCAAACCGCCAAAATGGAAGTTTTGGGAGAAAGAGAGAGTAATTACCAAGAGGAGTGCAACCGTTAATAAGGGGGTGCGCAACCTGCGTATCTTCCGCGATGTGGATGCCAACGAGTGGGAGATTATCAAGAAATCGCCACTGCTTCGTTACGGCATAACCTACACCACCGAGGATCACGACTATCGTGTCTATCCACAAGGCGATATTGCTCTGCGAACTATTGGTCGTTTGGATCATCGTAGCGCCTACGGCATCGAGGCTGCTATGCGTGATACGCTGGCAGGAGTCGATGGCATACAGCTTATGCAACGCATTGCAAGCGGCTTCAAAATCCGAGTTGATGACAAGGATAATATCGAGGCGCAAGATGGCTACGATGTTGTCACAACGCTCGATGTCGATGTTCAGGATGTAGCAGACAACGCTCTGCGCGAACAACTTATAGCACAAAATGCCATTTGGGGTACAACAATAGTTATGGAGTGTGCCACGGGCGATATTCTGGCAATGGCAAACCTCAAACGCAACGGCACAACCTGCGTCGAGGAGCAGAACTACGCCATCGGAATACCTGTCAATCCGGGCTCTACCTTCAAACTTGTATCGACAATGGCTCTGCTCGAACACGGAGTACCAACCTCGCAGAAATACAATTCGGGGCTTGGCAAGACAATCGCTGTCGGTGGTAAAATCGGAGCAAAGGTCACCGACTCGCACCCAATAAGTCGAGAGACCGGTGGAGTGATAGATATGCGTCGTGCATTTGCCGAGTCGGCAAATGTCTACTTCACGACGGCAGTTTATGAGAAATTCCACCAAAAGCCTGTTGAGTTTTCGGACTTTTGTCGCAAATTACACATCAACAAAACGGTGGGTTTGGAGGAGTTGGGCGCAAGAAAAAAACCACTACACCACCTCGATAAACGCCACCATTCTCGCATAAATGCGTTGGTCAATATGGCGTATGGCTACGGATTGGAGGTTACACCTCTGCACACTCTCGCCATATACAACGCAGTGGCAAACAATGGTCGAATGGTTGCGCCACGCCTTATTCTGCGCACCGAACGCAACGGAGAGGTCGTCAGCGAAGCTCCGATACGAGTTATCGAGGAGAAGATTTGCAAGCAATCAACCATAGACACCTTGCGCTCCTTTATGGAGGAGGTGTGCCTGACAGGTACAGCAATGGAATACTTTGGTGAGAAGAGGTGCAGTTTCCGTGCAGGCGCAAAGACAGGTACAGCACAGGTCGATACCGAAATTAACGGAGTGCGCTACAAGCGTGGCGATGGCTACTACTACGGCTCGATGGTTACATATTTTCCAGCCGACAACCCTCGTTATACGATTATGACCGCTATATTCACAAAGCGTCAGTCGGGCAAAACCTACTATGGTGCAGGTTTGGCAGGACCCGTACAGAAGAGGGTGGCGACATTCCTCTACAATCGCGACCACAACTACGCACAAGAGGTGGCAGACGATAGATATTATGCAACAAATATTAAGGGCGGCAATATCGAGAAGATGCGCGAGGTTGCTTCCGAATATGGTGGAAAGTTCTCGTCGGAGAGTCGTTCGGGCTGGGGAGAATATAGAGCCAAAGAGGGAGATAAGATGCAGATTGCCGAGCGCAATATATTGGAGGAGGTTGTGCCGAATGTTGTGGGTATGGGACTCGACGATGCTCTCTATCTGCTCGAAAAGTGCGGACTTATCGTGGATATTTCGGGCTATGGCAAGGTTGTAAAGCAGAGCATTGCACCGAACACCAAGGTTGCGCATACGGATAAACGAATAAAGATTATACTCAAATGATACTGAAAGAGTTACTCAAAGGTGTTACCTATACCGAGAAGCGAGGTAGTGCCGATGTGGAGATTGCAGGGCTGACCTACGACTCTCGCACCGTTGGTGAGGGCTACTGCTTCTTTGCCGTTGCAGGTACGGCAGTCGATGGACACAACTTTATCGCCAAGGCGGTGGAGGGAGGAGCAAAAGCGGTAATCTGCCAATATATCCCCGAGGAGGTTGCCGAGAGCGATTGTACCTTCGTAGTGGTCGAAGATACCAACGCTGCAATGGGCACTATCGCCTCGAACTTCTACGGCAACCCATCGCACGAGTTGAAGGTGGTGGGTGTTACGGGTACAAATGGCAAGACCACAATCGCCACCCTACTCTACGACCTTGTGCAGTCGATGGGCTATAAAGCGGGACTTATCTCAACCGTAGTCTATAAGGTAGGAGCGAGGGAGATTGTTTCGACTCACACCACTCCCGATGCCATTCGTCTGAATGCTATGATGCGTGAGATGGTTGACGAGGGTTGCGAATACTGCTTTATGGAGTGTTCGTCGCACGCCATAGTGCAGCAACGCATTGGAGGTCTGCGCTTTGTGGGCGGACTCTTTACCAATATCACTCACGAGCATTTGGACTACCACAAGACCTTTGCCGAGTATATCCGTGCCAAAAAATCGTTCTTCGATGCACTGCCAAAGTCGGCTTTTGCGCTTGTGAATGCCGATGATAGAAATGGCGAGGTGATGTTGCAGAATACAAAGGCTTCACGCTACACCCTCTCGTTGCAGAGAATGGCCGATTTCCGTGCCAAGGTTATCGAAATGATGGCAGAGGGTATGGAGCTCCGCATCGACAACAAGGAGGTATGGGTGCAGTTCCTCGGAAGATTTAACGCCTACAACCTCTTGACGGTCTATGGCGCTGCGGTGTTGCTTGGTTTTGAGAAGGAGGAGGTGTTGGCACATTTGAGTATGTTGCGCCCTGTAAGTGGTCGTTTCGAAACGGTACTTGCCAAGGACGGCACTACGGCGGTGGTCGATTTTGCCCACACGCCCGATGCGCTCGAAAATATCATCAACACGATAGACGAGTTGCGCCAAAGCGGTCAGCGACTGATTGTTGTCTGCGGTTGCGGTGGCGACAGAGATAGGACCAAGCGCCCTGTTATGGGTGGTATGGCAGCGAAGAGGGCTGATATTGCGATTTTTACCTCAGATAACCCGCGCACCGAAGACCCAGAGCAGATTTTGAAAGAGATGGAGTCGGGTGTTGAGGCTGGCGATAAGTATCTGAAAATCACCGACCGCCACGAGGCTATCAAGACCGCTGTAATGTTGGCGGAGCCTCGCGATATCATCTTGTTGGCCGGCAAAGGACACGAGGATTACCAGATTATCGGCACCGAGAAGTTGCCATTCAACGACAAAGTAATCGTAAAAGAGTATTTTGAGAAATTTGGAAGATAAAAATGGCGAAGAAAGTTCACAAAATATATCTGATATCACTGATAATAATAGCAGTACCTTTTGTTGCGCTATGGTGCCTCGCATTATATGAGTTGGAACACAATCCCTATTCATTATCGAGAGAGAATCCTGACTATGTAGAGACTCTTATAGAGGTCGATTTACCCGATATAGACGCAACTAAGAGCGAATATACTAAGAGCGAATATAATGGTCAGCGTTGGCTTGCTCACAACTGCACCTTTGAACATCGATTATCTCAGGAGTGCATAAATCAGTTAGAGCAACTATGCGGAGATAGCGATAGGTGGAGCAAGGGAAGAGATTGGGCAACTGGAGAAACATACTATTACTACAATTACTCATTTGGCAACGAGTGGGAACCAGATACAATTTGGTGTAAGATATACAACAACCGTTGCCGTTGGGGATATACTACCGACCACGGAAATATGGGGATAGCTATTGCACTGGTAATGCTTCCTATTTTAGCCGTAGCAACCATTGCTGTTTGGACTATTCTATTGTATGCAACTGCGGGAATTATTTATTTGATTAGGAAAAGACGAAAAAACAATAGTGCCATTCAATGTCATTAAGCAATCTATGATTGCGCTTGCCATTAAGGGCGTAGCCCGAATGCCATTAAATGCCATTTATAAAAAAGCTAATTTCAATTTTTAACTATGTTATACCACTTTTTTGACTATTTGACCAGCAACTTCGACCTTCCGGGTTCGGGTTTGATGCGCTACCTCTCATTCCGTTCGGTTATGGCGGTAGTTTCGGCTCTGCTTATCGTTATTTTTTGCGGTAAGAGCATTATCCGAGCCTTACAGAAACATCAGATTGGCGAGGAGATTCGCGACCTCGGCTTGGAGGGACAGCTCGCAAAGAAGGGCACTCCTACTATGGGCGGAATTATGATTCTGCTCGCTATCGTTGTTCCGGTGCTGTTGTTTGCTCGCTTGGACAATATCTACACTATTTTGCTCCTCGTAGCAACCGTATGGTGTGGTGCGATTGGCTTTCTCGATGACTACATCAAGGTCTTCCGCCACAACAAGGAGGGTTTGCAGGGCAAATTCAAGATTGTTGGTCAGATTGGTTTGGGCTTAATCGTAGGAACAGTAATGTGCTTTTCGCAAGATATTGTTGTGCGCGAACATACCACTGTACCCGTAGAGCAGAGTATCGTAGATGAGCAGACGGGCGAAACAATTATCACCTCGGCACAACAAATTCGTTTGAGCGAGGATGTTATCAAGACCACCAAAACAACTATCCCATTCCTCAAAGACAACGAGCTCGATTATAGTTGGTTTGTCGGCGGGAATGAGTTATTGGCGTGGATACTCTATGTTTTGGTTGCGATTTTTGTTATCACAGCCGTATCGAACGGAGCAAATCTCACCGATGGACTTGATGGATTGCTGACAGGAGTGTCAATACCTATTGTGGGCGTGTTGGCGATATTGGCTTACCTCTCGGGTAACATTATCTATGCCGACTACCTCAATATTATGTATATCCCGAACAGCGGAGAGTTGATGGTCTTTGGCGCAGCGATGTTAGGTGCGCTGATAGGTTTCTTGTGGTACAACTCATTCCCAGCACAGATTTTTATGGGCGACACAGGCTCACTCGCCATCGGAGGTATCATTGCCGTTATGGCATTGTGTATCCGTAAGGAGTTGCTCCTGCCGCTTCTCTGCGGAGTATTCCTCGCCGAGGCTGTATCGGTGATGGTGCAGAGGGGATACTTCAAATATACCAAACGCAAATATGGCGAAGGTCGCAGAGTATTCCTTATGTCGCCTATCCACCACCACTACCAAAAGAAGGGCCTCTTCGAAACGAAGATTATGATACGCTTTATGATTGTGTCGATTATCCTTGCGGCACTCACACTCGCAACCCTCAAAATCCGATAGACGATGGCAAAGTTTATAGCAGTTCTCGGTGGTGGTATCAGTGGCTATGGCTCGGCAATACTCGCCAAGAAGCAGGGCTTCGATGTTTTGCTTTCGGATATGGGGCAGATTGCACCTCGCTATCGTGAGCGTCTTGATGAGTGGGGCGTAAAGTACGAGGAGGGAGGTCACTCGGTGGAGCGTATCTTGACCGCCTCGGAGGTTATCAAGTCGCCGGGTATCCCCGACAAAGCACCTCTGGTGAAGGCTCTACGAGAGAAGGGCGTGCCGGTAATCTCGGAGATGGAGTTTGCTTGTCGTTATATGGGCAATGCCAAGACCATCTGTATTACGGGTAGCAATGGCAAGACCACAACCACCTCACTTATCTACAAGATTATGAAGGATAGCGGAGCGAATGTTGCTCTTGGTGGTAACATCGGCGAGTCGTTTGCCTACTCGGTGGCTACAGCAGAGTACGATTGGTATGTCTTGGAGTTGAGTTCGTTCCAACTTGATGGAATGTTCCGATTTAAGGCCGATGTGGGCGTTTTGATGAATATCACACCTGACCACCTCGACCGCTACGACTACTCGTTCGAGAAGTATGCACAGTCAAAGATGCGCATAACACAAAATCAGACTGCAAACGACTATTTCGTCTATTGTGCTGACGATAAGACCATTTTGGAGCAACTCGAAAATTGCGATGTAAAGGCTACCGAGTTGCCGTTTATGATAGATAACTATATCACAAGCGAGTCGGGCGATGCCCACCCAGCAGAGGAAGAGAAGTTTGTGGCAAAGGTTGGAGCAAATTCGCTGACGATAGATGTATCGAAGCTTCAAATCAAAGGTAAGCACAACACCTACAACGCTATGGCTGCAGTTTTGGCAACCCTCGCAGCAGGTGTTGAGCCTCAACAAGTCGAGAAATCGTTGTACGACTTTGCCGCTATCGAACACCGTTTGGAGCCTGTCGGCACGAAGGACAATATCGAATATATCAACGACTCGAAGGCCACAAATGTCGACTCGGCGTGGTATGGGCTCGAAAGTATGACTCGCCCGACAGTTTGGATTGTCGGCGGAACGGATAAGGGCGCAAGCTATGCACCACTCTTCGACCTTGCACGAAAGAAGGTGCATACAATGATTTGTATGGGTGTGGATAATGCCCGCTTCGAAAAGGAGTTTGCGGGAGTTGTACCGACAATTATCTCGTGCCACTCTTTCGAGGAGGCGATGCAGGCGGTAGTTCGCTCGGCTCGCAAGGGCGATGCGGTGTTGCTCTCGCCGGCGTGTGCAAGTTTTGACCTGTTCAAGAGTTACGAACATCGTGGCAGAGAGTTTAAGCAGTGGACGAGAGAAAACATCCTAAACAAATAGGCATATTATGATGCAAAACGAGATAGATAAGTCGGAACAAAGCGTAGAGCAAGATGTGCCCTCAATTCTCACCAAGCGCAAGTTGTTGCCAGGTGATAGGGTGTTGTGGGTAATCGTGGCGATGTTCTTTGCTATATCGCTGGTTGCCGTATATACCGCTTCGTCGAAACTCGGTTTTAGCGAGGGTACTATGGATAGCGAGTTGCGCCGACACTTCACCACCATCTGCATCTCGGCGGCTTTCCTATTCGGGTGCTACCTTGTAGGGGCAAACATAATGCGCACATTTACCCGAGTAGCCTATCTCGGCGCCTTTGTCATGACCCTTATACCCTACTTCCAAGCGCCTATAAATGGAGCGCATCGTTGGTTAGATTTGGGTTTCTTTATGTTTCAGCCCTCGGAGTTATTGAAGATTGCGACTATCATGCTACTCGCAGCCCGACTCTCGGCAAAACACCACATGATAAAGAAGATTCATCTCTTGCCGACAACCTTCGATATCCGCAAATGGGGCAGTGAGCGCGAACGCAGTATTATATTTGACGAGATTATCCCGGTTATCTCGCCAATTGCCCTTACCTGTATGGTTATTCTTCCGGATGCCACCTCATCGGCACTCCATATCTTCTTTGTTTCGTTAATTATGCTCTTTATTGCCGGCATTCGCTTCAAGGAGATTGCGAAGTTGGTGGTTGTGGCGGCGTTAGTAGGTCTAAGCATACTCTTCACCATTGGTCGTGGCGATACTGTTGTGCGCCGCATAGGTAGTTGGATGCGTATAGAACGATTTATAAACGAGGACGATGGTGGTAGCAAGGATACCTACTACTCGAAAATGGCGATTCAAAATGGCGGATTCTTCGGTGTTGGAGCCGGTCGCAGCATGATGCGCACAAAACTTATGCACCCCGAAAGCGACTATCTCTTTGCCATCGTTGTCGAGGAGTTTGGACTCTTGCTCTCATCGGTAATTATCCTACTCTATCTATGGCTCTTCTTCCGTTCGTTGCGCATCTTCGAGAGGTGCGAATGGCTATATGCCGGACTGCTTGCCGTAGGCTTGGCGTTGCTTGTGACGAGTCAGGGATTTCTGCACATAAGCGTAGCCTTAGGAATTCTCCCCGAGACGGGACAAAATCTGCCATTCCTGACTCATGGTCGTACAGGAATGTTCTGCGCCTCGATTGCAGTAGGTATAATTTTAAGTATTAGTCGCCAAAGTGAGCAAGGAACGCTCCTGCCACCATCGCAACAGACAAAAAACAAGCATATCTAACAATGGAGGTAAGACTCGATAAATATCTGTGGGCGGTACGCATCTTCAAGACACGAAGCGATGCGGCAGATGCCGTTCGCAATAACCGCGTACTCGTAAGTGATGCCTATGCTAAGCCCTCACGCGAAGTGAAGGTGGGCGATAGAATATCGGTAAAACGCACACTCGTAACATATTCATATTTGGTTAAGGATTTGGTCATAAATCGCCAACCCGCAGCCAAAGTAGCAGAGTACTGCATCGACACCACCCCACAGAGCGAACTCGACAAACTCAACAAGCCTCGCGAGACAATCTTTGTATTCCGCGAACGAGGTACAGGTCGCCCGACAAAAAAAGAGCGACGAGAAATCGACGCCCTGATGGATAGTATCTACTACGACGGAGATAACGATTAACCCTACACATCGCGCACCGTTTGCGCATCGAAGGCGAACGCTATAAATATCATCATCGAGAAGGCGAGCAATGACGAGCCTCCGTATGATATCAGCGGAAGCGGAATGCCCATAACGGGAACAACTCCCATAGTCATACCTACATTTATAAGGGTGTGGAACAGGAGTATCGAAGCAACGATATAGCAATATACTCGTCCGAAGGTTTCGCGTTGCCTATCCCCCATACGCATAAGGCGGAATATGAAGAGTAAAATCAGGACAAGCACCGTAATTGCACCCATAAAGCCAAACTCCTCGCCAATGGTGCAGAAGATGAAGTCGGTATGTTTCTCGGGCACCAAGCCATAGCGTATATGTGAGCCTTGCAAATAGCCCTTACCGAACAATCCGCCCGAGCCGATAGCAATCTTCGATTGGCGCACATTGTAGTTGAGCGAAGCGTCGTCGGTTATGCCGAGGAAGGTCTTTATTCGGTTTTGCTGGTGAGGCTTCATCACATTAAACATCGCATTCGATGTTGGTGTAATCATCACCGACACCACAAAAAGCGACACCATTATATATATATTACGCAGGCGCGCACGATAGGCATAGATGCAGACTCCGACCATCGACAAAAGCGTGGTCGAGAGCAGTATCGCGTAGTAACTGAGCGAAACGGAAGGCAAGGCATTCAACAATAGGAATAGCAGTGTGCTACCACCAAAGAGCAAAGCGAGATATATCACACCCTCTTTCCAATTACCATTGGCAAAGCACTCCGACAATGTAAACACAAGAATCAGCGCCACCAACAACACGATAGGCGAGTAGAGGAACGAGAGCAGAAAGAGTGCCGCAATAAATATGATAGGTATGCATAACCACTTGTTCAACCCCTCGCGATAGAGCATAAAGATAAATGAGCAGAGCACAAGTCCCGAACCGGTATCGTTCTGCAAATAGGTTATAGCAAGAGGTACAAGCAGCAATAATGCAACTTTAACAAGGCTTCTAAACGAAGATATCGAGAAGCTATACTCACTCATCAGTCGTGCCGTAGCCAATGCGATAGCTATCTTGGCAAACTCCATGGTTTGGAGTCGTATTGGTCCAAACTCGAACCACGCCTTTGCTCCATTCACCGTGCGACCAAAGAGAAGCGTAGCAAGCAGAGCCAATATTGCAGCTGCGTAGAGGAAGTAGGCAATCTTATGCCACAGACTGCGGTCGAGCAACATTATCACCACGCCCATAGCGAGTGAGATACCAAGCCAAACAATCTGCTTAATATAGTTGTGCGAAAAGGAGAAGAAGTTTTCACTACCCTCAGTCCACGAAGCCGAGAATACAGCCACCACACCCACCGCTACGAGCAATAGGTAGAGCAACAGTGCCACTCTATCGACACTGCCGAACAACGACTCTCTCTTTCTCTGTCCGTACTCCATTACCTCTTCTTTCTATACATCGGATAGGCAATCTTGCGTTTCTTGACATACTCAACCAAGTGAGGTCGGCAGATCGTATCCGTCAAATACTTCTCTTCGATGAGCGAAGCGATAGGCACCGCCATCTCTGCTCCAAATCCTCCGTGCTCGACATATACGGCAATGGCAATCTTCGGATTGTTGCGTGGAGCAAACGATATAAAGGTTGAGTGGTCCTCACCCTTCGAGTTCTGTGCTGTACCCGTCTTGCCGCAAACATCGTAGCCTTTTAGGTATGCCCCTTGGCAAGTTCCATCTCTGTTCACACCTCGCCACATACCCTCAACAATATGGTCGAAATGTTTGGTATCGACCTTGGTGTATTGCTTCTGATAGAAGCGTGTGTCGAGCGAGTCCTGCCCCTCAATCTCACGCACGATATGCGGAATGTAGTAGTAACCCCTATTTGCCACAATCGCCGCCAAGTTTGCCATCTGCAATGGTGTGCAACCCAACTCGCCCTGACCAATCGAGAGAGAGAGCAGAGTCAAGGCGTTCCACGATTTGCGATAACGCTTATCGTAGAACTCTCGTGTAGGGACATAACCCGCACCCTCGCCCAAAAAGTCGGAATCGAGTTTGCGACCGAAGCCAAATGATAGGACATAGTCGCGCCACGCCTCGAAGCCCTCTTTTGCAATCTCATACTCTCGTTTGTTTTCGAGGATATTGCGGAAAACATAGCAGAAATATGCGTTGCACGATGTGGCAATCGCATAGCTCAACGCCAAAGGCGAGCGGTGTTCGTGGCAACCGATATGCTCGCCGCCAAGGTGGTAGCCCATATTGCACGAATATTGGTAGTGAGGGCGCAAAACACCCTCCTGCATACCTATCAAGCCCGTAACGAGTTTGAAGGTTGAGCCTGGCGGATAGCGAGATTTTACGGCACGATTCCACAACGGCATACGAGGATTATTTATCTCCTTGGCGTAGTTGTTTCCACGCTCCTTTCCAATCACAAGTTCGTCGGGGTTGAAGGTCGGCGAGGATACCATCGTTAAAATCTCGCCCGTCGCAGGCTCGATAGCAACCACTGCACCCACCTTATCCTGCATCAGCTCCTCCGCTAACTGTTGCAACTCGGCATCAATAGTGCAGACTATTGACTTGCCTGCCACCGGCTCTTTCAATACGGTATTGCGCTCTGCCTGCGGTGCGTAGATATCCTGCAAAACAACGCCCTTCTCGCCACGCAACACCTCCTCGTAGGCGAGTTCCAAGCCCTCCATACCGATATAGTCGCCCACAGCGTAGGTGTCATCCTTCTCGATTTTAGCCTTGGTAACCTCGTTGATGCTACCCAAGAGGTTGCCTCCAATTTTGCGAGGGTATTGTCGCACGGTACGCTGCGAGGTGTAGAAACCTCCAATATTCATCTCGTCGAGCAGCAATTTCTGCTCAACAGTTATCGGGTAGCGCGTCAATCGGCTCTCGCGACGATATGGTGATTGTTTAATCTTCTTGACCAAAGCCTCACGCGACATACCGACAAGGGTACTTACACGGGTGGTGTCAAATCCCGACTTTGGCATATCCTTGCGCACAATGCTGACATCGTAGCACAAGCGATTTTGTGCCAACAACTCTCCGTTGCGATCGTAAATCTCGCCACGAGGTGGGTATAATACCACATTTCGGAGATAGTTGCGGTCGGATAATTCGTCGTAGCGGTCATCTACAAGCTGAATATATCCAACTCGCAATCCGAGAACCAGAAATATTGCAATTACGATAATTCTTGCCACAAGAGCGCGTGGCGACAAACCTCCCTCTCTCATAACCTATGCCGACAAGCGTTTCATAAAGAGGGATATGATAATATAGTCGAGCACCAGCGAACAGAGCGTACTGCACAAAATACGAAGTACGAGGGTGCCGAAATTATCGAACGACAACCACTCGACCAAATAGAAGAGTACCGAGTGAAGCACTATCATGATGATAAAGTAGCGATGGAAACGAAGTCCGAGTCGCTTAACCGAAGGGATACCCTCCTCCTTCGACATCGACGACAGTCCGCCCAAAGAAAAGAGCAATGGTCGGCGGAAGAAGGCTATCGGCAGAGTGACAAGAGTATTCAATCCTGCCGTACCCATCGTTATATCCATCAACACGCCGAGCAACAAACCTACACCGAGCATCTTCCACTGCGACGACTCGATGGGCATCATCAAAATAAGGACTATATAGACCATAGGGGCAACAAGTGGCGATATCGAGAGGTTGTTCAGCACGAACACCTGCACGAAAAGCACCACCAAGGTTAGCATTATGTATAATCTTGCCCTCATAGTTTTTTTTGGCTATTAGCCATTAGCCATTGGCCATTAGCTGTTTTTTAATTGACAATTATAGGTATTTTTATTTTTAACTACTCACTCCTATCTCCTAACTCCTAACTAATAGTAAGTTTTCTCTTCGAGTGCTTGCGCCTCGCCACCACCGGTATTGCGCACCAACACCACATTGAATAGTCGATCCATATCTGCTGCAAGGCGCACCTCGCAATTGTAGGATGTACCATTATCTGCGAGTTCCACCTCCTCGACATTTCCGATTATCGCCTCCTTAGGGAAGTAGTGCGAAAAGCCTGCTACGCGCACCAAGTCGCCCTTCTGTACTTTGGCATACTTGGACAGTTCGACAAAGTCGATAATCTGAGTATCGCCACCTCGCCACATAACCGAGCCATGGCTGCCATCTTCGGCAAGCTCGCCACCCAAGCGCAAATCGACATTGAGAAGTGTTTTCGCCACTGCAAAGTTCTCCGAACAATCAACCACAACACCTACTGCATACCCCTCGGGCGTCATCACAGCCATATCGGCAAATACGCCATCCTGAATGCCCTTGTCGATGGTTATGAAATTGCGACGACGATTTGTGGTTGATGATATAACGCGAGCGGAACGATACTCGTATCGCTGCAAAACTTCATTGACTGGCATCTTCTGTTGTGGCAATACAGCTTCGAGTGTCTGGATTCGATTTTCAAGCGTAGCGATATGCTCGGTCAAGCGAATATTCTCTTTACGAAGGGCAAAGTAGTTGGATATTCCGGCAAAAGTTGAATGTACTGCCCCGACCACCGCATTCGACCACACAAGCAGTCGAGCCTGCGTGTAGGGTGTCGAATAGGCATAACAGCGAATGGCGACAATCTCCAAGATAATAAAGACTATCGCCACACCTGTTTTGCGTATGAAGAGCAACAACTTCTGCATATCGATTGGCCATTAGCTTTTAGCCATTGGCTTTTTTAGTTAAAAGTTAAAAGTGCAGAGTTAAAAGTTTTTTTTCAATTTCCCACCACCCTTCAAAAAAATTGCTTATGGTGGAGGAAATTTTGTGCAAACTCCTACGACCCAAAAAATTGCTTATGGTGGAGGAAATTTTGTGCGATGTTAGGCGACAAATCCGCAGCATAGTAAACCTATGTGAGGAATTTGGAGTCCGACACACTCGTGCAAAATTTACCCACCAGAACAATTTTTATCGCATTAGGAACGAGAAACGATTAATATTTTTAAGCGCAATGTTAGTTCCACGAACCACTGCACGCAATGGATCCTCGGCAATATGGAATGGGATACCGGTCTTCTTTGAAAGACGACGGTCGAGTCCCTTGATCAACGCACCACCACCTGCGAGGTAGATACCGTTGCGAACAACATCCGAATAGAGCTCGGCAGGCATCTCCTGCAACACCTTCATTAGTGCAGCGTCGAGCTTCACAAGCGACTTATCGAGTGCGTATGCAATCTCGTTATACGACAAGGTAATTGTCTGCGGAAGTCCTGTGAGCATGCTTGGACCCGTTACTACATAATCCTCTGGTTCATCCTCCAACTCCGGAACTGCGGCACCAATCTTACACTTAATCTCCTCGGCAGTACGCTCTCCGATACGCACACTATGCTGCTGACGAACATACTCCATAATGTCGTTTGTGAACACATCTCCCGCAATATCGATAGACTCCGAGCATACGATACCACCCAAAGAGATACACGCAATCTCCGATGTACCACCACCTATGTCGATAATCATATTACCCTCCGGAGCCTCAACATCAATACCTGCACCGAGGGCCGCAGCCATAGGCTCATAGATCATCGCAACCTCGCGACCTCCGGCATGCTCTGCCGAGTCACGCACCGCACGAATCTCAACATTTGTCGAGCCCGAAGGGATACAGATAACCATTTTGAGCGATGGCGAGAAGAGCGAACTGCGTGTCTTAATCTTGCGAATCATACCGCGCAACATCAACTCGGTAGCATTGAAGTCCGCAATAACACCACTCTTCAACGGACGGATAGTACGCAAATTTGGATTTGTACGACCAATATACGCCTGTGCCTTGCAACCGAGAGCCTCCAATTGGCCGGTCTGTACATTTACCGCTACAACAGATGGCTCATCGACTACCACCTCGTCGTTGTAAACAATCAGAGTATTGGCCGTTCCAAGGTCGATAGCCAACTCCTGTGTTAATGAAAAAAGTCCCATAATTTTATCTATTTTTTATCTAAATTTTATTCCAAAGTCTAACTCTTGACAAAGATAGTGAAAAGTTATATAACTTTTCCTAATTTTCACAAAATTTTTATTACCTTTGACCATTGTTTTGAATAGAGCATAATTTTACATTGAAAATCATATAAAAACTATGAAACTTTTGAAATTAAATACCGCAAAAAGCGGCATCGCATTTTCGGAGGAGTTGAAGCAGTCGGCCTTGGCTGCAAACGCCTTGCTCCACTCGGGCAAAGGCGCAGGAAACGACTTCCTCGGCTGGGTAAATCTCCCATCTTCGATTGACAAAGCGCAGATTGACGCCATCAACGCCTGCGCAGCATCATTGCGCGCAAAGGCTGATGTTGTAATCTGCATTGGTATCGGTGGCTCGTACCTCGGCGCGAAGGCTGTGCTCGACGCTATGAGCAACCCATTCGAGTTGCTTCACTCGAAGCACGAGAACCCAATCGTACTCTTCGCCGGTCAGAACATCTCGGAGGACTACACCGCAGAGTTGTTGGCGGCAGTTAAGGAGCACTCTATCGCTACAATCGTAATCTCGAAGTCGGGAACTACTACCGAGCCTGCTATCGCCTTCCGCATCATCAAGGAGGAGATTGAGAAGCGTTATGGCAAGGAGGAGGCTCGTGAGCGCATCGTGGCTATCACCGACCAGGCTCGTGGAGCATTGAAAACCCTTGCTACACAGGAGGGATACCAAACTTTTGTTATTCCAGACAATGTAGGTGGTCGTTTCTCGGTACTTACTCCGGTAGGTTTGCTCCCACTCGCAGTAGGTGGCGTAGATATCGAGAAGTTGGTTGCAGGTGCCCAGGCTATGGAGGCAGCAACTGCCGAGGGCGTAGCATTCGAAGATAACCTCGCAGCTCAGTACGCAGCTACTCGTTACTCGTTGTATAATGGTGGCAAGAAGATTGAGATTCTCGGCTCTTATGAGCCTAAGTTGCAGAACATAAACGAGTGGTGGAAGCAACTCTATGGCGAGAGCGAGGGTAAGGAGGGCAAGGGTATCTTCCCTGCATCGGTAACCTTCACCGCAGACCTCCACTCGATGGGTCAGTACATCCAGGAGGGTGAGCGCACCTTGTTCGAGACCATTATCTCGGTTGAGAAGCCTGCACACGAGGTTAAGGTTGAGGCTGACGAGGCAAATCTCGACGGCTTGAACTTCTTGGCCGGCAAGCGTTTGCACGAGATTAACAAGATGGCGGAGTTGGGCGTTCAGTTGGCTCACATCGACGGTGGCGTACCTAACATTTTGATTCAGATTCCTGCTATCGAGGAGGAGGCAATCGGTGCATTGCTCTACTTCTTCGAGAAGGCTTGCGGTATCAGCGGCTATATGATTGAGGTTAATCCGTTCAACCAGCCAGGCGTTGAGGCTTACAAGAAGAATATGTTCGCATTGCTCGACAAACCAGGCTACGAGGAGGAGAGCAAGGCGATTAAGGCAAGACTGTAATTTTGAAGTGGAGAGTTGAAAGTGGAGAGTTGAGAGTTTTTCTCGACTCTCTTTTTTTAAGGCTATTAGCCATTAGCTTTTTAGGGGTAATAGGGGATATAGGGATAATAGGGGCGATAGGGCTTTTCTCTAAACTCACTAATCTCACTAAATCCTCTAAATCCTCTAAATTCTCTAAATTCTCTAAATTCTCTAATCTCCATAAGCTCCCTCTCCCTAACTTCAAAAATGCTTTTAGGCGGATAGATGCAAGGCAAACAAGGAGCCGAGTCCGCAGCATACTCGGCGTATGTGAGGAACTCGGCTACCGAAGTTTAACGCAGCAGGTGCCGCATAAAACATTTTTACTTCCAAAAATAAAAGGCACTCAAACGAGTGCCTTTTATTTCCGAAAGTAATACCTTGATTACTTCTTCTTATCGTAGCGCTTTGCGTAACGGCTCATAAACTTATCCACACGACCGGCGGTATCTACCAACTTCATCTTACCAGTGTAGAATGGGTGAGATGTGTTAGAGATTTCCATCTTATACACGGGATAGGTTTCGCCGTTCACCTCGATGGTCTCCTTTGTCGAAACGGCGGACCTGCACAAAAACACGTGGTCATTCGACATATCCTTGAATGCCACCAAACGATAATTCTCTGGATGAATTCCCTTTTTCATCTTGAATGTGTTTTTTGTTAATTAAGTACTTAATTGCAATAATGCGGTGCAAAGGTAGTAAAAATTTCCTAATTACAACACTTTGCTACAATTTTTTCTTTTTTTAGTCGATGAGGTCAAAACCTGTGTAAGGTCGTAGCACCTCTGGCACCTTAATACCCTCAGGTGTCTGGTTGTTCTCCAACAACGCTGCAACGATACGAGGCAATGCCAACGACGAGCCATTGAGCGTGTGAGCCAACTTGGTCTTCTTGTTCGAGTCCTTATAGCGCAACTTCAAGCGGTTTGCCTGGAACGACTCGAAGTTCGACACAGAGGAGACCTCCAACCAACGCTTCTGAGCCTCCGAATATACCTCGAAGTCGTAGGTGAGAGCCGAAGTGAACGACATATCGCCACCGCAAAGGCGGAGAATACGATATGGCAAGCCGAGCGACTTAACCAACCCCTCAACATGGGCAACCATACCATCGAGAGCCTCATAAGAGTTCTCTGGCAATGCCAACTGCACGATTTCGACCTTGTCGAACTGGTGCAGACGGTTCAAACCACGCACATCTTTACCATACGAGCCGGCCTCACGACGGAAGCAAGGGGTATAAGCAGTCATCTTCACAGGAAACTCCTTCTCATCGAGAATTACATCGCGGAAGATGTTTGTTACAGGCACCTCTGCGGTAGGTACGAGGTAGAAGTTATCAGCCGTAGCGTGGTACATCTGTCCCTCCTTGTCAGGCAACTGACCAGTACCGAAGCCCGAAGCCTCATTCACCATCACCGGAGGCTCAACCTCCTGGTATCCTGCGGCTGTGTTGTAGTCAAGGAAGTAGTTGATGAGGGCGCGCTGCAAGCGAGCACCCTTGCCCTTATACACAGGGAAACCTGCGCCTGTCAATTTAACGCCGAGGTCGAAGTCGATGATGTCGTACTTCTTCGCCAACTCCCAGTGTGGAAGTGGATTCTCAGGCAACTCCGAGTAGTTCTCGTCGAGCTTTACGACGAGGTTGTCCTCGGCGGTCTTTCCCTCCGGAACGATGTCGGCAGGGAAGTTAGGGAGCAATACGATTTGCGCCTGCAACTCAGCCGAAGCCTCCTCGTGCTTTGCCGAGAGTTCAGTCGACTTAGCCTTCAAAGCAGCAACCTGCTGCTTGCGCTCCTCCGCCTCCTCACGCTTGCCTTGACCCATAAGCATACCAATCTCCTTGGCAGCCTTATTCTGCTCGGCAAGGCAGTTGTCCAACTCAACCTGCAATGCCTTACGAGCATCATCCAACTCCTCAATCTTTGCGATAATAGGGGCAGCATCTACGCCCTTCTTGGCAAGTTTCTTAATTGCCAACTCCTTATCGCCACGCAATTGTTGTAATGTAAGCATATACTTCTATAATTTATCTATTTTTTAAACTTAACGAACCTTATTTATTTAGTTTGCCTGAATTGTTGGATAGTAACTAGTACCCTTGTTTGAAAAACCGTTGAAATTAAGGTCTTTGCAGTTGCCGCCAAACCATTGCATATTGTCGCCGCTACCTACCGCCTCTGTAAGGGTTGTGGTAGAGCCGCCTTTGGCATTAAATATAAATGTACCAGCGCACTCATTAACATGCTTAATCGAGCCAATATCTACACCCACATAATATACACAGCCAGCAATCTCGCAGTAACTACCCGAAGCGTAGTTGTGGTTATAGTCGTTTGCGCCATCTGCTGAAACACCATTGTAGGTGTTGCCCGATACGGTATAGTCCGAAATGGTCATCGTGTAGTCTGTTGTACCTGCATCCACCTGCGCTTCGGTCTTTCGAGAGCGAACATCGCCAATAAACTGATTGACGTGGCGACCGGCAATAGTTGTTGTGGCATTACCCTTAATCGATACACCAGAGGTATAGTCTCCTTCGGTATATGCAGATGCTGCCCATATATTGGCAATAACATCTTTGTTAGGCTGACCTGTGCAATTTACTGCGGTATTTGTAACCGAGCAGTTGCTGATAGTTGCCGAGTTTGCCTCCAAGAAGCCGATAAGACCTCCACACTCACCAGCAGTGTACCACCACTGCAAACCCTCTACAACAAGGTCGCCAACTATGATTATCGAGGTGCTCTTTTTCATCTTGTAGTAGTTCACAACCATCGGGTCGTAATTCTCTACAACATAGTTATCTACCGAGCAGTTATCCATAATAATCTCGCCACGCATAGCACCTACAAGACCTCCCACCTTGCAGACACCACGCACCTTGCCGTCACGGGCGTGTACATTCGAGATAGTATATGTGGTATAACCCGTGGTATCGCCATTTGCATCGGTGATTGAAGAACGCCACGAACGTGAAACAAGAGTTCCTGCATAGGCATTACCTGCGCCACCATCGTTATCATTACCATATTCGAGCGGAGCGATGGTCGAGTCGTGATTGCAGGTTACATCGGCACCTACAAAGGTGAGGTTTTTATGTACCGTTGTACCACTTGCATAGATAATAAATCCTGCACCACGATTATTTGCAGCATCGTGAGTACGCACCACCTTCAAGTTGTGAAGCTCGAAGCCACCACCATCAAGATAGCGCACATAGTTGATAGGCTTGAAGGCGTGACCTCCCATATCAACACTTGTCATAAATACTATACCCGTGCTATCGCCATAGCTTGTTCCTTGCGCCTTTGCAAGGTCGAATGGCGAATATACCAGGTTGCGACCATCGGCATCTTTAATCATTGTTGCAGCACGCTTACCATCCCACTCGTAGAAGAAGCGATTGTCATCGAAATAGACCTCGCCTCGGCAATAACGCTCACCACCGAGCAGGTTGTTGGTCGCCTCGTTAAGTACTGTTTCGCAGAAGTCGGCACGATGCGCCTCGTTGAACGAAAGTACAGCGGTCTCCGCATTTTTTGCGCCTTGGTCATAGAGCGGAACAAGTGTTGCGTTTGTTGCACTACAATTTACAAAGTACAACTTCTCGTCGTTGTTGTAGCCACCAAACTGACCAACCATCTTGCCGTAGAAGTAGTTTGTGCCCTCCATATACGATTTAACGGTTGTCGAAACGGTACAATTCGTAAAGGTTGCAGTGCTAGTAGTTGCGCCATCGCCATTCTTAGCAATGTTACCGACCAAACCTCCTGCCAAGCCCGATTTGCCCGACACAAAAGAGGTCTCAACAAGACCACCATTGGCTGTTACATTCGAGATATTGAAGGTGCCCGTATGGAGCGCACCTGCCACCAAACCAATCTTGCACGGAGCAACAACCGAGCAGTTGTTGAAGGTTACATTATTGACCGTCAAACCCTTCGAAACCTTACCTACCAAGATACCTGCACCGGTCTGCAAAGTGGTATTTACCGAGCAGTCGGTGAGTGCAAGGTCGTGGATATTGATGTTGTTGGTATCGCCAAAGATAGATGATGCATCCTCAGCCATATTCAAGCCCGTGATAGTCTTGTTATTGCCATCAACCTCGGCACCTTCGCCAAGCATAATCGACGGAAGCGTCAGAATGCTATAAACGCCCATATCAATATCCTTACCGATACGAATCTTGTTGTAGGCGACGCCATCAACAGTTGTTCCGTTGTAGCAGAGCCACATCAACTCCGGAGCACTGTTAATTACGAGATAGTCGCCGTCTATGGTTGTAGGCTTGCGAGTATAGGATGTGTCATCAATAATAAGTTCATCCTCATCAACTCCAAATGGCACAAGAGTATACTTTGCTCCCGCCTTATAGGTTACAGGCTTAAACTCGCGAAAGACTCCTGCCTTGATAGCCGAATCGCCATCTGTATTGAAGCGTATCAGCATAACATCGTCGTTTGTTGTATACAACTCGATAGAGCAGACGCCATAACTACCAAAAGGCATAACCAGGAAGAACTCCTTGGCAGAATCGGTCGAGAGTTGCAAACCCTCGCCAAACGAGTATTCGATTGTAGAAACTGCCGAATCCAACGGTGTTAATGCTCCGTTATCAAAATTTACGGCAAAGTCACCGGCAATATATCCGCTACCTGACTTTACAACCATTCTGTCGAGGGTAACTGCACCGGTAAATCCGAATTTCAGCACACCGGACAAGTGTTGCAATGCTATTTTTTCGCCCTTTTTGACACAGGAATACATCGGTGTTATACCACTCTCGAACGAGCCTTCCACATAGTTCTGCAACGAAGCAAATGTTACAGCACCACTCTCCGATGCAGGATAGAGGATGTTGTAAGGATATTTCAAAATAGCCTTCTCAAACCTAAACTGTGCCGATGCCGGATTTTCTGCACTAATAATAACAGGCTCGGATATATAACCATTAACCGAGATTCTGTCATCTTCGCTCCAATACATTGCATACTTGCCATTCTCATCTTTTTCGCCAAGGCTAACCTTCGTAGATGCATCGGCAAGATCCACTCTCAATATGGTGGTGGTAGGAACCATCTCCAAAGGGCTTTCGGTAGGCTCCGAAATACAACCTACAAGGTAGCACGAAACCGCCAACGCCGCCAACAATAGAAACTTTTTCATCTGATTTTAGATTATTTGGGGCAAATATAGTCAAATAAACCGAGAAGATAAAGCCGAAAGCAGAAAACTTCACTATCTTTGCGCTATAATTTTGCGTTAAGAATGCGAAAGATTGAACTTTTAGCTCCGGCAAAAGATTTCGACACGGCGGTTGATGCTATCGACTGCGGTGCCGATGCCGTATATATCGGTGCAGGAAAGTTCGGTGCTCGCCACTCGGCAACCAACCCGATTGAGGATATTGCCCGAGTTGCGGAGTATGCCCACCGTTACGGAGTAAAAGTCTATGCAACGCTCAACACCCTACTCTTCGACCACGAGTTGGAGGAGGCTCGCGAGCAGGCTCTCGCCTTGATTGAAGCGGGTGTTGATGCACTTATCGTGCAGGATATGGCGTACTGCCGTATGGATTTGCCGATAGAGTTGCACGCCTCGACACAGACTAACTGCGTAACGGCAGAGAAGGTACGATTTTTCGAGGAGGTGGGCTTTGCGCGTGCAATTTTGGAGCGTTCGTTATCGAAAAACGATATCGCCGAGATTCGCAAGGCTACAAATATCGAATTAGAGGCCTTTGTTCACGGCGCGATTTGCGTATCGCAGAGTGGCCGCTGCTTTTTCTCTCGCTCGACCTCAGAGCGCAGTGGCAATCGTGGCGAGTGCAGTCAGCCGTGCCGCTTGGAGTACGACCTATGCAACGATAAGGGTGAAACGATTATAAAGAGCAAGCACCTTCTTTCGGTGCGCGACCTCGACCTCTCGGCTCGTTTGGGCGAGATGATAGATTTGGGTATCTCGTCATTCAAAATCGAGGGGCGACTCAAAGACCGCACCTATGTCCGCAATATAGTGAGCCTCTACCGCCAACTCCTCGACCGAGAGATTGCCTGTCGCAACGATGTCGAGCGCAGTTCGGTGGGGCGCAGTACGATAGAGTTCGAGCCTAACGCCTCACGCACCTTCACTCGTGGCGCAGGCGAGTACTTCTTCGATGGCAAGTGCCGTGGTGTGGCATCGTTCGATACCCCGAAAGCTATGGGCGAGAAGATTGGTAAAATCGTAAAGGCAGACCGCCGAGGCATCGTTCTCGACCGCAAGCACGACCTCACAACGGGCGATGGCGTATGTTTTATCTCGAATGGCTCGTTGGTAGGCACAAATGTCGTGGGCGTGGAGGGCGACAGGGTACAACTCAACCGCTACGATGGTGTGGCAGTGGGTGTGGAGTTGTTCCGCAACTACAACCGATTGTTCTCGCAAGCGGTGGAACGCAGTCGAGTAAAGCGCACGATTGCAGTAGATTTGAATTTGAAATTCTCGAAAAACAAGATAACCCTTACCGCAACTGACGAAACAGGTTGCGAGGGCTTGGTTTCTATTCCATACACCTTTGAGGAGGTACGCGACCGAGCAAAGAGCGAGGAGGCTCTGCGCAGACAACTCTCCCGCTCGGGCGATACGATATTCAGTGTGCGAGAGATTACAATTGAGAATCTCGGTTTTGTGCCTATGTCGGTAGTAGCAGAGTTGCGCCGTGAGGTGTTTGAACTGCTCGAAAAAGAGCGTTTGGCGCAACACGAAAAGCCGATTGGTTTTACCGAAAAACGAGATATAAAATACCCTACCGACACACTCACTCCGCAGGACAATGTAACAAATCGCTTGGCGAGGGAGTTCTATGCCGACCACGGAGTGGTGGATATTGCCGAGGGGTTGGATTGCCGAGCAACAACTGCTGGCGAGCAGGTGGTAATTTCGGACTACTGCATCCGCCGAGAGATCGGTGAGTGTTTACTCGAACAACCTCGCTTGAAGGGCGACCTCTACCTGGTTCGTGGCACGAAAAAGTACCGCCTTTCGTTCGACTGCAAGGCGTGTCAGATGAAAGTGATAGATGAACAATAGACAATATGAACTTAACACCAAACTTTAAGGATTACGAGTTGATTGACTCGGGTGAGGGCGAGAAGTTGGAGCGATTTGGTCGCTACACCTTGCGCCGACCTGAGCCACAGGCCGTATGGCGCAAGTCGCTCGATGAGCGTGAGTGGCAACACTTGGCCGACGCTTCATTCCTCCGCACCGACCGTAGTGAGGAGCGTGGCGAGTGGCGCAACAAGCCCCAAATGAAAGACCGCTGGAATATCCGCTACGACTATAAGGATATGCACCTTACGATGCGACTCGCTTGCACCGCATTCAAGCATATAGGCATATTCCCCGAGCAGGCGGCAAATTGGAACTTTATATACGACACCTGCCGTGCGAAAATCGAGCGCAAAGGGGCAAAACCAAAGATTTTGAACTTGTTTGCCTACACGGGTGGTGCAACCCTCGCAGCAGCCGCTTCGGGCGCAGAGGTTACCCATGTGGATTCGGTGAAGCAAGTGGTAACTTGGTCGCGCGAGAATATGGAGTCGAGCAACCTCGATGGTATTCGTTGGATAGTCGAAGATGCGTTGAAATTTGTTCAGCGCGAGGTGCGCCGAGGTAATCGCTACGATGGTATAATTTTGGACCCTCCGGCATACGGTCGTGGTGCAAATGGCGAGAAGTGGGTCTTGGAGCAGAACATAGCCGAGATGTTGGAGGCTTGCTCGGAGTTGCTTGCCGAAGATGGCTTCTTGGTGTTGAATTTGTACTCTATGGGCCTATCCTCGACCATTGCACGAACACTCGTTCATCAGATGTTCGGTACTCCGGCAAAGGAGGAATTTGGCGAGTTATACTTCGCCGACAGAGCCGGCAAGGAGTTGCCATTTGGAACATTCTACCGTATGGAACGGAAAACTAAATAGTATGATTTCAAGCATTGTTATTTTTGGATTATTATCGGGACATCTTTTGTTCGATGTCTTGGTAGGTTTGTTGGGTAGTCGCCGTAATATCGGCTTCGGCTGGGCATTTATTTTGTCGGTAATTTTCACACCGCTTATCGGCTTTATTTTAGTGTTATTATCCGAGCCACTACCACAAGGTGTCGAGCCGAAATATGGCTGCTTAGGCTATTCGTTTGGTTGCCTTGGCGCTGTATTTATAGTGCTGATTATCACAATGATACTCCTTGGAACACTTGCAGCATTCTTGCCGCTATAACATTGCAGTAAATCGCACTATACACCAACTTCTTGTCAGAAGTCGTGAGATGGGGTGCATTACAAAAGATTACTTTCCTCCTGCAAAAGTGTAGAAAGTAATTTTAAGGAGATAGTTGCAACGCAATCAAAGAAAAATGAGATGGGCGCATACACGAGGTATGTAACCATCTCATTTTTTTGAAGATAAGGAAGCAAATGCCCCTTAAAATTACTTTTTCTCCGCAAAAGAAAAATCATTTTGAGCGAGGAAATTTTGTGCCAAACAAAAAAGCGAGTCCGCAGCATAGTAAACCTATGTGAGGAACTCGCTTATTGAAGAGCGGTACAAAATTCACCGCTCAAAATAGATTTTACTTGCGGATTGCGGCTACACCTGGCAACTCCTTACCCTCGATATACTCCAAGAGTGCACCACCACCGGTAGAAACATACGATACCTTATCGGCAAGACCGAACTTGTTGATACAAGCAACAGAGTCACCACCACCGATGAGCGAGTAAGCTCCGTGCTCCTGAGTAGCCTCAGCGATAGCCTCTGCTACTGCGCGCGAACCGGTAGAGAACTTGTTAATCTCAAATACACCAACAGGACCATTCCAGAGGATAGTCTTGCACTTCAAAATCTCCTCGCGGAAGAGCTTCTTACCACCATCAGCGATATCGACACCCTCCCACTCTGCCGGAATCTCCTTAACAGGAGCCTGCATAGTATTTGCATTCTCGCTGAAGTCGTCGCAAACGAGAGCGTCTGGCGACATTACGAACTCAACGCCACGAGCCTTAGCCTTAGCGAGGATATCGAGAGCAACAGGGAACATATCTGGCTCGCAAATAGACTTACCTACATTGCCACCGAGAGCACCTGCGAAGGTGTAGGTCATACCACCACCGATGATGATCTTGTCAACCTTCTCCATCAAAGTCTCGATGATAGTGATCTTGGTCGAAACCTTCGAACCACCAACGATAGCCACGAATGGACGCTGTGGGTTCTGCATCATACCGTCGATAGCCTTCAACTCGTTCTCCATTACATAACCGAACATCTTGTCCTGTGGGAAGTACTCAGCGATGAGAGCAGTAGACGAGTGTGCACGGTGTGCAGTACCGAATGCATCGTTGATGTAGCAGTCTGCATACGAAGCCAACTTCTTAACGAACTCCTTCTGTGGACCCTCTTTGAGTGCCTTCTTTGCAGCCTTCTTCTCCTCGTCGGTAGCATCCTCAGCCAAACCGCGTGGCTTACCCTCCTCCTCAGCGTAGAAACGGAGGTTTTCGAGCAACATAACCTCACCCGGCTTCAAGTTAGCAGCCATCTCAGCAGCCTTCTCGCCCATGCAGTCACCTGCGAACTGAACCTTAACGCCCAAACGAGCCTCGATAGCAGGGATAATCTGCTCCAACGAGAACTTTGGATCCGGATTCTTCTTTGGACGACCGAGATGCGACATAAGGATAACGGCACCGCCCTTCTCCAACACCTTCTTGATGGTTGGGATAGCAGCACGAATACGAGTGTCGTCAGTTACCTGTCCCTCAGCGTTGAGAGGCACATTGAAGTCAACGCGGATAATCGCGCGCTTGCCTGAAAAGTCGTAATTGTCAATTGCAAACATAACTTTCTGTTTTTAAGTGAATTATAATTTTGTGTTATTTCATTAACATCTCCAACGGTGCAAAGATACAAATAAATTGAGAATTGACAATTGAGAATTGACAATTAAAAGTATTTTTTTGAATTTTGAGATAGTGCCGACTGAAAAAAAATGATTTTTTCCTCATTATTTCTTTTTTAGGTCGCAATGCCCTAGGAGGTGTTGTTTATTTGCGAGAAAGTTTTTAAATTTGCAACGCTGAGCGGTCGTTTCGTGGCTGTTATGCAGACATATAGAAAGTGTTTTCGCAGTCCTTAATCGAAAATGTGGAAGTTTTCAATGCAAGAGGGCGAATGAACAACACCTATTTCTTGTATATATGCAGTTGGTATGTTCTATACCAACATAAGGCTATATACAGGTGTGGGGCATTGTATCGTTTATTCTTGCATAGGTAATTCCACAACCTTCGATTAGATAGACGGAGACCAACTCCACACTTTCTCTATTTATAATAATCGCCTTGTTCGGGGTTGGTGGGCACACAAAAAAATTTTATTATTATGAAAATTGAAAAAATTGGAGCTTATGCAGCAAAGAGAGTTGTAGAGCAACTAGAAGATGTTATTAATGATGCAACCTGGCATTTAAAGGCTATGGAAAATAATCTCAACATGCTTCAAGAATTTGCAATGAAGACCGATTTTCGACCAGGGCTCTTTTGGTATTTTATAGCAAAAAGCAAGAAAAAGAACAAAGTCAAATATTATGAAGCCGAATTCTTCAAACAAAAGGATGCTGTTGAACTTTGTGCTGCGAAGATACGAAGTTTTGATTCAGATAATACCCTGGCATCACATTGTGAAACAAAAATAGGCGAGCTATTAGAACAATGGAAAGAACTATCCCCTAAGATTGAGTACATCAAGAATGGCAAGAAAACAGATAAAGAAGATGTAAAACGAATAGAGATATCGGAATTGCTGAAACAGCCATTTAAACAGACTGCATTAGGAATATTGTTGTGGTATCCTGAATATCGCATCCTATCGTGGATTTTTTATGCGATATGTTTAATAATCCTTATTTCTATCATATACTAATAACAATTAATAAATCGTATATGAAAATACCAGGTTTATCGTTGTCGTTAAAGCGAGCAATCGGCATTAGTGCATTAAAGGGTAATGTTGCCAAGAAAGTTGGCGTTCCAACTACCAAGCAGGGTTTAGAACGCAAGATTGGCGGAGCGGTCTTGAAAGTGGTAACCAATAAAAAGAAGTAATTGATTATGAAGAGGTCTCTTATCGCATTTTTGGTCACAGTATTTACTTTGACACTTGTTTCATGTAATCCATCACCTCGCGAACAGTTTGATGAAGCTATTGCCAATGGAGAGTTATCAGTAGCCTTAAAACTTTTGCCTCAAATTGAGCGTAATGAAGGATTCTACCATTGTTGCACAATGCTGATAGATGATTATTTAGCAATAGATCATATTGACAAAGCAATATATGTATTTGATAAGGTATCGCGACACTATCCTATGCATAGAATAAGATCTTGCACAGATTCGGTAGCGAGTTACACGAAGGAGAATGCCCAAAAGATTTATAAAAAATTGATCGTATCTAACCGCTTTGATGAGGCATGGACATACCACCCGTTAAGTTATGACACAGAGGACTATCCTGGTAATGCACCTGATTATTTTGCCTATATTGTAGATGTGATAACATTTCTTTGCTCCAACAATCGTAAGGCGGAAGCACAGATATTCCTTAATACGCACATTAATTGGTTCTCAAAAAATGTAGATAATCACGAATGGGGCAAGGAGTATCCGCAATTTGCAAAAAACAAGATGCATAGTCAATTACATGATATTTTAATGGCTTTTTAGTGTTATATGAAGAGATCTCTTTTAATTGCAGTTTTGGCAATTACTTCATTATTGCTAGCAGGTTGTAAAGAACGACAGAGGGCAAGTTTGCCATCTTTGGATGTAGTAAAACTATCCGAACGAGAGGCATACCGTTATAACAAAGTACTTGTTGAGGTTGAAGAGTGTGAGGCGCTCATGTCTGCAATAGACAAGAATGCAACGAATGCTCAAATTGCGCAACTGATAACCAAAGTGCGTGCTCTGAGATACAGTTATAGTAGTGAAGGTATGAACCATGCTACTATTGAACACTGCAAGGCTTTATGTCAGCGTATTAAGAGTATGCAGGACAAAGTTGGACCATTAATTGAGGAAAAATATGGATCGAAGAGAGGACTTGAGTTATTCTCTTTTTCAGATACATTGCTAACGGAAACATGTACTACTCCGCTATATCTCAATGCGGGCGAAATGGTCTATTTTAAGATGTCTGCTTCGGAGAAAGTCGGTTTTTCACTCAATAGTTACGACTTGCATCGCCCTCTTAAATATTTTGAAACAAATAACCTTTGTGACTCTCTTAAAATCGACCATTCCGGAATATACACCTTTGATATTATACCTGCACTTAAGAGCAGATGTTACTCTTCGCTTCGTGTTAGCGTACACACTAACAATGTTGATAATGTATTTCGCCAAAAGGTCATCTCCGAAACGGTAGCCTGTAATAAGGAAGATTATGGAGCTAAAGCTGTTAAGACTATAAAAATGATTAACATTTTCGAAAGTCCTCGCCAATTTACCTTACGAGGACATCTCAAAGCTACATTCTCTGGTAACGCAAAGGCTGTCGTCTCGGTGCCAATACCTACTGGAGCAACCGATATTCTGTACTCTTTGCGTGTTGCAACAAGTGAACAAGGACACTCGTCCGATGGAGAGTTTCATAACAATTTGACAAACTCATACAAAAAAGTCAAATTACTTGGTTTGCCCATTTATGAAAAAGAAAAGAGGCATGGTTTGTTAGTACGACTGCTCGATGATAATCGACCTATTCATCAAGAAGACGCCTATTGCAACATGTATCTCTTTCGCGAATCTTCGCAAGCGAAGCAGTTCCAAGATGGAACGAAGGCCGTTTCATCGTTGGAGTACGATGTTGATTATTCGACTATTGGCACCCAATCGTGCAATGGACGCATTCCGACAAATGGAGCAAAGACTCTCTATTTAGGTTTCGAGAACGAACGTATGCGTTATGTCAGTTACTTGTGGATTGAAGTTGTGGCCATTGTGCCGACAACTGAGTACTACACAACAAAATATAGTGTGCAATAGAATACAAGATACTTATTGCAGGATTTTGAGCCTATTGAGATTATCTATCACATCTAATCTCACCTACTCCAGCCAGAAAATTTCTATCTGGAGTAATTTTGATTTTTAGAACTTGTTAGACCGCATCTTTTACCCTCATTTGCGACCGATATTTTCTACACACAGATATAGAAAATTAATTTGCCGTAGGCTAAAAGACCTCTTGCAGAATTTCTATCGAGCGCACCGAGCGGATAGCCTCCAAGTGGATAGAGTAGTACTCGACAAGGCGTGAGAGCATCGCCACTCGTTGCTCGCGGTTGAGTGGAATCTCGCCCAAACATTCGAGGTCGCACTCGGTCAAATCACGCAGCAACTCCGCCTCCTCCGCATTCATCGTGTGGTCGTGCAGTGGCATTTCCGCCACATACAACCCCTCACGCATATCGAACCACCACCCCTTGCGGTGTTCGTTGCCCGGAAAATAGCCGAGATAACGGCTCAGATTTGCCAAAAACCAGAGGTGAAAGTTCGCCACGCCCTCCTCTATCTCGTCGAGCGCACAGACCGAACTATGAACAAAGTCAAACAGCGGCTCATTCGCCTCGCTCTCGCCCACCAAGCGGTAGAGTACCTCAGCCATAAAGAGTGCCATGGTCGATTTGCGAATATCGTAGGGCAACGACTTGAAAACCACATCGTTCTGCACCTCTCGCAGTTTATGGAGGTCGCTATGCGATGACTCCAACCCCTCGAACTGCAACAAAAATAGTGGCTGAAAGAGAGCCATCTTCGAGCCTCGACCACGCCCCGAGCGCACCCCCTGCACCATATAGCTCTGGCGACCGAACTTGTCGGTGAGCATCTGCACGACCATACCGCTATCGCCATACTTAACGGTCGATAGCACCACTCCTCGTGCCTTATAACTCTTCATTGCCAAAGTTAAAAGTTAAAAATTAAAAGTTAAAAGTTTCTTAAAAAAAACACTAACGACTCTAACGCCCCTAACGACTCTAAAGCTATCTACAACGACAATTTCTCGACCGTTTCACGCAGGCGTGAGGTGTCGAGGTGGGTATATATTTCGGTTGTTTCTATACTCTCGTGACCGAGCATCTCCTGCACCTGACGGATACTCGCTCCGCCCGCCAGCAAGTGTGTAGCAAACGAGTGGCGGAAGATGTGAGGGCTTACGGTCTTATCTATACCTGCTCGTTCCACTGCATCACGAATAACATAAAAGACCATAACACGGGTCAATGCCCCACCGCGATTGCTCAAAAAGAGGATATCCTTATTCTTCGAGTCCTTCGCTTTGCGACAGTCCATATATATCATTATGCGCTCCCTCGCAACATTGCCAATCGGCACAAGGCGCTGCTTGCTACCCTTGCCCAAAACTCGAATATAGCCCTCGCCAAAGAAGAGGTCCGACAATCGCAAAGCGGTGAGTTCCGACACTCGCAGTCCGCACGAATAGAGCAACTCCAACATCGCTCTGTTGCGCTTACCCTTCGTGTTGTCGAGCGGTATGGAGTTGATAATCTGCTCCACCTCCTCAACCGTCAAGACATCGGGGAGATGACGGGTGCGCTTAGGCGTCGAAATCAACTCAGTGGGCGACTGCTCTATTTTATCGTTCAAGAGCAGATAGTTGTAGAAGGCTTTTACGCCACTCAACTCGCGCGCCTGCGACGACTTGGAGTGCTTACACTCCTCGAACAAAAACGACAAATATCTCTCGACCATATACTGCTCGACCTTTGTCGGCACAACATCGTACATTCGAAGAATAAAACCTGCAAACGAAGTATAATCACGCATATACGCCTCTACGGTGTTGTCCGACAACCCCTTCTCCAACTTAATGTACTGCTTGAAACCCTTCGCAGCCTTGTTCCACTTTTCGCTATTATCCGCCATTGTTGCTCGGTTATTTTGCCACCTACAAAGATAGTGATTTTTTAACATAAAAAGAAAGAGATGCATCTCTTTCGAAACGCATCTCTTTTGAAAATAGGTAACTGACTACCAGCTTGCCTTCTTAACGCCTGGGATAAGACCAGCAGAAGCCATCTCACGGAACTGGATACGGCT
>JAZQYJ010000110.1:0-3575 GCA_045633465.1 Alistipes sp.
GAGGAGATGAATGCCATCTTTGGCGATATCCCCGAGAGCCTGAGCAACACTGTAGAGGTTTGCGACAAAGTTGAGTTCTACAGCATAGACAACGCTCCCATTATGCCCAACTTTGCAATTCCCGAGGAGTTTGGCACCGAGGAGCTTTACCGTCAAAAATTCACCCACCAAGACCTCTTCGACGAGTTTACGCGCGATGAAAAGGGGAACGTGGTACTTTCACAAGAGGAAGCCGAGAAAAAGATTAAGAAATTAGGAGGATACGAAAAACTCTACCGCATAAAGCTCGAGGGCGACTATCTGCGTAAACTAACATACGACGGAGCAAAAAAGTGCTACCCCGAGCCTTTCTCACAGGAACTAACCGACCGCATCGACTTTGAGCTTCACATTATGAAGACGATGGGTTTCCCGGGATACTTCCTTATAGTACAAGACTTTATACGTGCTGCTCGCGAAAAGCTTGGAGTAGCCGTTGGTCCGGGACGTGGTTCGGCAGCAGGTAGCGTAGTTGCCTACTGCCTTGAGATTACACGTGTCGACCCCATAAAATATGACCTTCTGTTCGAGCGTTTTTTGAACCCCGACCGTATCTCACTCCCCGATATCGACGTCGATTTTGACGACGACGGACGTGGTGAGGTGCTCAAATGGGTTACCGAGAAGTATGGACAAGAGAAGGTGGCACACATTATCACCTATGGTACTATGGCAACAAAATTGGCTATCAAAGATGTTGCCCGCGTGCAAAAGGTACCATTGGAGACCTCGAACCGATTGTGCAAGGCAATTCCCGACCGTCTTCCCGACGGTAAGAAGATGAACCTGCCCAACGCAATAGCCGCAGTGCCCGAGCTACGCGAGGCCGAAGCTTCGCCCGACCCTCTGCTGCGCGACACCATCCGATTTGCAAAGATGCTCGAAGGCAACGTGCGCAATACCGGAGTACACGCCTGCGGCACAATTATCTGTCGCGACGATATTACCGACCACGTGCCCATAAGCATTGCTGAGGATAAGGAGACAGGCGAAAAACTACTCGTAACACAATACGAGGGCAGCGTAATTGAAGAGACAGGACTCATTAAGATGGACTTTTTGGGTCTTAAGACCCTATCGGTGATAAACGAAGCGCTCGAAAATATAAAACAGAGTTTAGGCGAGGAGGTAAACATTGACAAAATACCCATTGACGATGAACTCACATACTCGCTCTACTGCAAGGGAAACACAATAGGCACATTCCAGTTCGAGTCTCCCGGAATGCAGAAATACCTGCGCGAGCTGCAACCCAGCACATTCGAGGATTTGATTGCGATGAACGCCCTTTATCGTCCGGGCCCAATGGATTATATCCCAGACTTTATCCAGCGTAAGCACAACCCCGAGCTTGTAAAGTACGACCTCCCCTGTATGGAGAAGTACCTTAAAGACACCTACGGAATTACGGTCTATCAAGAGCAGGTGATGCTTCTCTCGCGTCTGCTGGCCAACTTTACCCGCGGCGAGAGCGACACACTGCGTAAGGCAATGGGTAAGAAGCTGAAAGAGAAGCTCGACGAGCTTAAACCCAAATTCATCAAGGGTGGACAGTCGAACGGGCATCCAGCCGAGACCCTCGAAAAGATATGGGCAGACTGGGAAAAATTCGCCTCATACGCATTTAACAAGTCACACGCCACCTGTTACTCGTGGGTAGCCTATCAGACAGCCTATTTGAAGGCACACTACCCCTCGCAGTATATGGCCGGCGCCCTAAGCCGCAACCTGTCGAACATAACCGAAATCACCAAGCTGATGCAGGAGTGCACGGCAATGGGAATAAAGGTTCTTGGTCCAGACGTAAACGAGTCGCGCCGCAAGTTCAGTGTAAACAAACACGGACACATCCGCTTCGGATTGTGCGCAGTCAAAGGCGTTGGAGAGAATGCTGTGCAAAGTATCATTGACGAGCGCGAGGCCAACGGCCCCTTCACAACTATTTTCGATTTTGTGGAGCGCGTGAACCTTACAGCCTGCAACCGCAAGAACTTAGAGTGCCTTGCACTATCAGGTGCTTTTGACGAGCTATCGGGTGGCATAGAGCGCGAACAGTATATGGGAACCAACAGCAAGGGCGAACAGTTTCTCGAGGCGCTTGTTAAATATGGTAACCGCTTCCAGATGGATAAGAATATGTCGCAGATGTCGCTCTTTGGCGACGAGGAGATGGCCGAGATTCCCCACCCCGAGGTTCCCGAAGGTGGTAATTGGAGCAGCCTCGAACGCTTGAACCGCGAACGCGAGCTTGTCGGTATCTACCTATCGGCACACCCGCTCGACGAGTATGCACTTGTTCTTAACGAATTCTGCAATACAAAAGCCGAGGAGTTTGCCAACATCGATAATCTAAAAAACCGCAAAGTGACATTCGGAGGCATCGTCAGCGAGGCGCCACGCACAGGACAGACGAAGCGTGGCAACCCCTTTGGCATCGTAAAGATTGAGGACTTCAGCGGCACAGCCGAATTCCCCTTCTTTGGCGATGACTGGATACAGAAATCGTCCTACTTTGTCCCTGGCACATTCCTCTATCTGACAGGCAGTTGCCAACCCAAACGCTGGAAGCCCGATGAGATGGAATTTGCAATAAACAGCATACAGCTGCTTGCCGATGTAAAGGAACAGATAGTAAAGAGCATTACAATAACATTCGAAGTAATGAGTTTCACCCAGGATGTATACGAGTACATTGCCGACTATGTAGTTCAGCACCCCGGCAACTGTAAACTGCAGTTCAACATAAAAGATGCCGAGAATGGTTTCTCATTGGAGCTTGTATCCCGCAAGAACGGCATTACCGTAGAACAAGAATTTATCGACTACATAAAGTCGTTACCCAATATTGAATACAAACTTAATTGATAACTTTTTAAATTTTAGAGAAAATGGAAGTAATTGTAACAGACAGCAATGCAAAGGAGTTTTTGGCATCGGAATTGCCCATTGTAATTGATTTCAGCGCAACATGGTGTGGCCCTTGCCGCCAGCTTGCCCCCATCATCGACGAGCTTGCCAAGGAGTATGACGGACGTATCGCAGTAGGTAAGTGCGACATCGAGGAGGCAGTTGACCTCACCGACGAGTTCAATATCCGCAACGTCCCCACAGTACTTTTCATAAAGAACGGACAGGTAGTTAACAAGTTCGTCGGTTCAAAGTCTAAGGGCGACGTTCAGAAGCTCTTCGACGCTCTTTTGGTATAATCAAAAGCATTACAGTATGCAGAACGATGAGTTCGCAATGGAAGACCTCGACGACGAGAAGACCATTGCATATATACGTGAGCACCTGCCACAGGAGCTGAAAGAGAAATACAGCGACGACGATTTCTATTACATTCTTGATACCATCTACGACTATTACGACAAGAGCGGTATTCTTGACTCGGGCAACGAATATATCGACATTGACATCAATGAGATTGCCAAATTCGTAGCCAAAGAGGCAAAGAAGAATGGAATTGGAGAATACGACCCCGAGGAGCTTTTCTTTGTAATCGAGGGCGAACTCGAATACAACGGAATTATTGACGA
>JAZQYJ010000111.1:0-13675 GCA_045633465.1 Alistipes sp.
CTTCGTGACTCCGCCAGGATTCAAACCTGGAACCGCTTGATCCGTAGTCAAGTACTCTATTCAGTTGAGCTACGGAGCCAATTTCTTGGCGGTGCGTAGGGGACTCGAACCCCTGACCCCGTGCGTGACAGGCACGTATTCTAACCAGCTGAACTAACGCACCATTGCTGATTGCGAGTGCAAATATAGAGCAATTTTTTTGTTCTGCAAAATTTTTAGAAACTTTTTTGCGAAAAAAATCACATTTTTTTGCTACTTGCGGAACATCGAAAATTGAACACTTCCGTAACTCCTTAGTTGCCAAAAATTTGGGTGCTCTGAGAAGTCGTACTTGTCGGAGTGCTCAAAGATGAAAATTCCCTCCTCGTTTAGCAAATCTCCCTCTAAAACCAACGGTACAATCTCCTCTAATCCCTCCAAATCGTATGGCGCATCGGAGAAAACGATGTCAAATTTCTTCGGGCAACTGCGCAGATAGAGGAAGGTGTTGGCCTTCACGACAAACATATTGTCGGCTCCGAGCTCCTTTGCGGTACGGCGAATAAAGGCGTGATGCACGGCATTTATTTCGACCGAGGTTACGCTCTTCGCACCTCGTGAGGCAAATTCGTAACTTACCGAGCCTGTGCCGGCAAAGAGGTCCAATACATCGCACTCATCAAAATCGACCAGATTGTTCAAGACATTAAACAAATTCTCCTTTGCAAAGTCGGTTGTCGGTCTTGCTCGGAGGTTGCGAGGCGGATTTATCGCCCTACCCTTAAATTTGCCACTTATTATTCGCATATCACCTGTTTGTAGTATTTGCGGAGGAGTTTTACGACTTCGGCGCTACCTTTTATATATATAGGTGTGGCATTGTTGTCGAGCCACTCGGTTACAAGGTATAAAACATCTTCGGGCGTGGTGGCATCAAAAGCCTCGACGCGCTGCAAACCATTGCGGAATCGTCGCAAGTAGCACACTTTGTCTGTTGTGTCAATAGTCAGGCACTCCTCTTCACTGTGGCGCATATCCAACAGTGGCGAGGTGAAAGATGCTCGACTGCCCCATCGCTCTACAATGGCGCTCAGAGCCTTGCTATCAATCGCAATAACTGCCACGATATCTGACTGCAACTCGCTGCAAACGCTCTGTTCGTTGCTACGGCAAGGTTTTCCGACTATGCGCAATAGTTCGCTTGCGGTGTCGAGCGATACCTCCTCACGAGGTGCGAGGACTACGCGAGGTGTGTCGATGATGAATTCTACCTGCTCAATATCCTCTGCTACGACTATTTTATCCGCAGAAAAAGAGAGTCCACCCAATTTTACTTGAATGGACACCTTCTTATTGTCAATGGCGATATTACTCCCAGTTTCCTGCCTCATTGTTACCACGATCCATTGCACCGAACTTAATGCCCGGGTAGCGGTTGAAGTTGTTCTTCATATTGTCAACGAGGTTGATAACCTCCTGACGATAAGCCACTGTGTCGAGGAATGCGATATATGGAGTACGGCACTCTACAACAGGGATAATAACCTTCGACTCGGTTGCCAACATACCCGCTTCGAGGATATACTCGGTCTGGTTGTTGGTGTAAGGAACATAGCGCAACTCTGCAACCTGCTCTGGCGAGAGGTGCTTGAACAACGAGTCCTTAACCGAGAAGGTGAACTTCTCTACATTCTTGAACTTCTTGCCATACTTCTTCTTAGCCTGAGCCATTGCTACCGAGTCATCCTCGTCAATCTTCTTGCGCTCACCCTCCATCTGCTCGGTGAGAACGAAGTTGATAAGAGTGTCGAAATCGGCTGTAAAACGCTGATACTTACTCTTGAATGTGCGCTCTGCGGTACGGATGTCCTTGATGCGCTCGATAACTGCTGCTTCACGAGTCTTCTGCTCTGCCTCGAACTTGATAGGGGTTGAGATGAGCATGTAAACCCAATAAGCGAGTCCCAAGACTACTGCTGCGAGAGCAACTTGGAGAATAATTTGAACACTTTTCTTTTCCATTTTGATATTTTATTGTTAAGTTTGTACAAAATTAGCAACAACGATGAATATCTACGATATTGCGAGCCAAATTTACGCAAAATTATTGTATCAACCAACGAATAATCAAAAAAAAATCGTTGAAGCCTTCGCAGAGTACCTCACAGAGGGCGATTCTTCTTCGATTTTTGTGCTTAACGGATACGCCGGAACGGGTAAAACTACGCTCGTTGCGGCGATTGTTGCAGCATTGAAAAATATGGGTATTCGTTCGGTTTTGTTGGCTCCTACGGGTCGTGCAGCGAAGGTGCTTTCGCACTACTCGGGCGAGAAGGCTCTGACCATTCACAAGCACATCTATCGTGAGCGCACAAATGCTGCTTACGAATCTAAATTTTCACTTAATATAAACCGAGATAAAGATGTGATTTACATCGTAGATGAGGCTTCGATGTTGTCGGCAAATACCGCTTCGGACGGGGTGCAATTTGGCAGCGGCTCACTGCTCGAAGATTTGGTGCAATATGTCCGTTCCGGAAGAAATTGTCGCCTCGTTTTGGTGGGCGATAATGCGCAGTTGCCACCCGTGGGCGCAGACTTCTCGCCGGCACTCGATACGGTTGAAATGAGTCAGTTTGGCGATGTCGTCTATGGCTCGATGGACGAGGTTGTGCGCCAGGAACAAAATTCGGGAATACTCTTCAATGCGACTTTGGTGCGTTGTATGCTCGAAAATCAGATTTACGAGATTCCGAAGTTCGATTTGGGCTACGATGATGTGCAGTCGGTCAGCGGTACGGAGTTGTTGGAGGCGTTGCAGGATTGCTACGATAGATATGGGCGAGACGAGACGATTGTTATCACTCGCTCGAACAAGCGAGCAAACCGCTATAACGAGGGTATTCGCCGTATAAATCTGATGGCGGAGGAGGAGTTGGAAAGCGGTGATATTCTGATGGTTGCGAAGAATAACTACCACTATACCGAGCGCATCGAGAACTGTCCTATAAGTTTTATTGCCAATGGCGATATTGCTCGCTTGCGGAGGTTGCGCCGTGTGGAGGAGTTCTATGGATTTCGCTTTGCTACGGCTACCCTATCGTTTGGCGACTATGACGATACAGAGATTGAATGTAAGGTGTTGCTCGACACTCTGCACTCCGAGTCGCCATCACTCACTCGTGAGGAGAGTGAGCGACTTTTTCGAGAGGTCGAGAAGGACTATTTAGATGTTAAGAGCAAACTGAGACGCTTGCAGGAGATTCGTGAGAACGACTATTTCAACGCCTTGCAGATAAAGTTCGCTTATGCCGTAACCTGCCACAAGGCGCAGGGCGGACAGTGGAAGGCGGTATTTGTGGATAGGTGCATCTTTGGCGACGAGCCGATGACCAAGGATATGCTGCGTTGGCTCTATACCGCAATGACTCGTGCTACCGAGCGACTCTACTTTGTCAATTTTGATGAGAGATTTTTCGAAGAGTAGATTTATAACGGATATTAAGGGTTATTAAAGGCTATTAAAGGTTATTAAAGTTTTGCCGACAGCCTGACCTTAATCACCCTTAATTACCTTTTGACCCCCCCCCAAAAAAAACACCCACGAGTTTAAGGCTCGTGGGTGAAGAAAAACTATAAATTAGGGTGTTTTAATAATTTCTCATTAGGACAACAGAAGTTGCGAGTAGATAAATCTCCTTTTTTGACAACTTTATTATTTGTGTCCACAACCTTTCCTTTTGCAGGTTTATTATTTGACCAACTTCCATTAAAGGATTCTCCATTCTTAAAGGTATATACACCTTTCACATATTTGCCATTCTCAACAATTCCGACAAACTTATCTCCATTCTTAAAAGATAGGGTTACGCTATTTGCGATTATTCCCGCTTTGATAGTTACAGTATAAACCTCTTCCTCGTTAGAGATAGTAAATAGGCCTGCCATTTCATTATTCTTCCAAGTACCTTTGTAAATAATATCGCCAAATGTTAAGACACCTGCTCCGTTTTTCAAACCTTTTGCAAATAGTCCAATGTATGTAGCCTTGTTATCTTTGTAAATGTATTTACCTTCACCTACTGCTAAATACTTTGCGAAGTTTCCAATAAATATATCTCCATTTTTGTAGAACAAGGTGCCAGAAGTAATGGCATTTGCGACAAAATCACCTTCATATTTATCACCATTCGTCTTCGAGTAAACACCCTTTCCTTGGTATTTAAACTTTTCTATTTTTCCACAATACACATCTCCATTTTTAGCAGTTAATTTTGCCTCTCCATTACCCAAGAACTTACCAGACTTAAATAGACCTTTATAGTAATCACCATTTGGTTTAGTGAGTACGCCAACACCCTCATACTTGAATTTTTGAATAGGACCGCAATATATATCGCCATTTTTTGCAGTTATCCTTGCTTCGCCCTTTCCTTGATATACATTATTGATAAATTTGCCCTTATAGTAATCTCCGTTTGGTTTGGTTAAGCAGCCATTTCCTTGATATTTATTTTCAATCATATCTCCGTCATAGTAATCGCCATTGTCCGCTTTTACTAGAGCTTTATAAGGTTTTGTCTTATCCATCCTTCCTCTATCAAAATAACCGTCAAAATACCTACCATCACTATAAGATAATTTACCTTTGCCACTCATAACACCGTTAATGAATCGTCCAGAGTAATTACAATCTTTATTAATCAATGTTCCTTGCCCGTGATATTTGCCCTCAACAAAAGAACCTTTATAAGAGTCGCCATTAGAGTTTGATAGAATGCCTGCTCCCGAAAATAGTCCATTGTAAAAACCTCCCTCGTATGTTTCACCATTTGGCATTACGAGTTTACCTTTTCTGTATGCACCATTAATAAATTCTCCTTCATATACCGTTCCATCTGCCTTTCTTAGGATACCTTTACCATTGTATTTTCCCTCCACAAATGAGCCCGTGTATGTATCTCCATTTTTTATCTGAATAGTTCCCTCTCCTTCAAATAAACCATCTTTAAACCCACCTTTATATGTTTCTAGTATATCACCCGATGGATTCAACTTTGTATAAATGCCAACAGAATCACTCATTAAGCCATCGTTATTGAATCTACCAACATATTTAGCGCATGGCTTTCCATTATCGTCATGCCAAATACATTCTCCTTTTATAGGTATATTGTCCTTGAATTCACCAGTAATAGTGATTCCTTTCTGCCAAAAAGGATATTTGGATGTTGCGATTCCGATGCCTGTTGCATTAATGCCGTCAAAATCACCCATGTAGGTAAGATTGTCTTTTGAATACAATTTCTCTAAGCGTATAAATCGTGCAATCGGTTTGCAACACTCATACCACCATGGCTCTATTTTATCTGCAATCTTTTTGTAAGGATGCTCGGGATAATCGTTGTATCTTGTTGGTTCGAAATAACTTTTCTTAAAAGAGCCAGGTTTTGTATAACTGAAACCTAAATCCATATTATTAAAATCAGGGTCATAAAATCTTTCTCTCTCTATATCACATATTTTATGAATAAAATCTAGATAACCCATCTCTACATCTGGGCTTGATGGTTTTGCTGAAATTACCATTTTTTTATTCCTCGGATCGTATAATATGCGATTACCATCTTTGTCTATATGCTTTCTACACTCTTTAAACACTTCCTCTATGGTGTAACTATCTTTCTCAATAGATGTATTAAGAACCATTACACCGTTTATAATTTTGCCAAGTATCTCATCATACTCTGAGGTAATATCAAGAGTTTTGATTTGAAAGGTACAATTCTCCATATTGTATACGATATCCATAAGGATGGAGCCATCTTGGCTGTATTTTATATATCTTGTTGTCTTTAAATCTGAGGAGGTTGTAAGCTTATAAAGTTGTTTGCGAGTCTCTATATCGAATACATTGCATTTTGTAAGATATCCAGTTTTTCTATCTAAACTATACTCAAAATCCAATACTCGCTGCCCCTTTTTGTTGATTTTATAAGATTTATAAGTATAGAACCAGTCATTCACAATACCATATTCGTCGAGCAGCTTATCCACTGCACCTTCTTCATTTATGCTCCCATCTTTGAAATAGGTTTTATGGTATACACATTGACCATTTTTGAATGTTCTTGTGTATAAATGATCGCCTGCATAGCTGTAGTATTCGGCATTGCTATGCCAACTCCCATCAGGAAGTGTTTTATAAACAATTTTTTTTCTTAATCCCAACCAATCCCAATACTTGGTGTACGATGTTAGTTTTTGTGCAGATGCTGGCAAGCAAACAGTCAGCAATAGTAGCGATGCTACCAAAATAGAAAATCTTTTCATAATAAATAAGTTTTTTGTTTGCCCACCAACCCCGAATAAGGCGTTATTATAAAAAAAGAAAGTGTGAGGTTGATTTCCGTTTATCAAGTAGGAGGTTCTGACAAAACCCAAGCAAAAATAAACGATACAATGCCCCACACCTGTATATAGCCATACATCGGCATAGAACATACCAATCGCATATATACAAGAAATAGGTGTTGTTCGAATATCCTTTTGCTTGTTTGAAACTGTCAGATTTCCTACAAAGGACTGCGAAAACACTTTCTATATGTCTGCCGTACAGCCACAAAAAGCCGTTCAGCATCGCAAATTTAGAAAACATTTCGCAAACAAACAACACCTTGCAGGGCATTGCCTCCTTAAAAAAGAAGAAAAGCAATAAAATTTCTAATTTTCCACTCTCAACTCTTATTAACCCTGCTTTGCAGGCTTTTCTTCCTCGTGGCTCGGAAAAAATAAATAAATTTAATTTTTCACTCGCTCCACAGCGTCAGTTCTCAACTTTTTCGCTATATTTGCACGATTATAACACTTAAATAGGTAAGGAACTTTGGCACGAACAAAGAAAACAGGCGAAGAGCAGGAGCAGAAGTCGGGTAAGACGAAGTTGATGGAGCAATACGAGGAGGTAAAGGCTCAATATCCCGATGCGATTTTGTTGTTCCGTATGGGTGACTTCTACGAGACTTTCGGTGCAGATGCTATCGAAACAAGCGCAATACTCGGTATTACGCTCACTCGCCGTGCAAATGGCGGTGCTTCAACGGTGGAACTTGCAGGTTTCCCGCACCACGCCATAGACTCCTACCTCCCTCGCTTGGTGCGTGCAGGCAAGCGTGTGGCTATCTGCGAACAGCTCGAAGATCCAAAACTTGTCAAGAAAGGTGTGGTGAAGCGAGGTGTTATAGAGGTTGTTACGCCGGGCGTAGTGCTCGAAAATAATGTTGTCGAGCAGCGTGAAAATCACTACCTTGCATCGGTCTATTTTGATCAGTCGGCTACGGGCGTGGCATTCCTTGATTTGACTACGGGCGAGTTCTCTGTTGCCGAGGGCGATGACCGCTACATCGAGAAGTTGCTCTCTTCGTTTGCACCAAAAGAGATTGTCTATCAGCGTGGCTTGAAGGAGCGTTTCGTGGCGGCTTTCGGCTCTCGTTACTATATCTACTGTCTCGAAGATTGGGTGTTCTCCTACGAGGTCAATTATGGCAAGTTGAAAACCCACTTCTCTGTGCCATCGCTCAAAGGTTTTGGCGTGGAGGGTATGCGTAGTGCCATTTCGGCTGCGGGAGCGATACTCTACTATCTCGAATTTACACAGCACAACAATGTGGCGCATATCTCTTCTCTGTCGCGCCTTGACCGTGAGGAGTATGTGTGGATAGATAAATTTACCTCTCGCAACCTCGAACTCTTTGCTTCGAGTGGTGGCGATGCGAACTTTTCGTTGGCAAAGACTCTTGATAAGACTCGCACCGCAATGGGCGCACGACTGTTGCGCAAGTGGATAGCAATGCCTATTCTTGACTTGAAGCGCATCGAGGAGCGACAGAATATGGTCGAGGTCTTTGTGAATGACAAGGCTACTCGCTCGGCTGTAAACGAGCATCTCTCGATGACGGGCGACATAGAGCGAATTGCTTCACGCATAGCGAGTTTGCGTGTGTTGCCTCGCGAGATGATTCAACTGAAAAATTCGTTGGAGGCGATAGAACTCTTGAAGGCGGCTTTGGAGTCGTCAGATAGCGATATTCTGCACCTTGCAGCATCGAAAATCAACCCTCTGAGCGAGGTATCGCAGCGTATTGCGCAGACCATCTACCCTGACCCTGCGACTAACCAAATTCAGAAGGGCGGCATCATTGCAGATGGCGTTTCGGCAGAACTTGACGACCTGCGCCGCATAGCAACGCACGGCAAGGAGGTACTTCAAAAGATTCAGGAGCAGGAGAGCGAACTCACGGGTATTCCATCGCTCAAAATAGGCTACAACAATGTCTTTGGCTACTATATCGAGGTGCGCAACACCCACAAGGATAAGGTGCCCGAGCGTTGGATTCGCAAGCAGACATTGGCGGCAGCCGAGCGATATATCACCGAGGAGTTGAAGGAGTATGAGCAGAAGATTCTCGGTGCCGAGGAGCGAATGTTGCAACTCGAACAACAGATTTATAACGAGTTAATTGCCTATGTTTCAGGCTCGTTGCGTGAAATTCAGCGCAATGCCCAGATTGTTGCTCGCATCGATTGCCTCTACTCGTTGGCGGTTGTGGCGGTGGAGCGCAAGTATGTGCGACCTCTGCTCAACGACTCCACGACTATAAACCTCAAAGCCGCACGCCACCCGGGTATCGAAACGCTGATGAAGGTGGGCGAAAAGTATATTCCGAACGATGTGGCGCTCGACACCGAGTCGCAGCAGATTATGATGATTACCGGCCCTAATATGTCGGGTAAGTCGGCATTGTTGCGCCAGACGGCTCTCATCGTGCTGATGGCGCAGATGGGCTCGTTTGTACCTGCATCGAAGGCGGAGATTGGCTTGGTGGATAAGATTTTTACCCGTGTCGGTGCTTCGGACAATATCTCGCAGGGCGAATCTACCTTTATGGTCGAGATGTTGGAGTCGGCTTCAATTTTGAACAATATCTCGGAGCGCAGTTTGGTGTTGCTCGACGAGATTGGCCGAGGAACAAGTACCTACGATGGTATCTCGATTGCGTGGGCGATGGTTGAGTATCTGCATAACCACCCTACGGCTCACCCTCGCACACTCTTTGCTACGCACTACCACGAGCTCAACGATATGGAGCAGGTGTGCAACCGAGTGAAGAACTTCCATGTTTCGGTTAAGGAGATTGACGGCACGGTGGTATTCTTGCGTAAGTTGGAGCGTGGCGGTACGGAGCACTCGTTTGGTATCCATGTGGCGCAGTTGGCAGGTATGCCGGCGACTATTGTGGAGCGTGCTACGGCGATTTTGGGGGCATTGGAAAAGGCGTATGGTAATAGCGATATGGTGCCGAAGGGCGAGTTGCGCAAGCGCGGCAAAAAGGCTACTGCACAAGGAGTTGCCGATGTTGCCGAGTCGGTACGCACCCCCGATGTGCAGTTGTCGATGTTCCAACTCGAAGACCCTGTGCTTATTCAAATCCGTGACCAAATCAAGGGGTTGGATATCAACTCTCTCACTCCATTGGAGGCGCTGAATAAGTTAAACGAAATCAAGAAAATAGCGGGAATATAACTATGCAGATTGTAAAATTCGTATTCAATCCGATTCAGGAGAATACATATATCGTGTGGGACGAAACGAAGGAGTGCATCATTATCGATGCGGGCAATATGTCGGCTCGTGAGGATAAGGTGTTGGCGGAGTTTATCGAGGAGCAGGGCTTAAAGCCTGTCTTGGCGGTAAATACCCACTGCCACTTCGACCATATCCTCGGTGTGGAGTTCCTCAAAATGACCTATGGCGTTAAGTTCGCTGCATCATCGGCTGACCTCGATTTGCTCAAGAGTGGCCGTGCAAGCGGTTCAATGTTCGGTATGGAGTTGGGCGCATTGCCAGAGTCAATTGATATCGACCTCGCAACTACCGAGGAGGTGAAGTTCGGAAATACCACGCTCCGAGTTATCGCAACGCCCGGACACACGAAGGGTTGCGTATCGCTCCTGCACGAGGAGTCGAAGTCGCTCTTTACGGGTGATACCCTCTTCCGTGAGAGCATTGGTCGCACCGACCTTCCGGGTGGCGACTATCCTACGATTATAAAGTCGATTTTGGGCAAGATTTTGCCTTTGGGTGACGAGGTTGTGGTCTATCCAGGTCACGGCGACAAGTCGAATATCGGTCACGAATCGATGTATAATCCGTTTGTGGTCGAAGCGCTGAATGGAGAGATAAATTATAATTAGAGTCGTTAGGGGCGTTAGAGTCGTTAGAGAAAAAAATAGCTAATGGCCAATGGCTAATGGCTAAAAGCCAAGAAAAACTATGAGAATAGATATTTTAACAGTTGTACCCGAACTTTTGGTGTCGCCGCTGAATGAGTCGATATTGAAGCGTGCGCAGGAGGGCGGTTTTGCCGAGATTCATATCCACAATATCCGTGATTACTCGGAGGATAAACACCATAAGGTCGATGACTACCCTTTCGGTGGTGAGGCAGGTATGGTTATGAAGATTGAGCCGGTGTTCCGCTGCATCGAGAAGTTGAAGAGCGAGCGCCACTACGACGAGATTATCTTCACCTCGCCCGATGGCATTCGCTACGACCAGCACGAGGCAAATCGCCTCTCAACTCTCGAAAATATAATTATCCTCTGCGGTCACTATAAGGGTATCGACTACCGCATTCGTGAGCATCTTATTACTCGCGAAATTTCGGTTGGCGACTATGTCTTGACGGGTGGCGAGTTGGCTGCTGCGATTATTACCGACTCGGTGGTGCGACTTTTGCCGGGTGCTATTGGCGATGAGGCTTCGGCACTGACCGACTGCTTCCAAGATGATTTGCTCGCTCCGCCTGTCTATACACGCCCTGCGGAGTTTAACGGTTGGAAAGTACCCGATGTGCTGTTGTCGGGTAATTTTGCAGAGATAGCCAAGTGGCAAGAAACCCAAGCCTACGAAAGGACAAAACTCCTTCGCCCCGACCTACTTGAAAAATAATTGACAATTGACGAATTGACAATTGACAATTAAAGGTATCGCCTCGCAGAACAAACTGCGAGGCGATAGTGCTAAATATGCGTTATCACAACTTATAAATCTTCGCCATTAGCTCTATTATATTCATTATCGTAGAACATCGTTATATAATATTCACCACTAAATTCAGAGATTTTAAACCAAACAGGCTTTTTAGTTAAAAAATAAAACAAAACTTTAGACAGAAGATCCATTAATTCGTCTGTATTCATTTTTTCAATTTGCTCTGAAGTATACAAAGAATCTACATACTTTTTAGATTCCTGCTTATACCAATCGCTTTTAATATCAACCATCTGATAGAATATTGCTTGATAATTTTTCTTATTTATCAATATTTCGTTTTCGACATCTTCACTCTCGGGAATCTTATAATCTTCTAATGAGACGTAATTTGCATTGTTTTTAAACTGTTCGCATAAGATATTAAATCTATTTTTGATACTACTTCCACTTTGTGTATTCTTATCACAAACCATTATGCGACATACTTTATTCTTGTTAGTCGCAATATGCACATTGACATCAGCCCCGTTAAACTCACCTTCTAATATATTATTATTCGGATTGTATTCAGCCATTCGAAATCCTTTTTCTTTAAGTTTCGCAATCATCTCCTCCTTTGTCCCATCTACTGGAATGCCCAAGAATTTTGTAATATCGGCTTGTGCATTTGCAGAAGCCACTAATAGAAGTGCTACTACACTAAACAATAATTTTTTCATAATACCTTGATTTTATTAGTTAAACATAAGTTTTTTGTTGCTGTCAGATAGCAACCGCTTAACTAAAAAAGAGAAGCGTGGATAGTTGCTTTAAGTTGAAAGGGACGACCAAGTACCCACGCGAACAAAAGCACAACCCACGCCAAAACGGCGAGGGCATTTATTGTGCCTATTGTCTGTTCGCTAAATAAAATTGGTCGTTTTATCAACAAAACAATAGCCTAAATGCCATCTACAAGAACTGCGTATTCCGCAATCCGATTACAAATTTAGAAATTATTTTCGAGAGTTGCGGTATTGTCGGCAAAAATTTTTAATTTTGCGGAAGATAAATAAAAGCGTCATTGCGAGAGCCATAGGCTCGTGGCGATCTACATTATTGTAATTAAAATAAAATAGGAAGATTCCCACGCTCATTGCATTCGCTCGGAATGACGATATAATAGATAAAGAAAAATAATTTTTAATTCTTAATTCTCAATTCTTAATTTGCAATGAAGTATTTCATTGTCGTTGGTGAGCCTTCGGGTGATTTGCACGGTAGCAACCTGATGAAGGGAATTGTGGCGGAGGATTCCGAGGCGCAGTTCCGCTTCTGGGGTGGCGACAAGATGGCAGAGGTTGGTGGCAGAGAAAACCTTGCAAAGCACTACCGTGAAACATCGTTTTTCGGCATTGTGCAGGTGGTGCGTAACCTCAAAACCATCGTCGGACAGATTGACGAGTGCAAGCACGATATCGAGGCGTTCAACCCTGATGTTGTGATACTTATCGACTATCCGAGCTTCAATATGCGCATTGCCAAGTGGGCAAAGGCGAAGGGGTTGAAGGTTTATTACTATATCGCTCCGAAGGTGTGGGCGTGGAAGGAGTGGCGTGTGAAGGGGATTCGCAAGTATGTCGATAGGCTCTACACGATTTTCCCGTTTGAAACCGACTATTTCCGCTCGAAGGGCATTGAGCCTGTGTTCTGCGGTAATCCGTTGTGCGACTCGATTGCGCAATATAAGGCGCAGATGGGCTCACGAGAGGAGTTTTTGAAGGAGAACGGCCTCGATGAGCGCCCTATCGTGGCTCTCTTGGCTGGTAGCCGCAGGTCGGAGATAAAGGATAATTTGGCGGATATGGTTGCCATTTCGCAGAATTTTCCGAATTATCAGTTTGTTGTGGCTGCGGTGCCGTGGCTCGAACGAGAATTGTACGAGAAAATTTTGCACGGCTCGGCGGTTAAGGTGGTCTGCAACAAGACTTACGACACGCTGATATATGCCGAGGCGGCAATCGTAACATCGGGCACGGCAACGCTCGAAACTGCTCTGATGAATACGCCAGAGATCGTACTCTACCATGTGCCAAAGATTTATGAGTGGCTGCGCCCTATCGTGCTAAAAATTCCGTTTATCTCGCTTGTGAATATAAATCTCGGTCGTGAGGCGGTGCGAGAGATTGTCGTAAATAAAATTGATGTCAAGGCGGTGAGTGAGGAGTTGCGTTCCATTTTGGAGGGCGGCTCGGCTCGTGAGAAAATGCTTGCCGACTTTGCCGAACTCCGAGAGATGATGGGTGGCGAGGGTTCGAGCCAGCGTGTTGCAGCGGATATTGTTAAAACACTGAAATAGATGAAGATAGTTTGCATATATAACGCCCTTGCAAGTGGCGAAGATTTGTGGCTGACCGAGCGTTCCGACTCGTCGGTTTTGCGCAACAACGATGACTTTTATATGCCCTCGTTCTCGCAGGATATGCAGTGCACGGTGGGTTATATGTTGCGTGTAACACGACTCGCAAAGTGTATGAACGAGAAGTTTGCTCCTCGTTGCTACGACGCTGTGGGTGTGGCGGTTGCCTTCTCGGCGCAGGATATTGTGGAGCGAAATTGCGCACTCGGTAGACCTTGCGATGAGGCGTACTGCTTCGATAA
>JAZQYJ010000112.1:0-9471 GCA_045633465.1 Alistipes sp.
CACGCCATACCAAATGGTATGACGCAGCAAGATGTTTGCCTATTCTTTTGTCTTTGAACTGTCAGATTCGTATCCAAGAATAAACTTACACTTTCTGCGTAATTATGTCTGCAACCAAAGCGATTGCGATTACAAATTTAGCAACTTATCTCGAAAAGTGCAAAAATTTAGGCAGTTTTTGAAATAATTCTCAACTCCCAATTAACCCTGCTGCGCAGGCTTTTCTTCCTCGTGGCTCGGAAAAAATAAATAAATTTAATTTTTCACTCGCTCCACAGCGTCAGTTCTCAACTTTTTTGTTACCTTTGTGCAATCGTGCGCGTACGCACACACGATAAACAAGAGGAAAACATACAAGACTATGGGAAAAATCATACTTACAGGAGATAGACCAACAGGTCGTTTGCACTTGGGACACTTTGTCGGCTCGTTGCGCCGCCGTGTCGAGTTGCAGAACTCGGGCGAGTTCGAGCGAATCTTTATTATGATTGCCGATGCGCAGGCCCTGACTGACAATTTCGACAACCCCGAAAAGGTGCGTCAGAACATTATCGAGGTGGCATTGGACTACCTTTCGTGCGGTCTTGACCCCGAGAAATCGACAATCTTCATTCAGTCGCAGGTGGCTGAGTTGTGCGAGTTGGCATTCTACTATATGAACCTCGTAACCGTTCAGCGTTTGCAGCGCAACCCGACCGTAAAGACCGAGATTCAGTTGCGTGGCTTCTCGGAGAACACTGCCGAGGGCGACACCACCCAGAAGCAGGGTATTCCTGTGGGCTTCTTCACCTATCCTATTTCGCAGGCATCGGACATCACCGCTTTCAAGGCTACAACCGTTCCTGCGGGTGCCGACCAAGAGCCGATGATTGAGCAGGCTCGCGAGATTGTACACAAATTCAACTCTACATACGGCGAGACATTGGTTGAGCCTTCGATTTTGCTCCCGACAAACTCGGCTTGTATGCGTCTGCCGGGAACTGACGGCAAGGCGAAGATGTCCAAATCTCTCGGCAACTGCATCTATCTCTCGGATACTCCAAAGGAGGTTAAGCAGAAGGTTATGTCAATGTACACCGACCCTGACCACCTCCGTATCGAGGATCCGGGCAAGGTTGAAGGCAACTGCGTATTCACATACCTCGACGCTTTCTGCCGTGACGAGCACTTTGAGAAGTATCAGCCGGATTACAAAAATCTCGACGAGATGAAGGAGCACTACCGCCGTGGAGGTCTGGGCGATGTTAAGTGCAAGAAGTTGTTAATTGCCGTATTGGAAGAGTTGTTGGAACCTATCCGCGCTCGTCGCAAGGAGTGGGAGCAAAAGATTGAGGAGGTCTATGCCATTCTCGAAAAGGGCACTGCCGAGGCTCGTGCTACCGCTGCCGCTACCCTTAACGATGTGCGTGATGCGATGAAAATCAACTATTTCCAAGACAAGGAACTAATTGCAGAACAAGCAGAAAAATATAGAGCTAATGGCCAATAGCTAATGGCTAAAAGCCAATTTATTATGATTGAGCGTTCCGGCTACATAAACCCTGCCAATCGGGAGAAGATTTACCGTTGGTTCTTGGATATCACGAAGCGATTGACCGAGCGACAGATGTTGCTCATACTCGCTGTGGTGGTGGGAGCTTTGGCGGGTGTGGCAACCTATCTCTTCGAGTTGTTGCTGCATATCATCAAGAGTGGATTGGTTAATTGGTTCGATGCGGACACCTTCCACTTCCTCTACCTACTTTACCCTGTTATAGGTATTGTTTTGGCGACACTATTTGTGCGCTACATCGTCAGGGATAATATCTCGGAGGGTGTTACACGAGTGCTTTACGCAATGTCGCGTCGAGGCTCAAACATCGCAGGGCACAACTGTTGGACCTCAATGGTGGGCGGTGCTGTAACCATCGGTTTCGGAGGTTCGGTGGGCCCTGAGGCACCTATCGTGCTTACGGGTGCTGCGCTTGGCTCGAATGTCGGCAAGTTGGCAAAACTCAACTACAAAAACATCACACTTCTCTTGTGTTGTGGCGCAGGTGCAGCGGTAGCAGCAATCTTCAAAGCCCCAATTACGGGCGTGGTCTTTGTGTTGGAGATTTTGATGCTCGACATCACCTCGACCTCGGTTATTCCATTGCTTGTATCTTCGGTTACTGCAACCACGATAGCCCTTGTTCTGAGAGGTTTCGACCCGATAATCTCGGTAACACTTACCGAAACAGATGTTTTCCAAATCAAGCATATTCCACTATTTATTCTGCTTGGCGCATTGTGTGGCGGAATTTCCTACTACTTCACTACTGCTAACGCAAAGGTGGGCAAGTTGGTGCGTTCAATCGAAAACCAATATACTCGTTGGGCAATAGCAGGCTTGACACTTGGAGTGCTGATTTTTATCTTCCCTCCACTCTATGGCGAGGGATACGAAGCCTTCACATCGCTGATGCGAGGCGATAAATATACCATCTTCGAGAACTCGTTGTTCTACAACTTCCGCGAGATTGAGTGGGTGGTGCTCATCTACATCGTAGCGATTATCTTCTTCAAGGTTATCGCTATGGCTACCACCAACGCCGCAGGAGGTGTGGGTGGAACATTTGCACCTTCGCTCTTTGTTGGTGCATTTACGGGTGCCGGCTCTGCTATTATCTGCAATATGCTCGGTGCCGATGTCTCGATTGCAGCCTTTACGCTTGTAGGAATGGCAGGTGTGATGGCGGGCGTGATGAAGGCTCCGCTGACCGCCATATTCCTTATCGCCGAGTTGTCGAATGGCTACGGATTGTTCCTGCCATTGATGATTGTGGCGTGTATTGCCTTTGCCGTAGGTCGATGGCTCGACCCCGACTCAATCTACACAAAGCACTTGCGCCAGAAGGGCGAACTGCTTACTCACGACAAAGACCAATCGGTGCTGGTGTTCCTCAACCTCGATGAGTTGATGGAGACCGACTTTGTGCGCATCAAGGAGCACTTCACATTGGGCGATGTGTTGGATATTATTTCTACGGCACATCGCAACATATTCCCTGTTATCGACAACTTCGGACATCTCTTGGGCATCGTGCAACTCGACGACCTGCGCGAGGATATGTTCAAACCATCGAAACGAGGAAATTCGATTACTAAGTATATGATTCAGCCACCTGACAAGATCCTCGAACACGAGATGATGCAGGAGGTGTTGCCTCGATTTGAGGTTAATCGTACCTGGATGTTGCCTGTGGTGGATAAGGAGAACCACTATCGTGGATTTATCTCCAAATCGCGCATCTTGGATGCTTATCGCGAACAGTTGGTAAATATAACACAATAAGATATGAACTACAAAGTTGTAATGCTCGATTTCGATGGTACGCTTGCTCGTACTATCCCTGCCATACTTCACGCATCGGAGAAGATGTTGAATATGCACGGCTACGAGATAGACCCCGTACAGGTGGAGCGCAACTTTGGCTTGGCACTGCCGGAGGCGTTTCGTTGTTTTGCCAACGATGACACCATTGACGACAAGACCATAGAGCAGATGATTGTGGAGTTCAACACCATATATCGCAACGAGTGTGAGCCACTAATCGAGTTGTTCGATGGTGTAGCCAATACGCTTGCCGCATTGAAGAGGGCCGGCGTAATACTGCTTATCTCCTCGAATAATATCCGTGAGGTACTCGAAAGATTGACAGCACGACTCGGTATCGCAAAGTATTTCGATGGCATAATCTGCGCTAACGATGTTGAAAATACAAAGCCTTCGCCCGATATCGCCTTGTTGGCGCTCGAACGATACAATATTAATGGCTGCGAAGCGTTAGTAGTGGGCGACTCGACCTACGACATGGATATGGGGCGTGAGGCAGGCTGTGACCTCTGCGGAGTGTCGTTCGGAAGCCACTCGCCCGAGATGTTGCGCGAGCGAGGCGCACGATATATTATAGACCACTTCTCGGAACTCGAAAAGATTGTACTTGGATAGTATGGCACCTACGATTACCATATATACCGACGGCTCTGCTCTCGGCAACCCTGGAAAGGGTGGCTATGGGGTAGTGCTTATAAGTGGTCCTCACCGCAAAGAACTCTCGCAGGGCTACCGTCTTACGACCAATAATCGTATGGAGCTTATGGCGGTATGCGTAGCGCTCGAAGCGTTGAAGATAGAGGGCTCGGAGGTAACAATATACTCCGACTCGAAGTATGTGGTCGATGCGGTGTCGCAAGGTTGGGTGTTTGGCTGGGAGAAGAAGCGGTTTTCGGGTAAGAAAAATCCCGACCTTTGGATTCGTTTTCTGCGCGCATATCGTCGCCACCATGTTCGCTTTGTGTGGGTGAAAGGTCATGCCGAGACGGTCGAGAACAATCGTTGCGATTGCCTTGCCGTAGCAGCTGCGAATGGTATCAACCTGCTCGAAGATAGTGGATATGTCGCTGAATAAAGGTGTTTTATATGGGAAGAGCAGAATATGCAATTAGGAAGATATGCCGTATTCTCTTGAAGTCGGTAGTGTCTATTGTGCTTGTAGCTGTTGCCATATTTGCAGCAACAAGTGTCAGCCCGATATACGATTTCAAGTCGCCGACTAAGTTTGAAGGGGCTGATATCTATAATCCATACAAGGGGTTCGATGCACAAAATGGTTGGAAAAGGGCAAATTTCCACACCCATACCCGTGTAGAGGGTATCATGAACGAGTGCGACTATTGGCCAGACGAGGTGTTGAGGTATTATGAGGATTTGAACTACGATATAGTAACATTCTCGAACCACAACAAAAAGACTGCCCATCCAAAGGGTGAGGAGTATCAGTCGAATGGTTACGAGCACGGCTACAACCTATTCAAATTCCACAAATTGGTATTCGGTGCCGACGATGTATGGCACTTCGACCATCTGCTTCCAATCCTTGCATCGCAAAAGCAGTTCCAGATCGAGCAACTCACCAAAGATGCTGAGATGGTGCAGATAAATCATCCGTTGCGAACACCAACGCTCTCGAATGGGCAGTTTGAAAAACTCTCGGGCTACAAGCTTATTGAGCTCGACAGTGGCAAATCGACCGAGAGCAACTATTGGGATAGTGCGTTGAGTGCCGGTCGCTACTGCTTTGGCGTGGCAAATGACGACCTTCATCATCCCGACAAGTCGTATAAGATAGCCCGACGATGCAACTTCCTCTGCACTCTATCGGCTCGTTACGAGGATATATTGCAAACGCTCAATGAGGGATGTTTCTATTCGATGCGACTACCTGACTATGGCAGAGGCGATTGGGATGTCAAGCGCGAAAAGAACCGCACTATACCATATATTAAAAGTATAGGTGTTGATGGTGATACGGTGTATATCACTCTATCTGAGGTGGCAAAGCGCATCGAAATTACAGGACAAAACCGAGAGATGCTCGCCGAGCACAACGATTGCGATAGCGTAGCATATACGATGAGGGCGACGGACCCGTATGCAAGAATTACGGCACACTTCTCGGAGGGAGAGGTTATATACACCAATCCGTTTGCTCGCTACAACGCCTCGGTGCAGGCTACACCTTACAATGAGTTGTCACCAGAGGTTAATATTCTGTTGACTGCTCTGTTCAATCTACTGCTTGTTGCAATATGTTTGGCAAGCGGATACCTATTATATAAAGTAGTAAGACGATGACAAACGGAGTAGGGAATAAATTTAGAGAGTTTTTCAATCGCAAAAGAGGTTTGAGTTATGTGTGTGCTCTATTGAGCGCATACACATTGGTCGCTTTTCACTATCCGTTTTTTAGCTATGTGGCGGAAAATGTGAGTTGCGACTTTAATGGGGTGTGGTTGATAGGTAGTTTGGCTATTATTATGTTTGCCTTGAACTATCTGATATATTACCTACTTCTATATCTGGGAAGAGTTGTCGGCAAATCAATAGTGGCACTACTTATCGTTGCTAATGCCTTCTGCTTCTACTTTATTGTTACATACAATGCCCTTATCGACAGAAGTATGATGGGCAACTTCTTCAATACCCAATACTCCGAGGCATCGAGCTTCTTCTCGTGGGGAATGCTTCTCTATGCTCTATTCCTTGGTGTTTTGCCGGCAGTTATGCTCCTTCGTAAAAGGATGGACTATGGCTCGGTTAAAGGCTTTCTGCGCAATTTTGGGCTCTCGCTCGTTGTTGTTTTAGCAGTGGTGGGTAGCAACTACAAAAATACATTTTGGATTGACCGCCACGCACCGGTTATTGGTAGCAAACTTATGCCGTGGTCCTATATTATAAACTCTATTCGACACTTCAATCATCAGAAGAAGACAAACCAAAAGGAGGTTGCTCTTCCCGATGCTGAAATAGTTACAAATAGCAAGGATATTTGCGTGCTGATTATCGGCGAGTCGGCACGAAGCCAAAACTTCTCACTCTATGGCTATGAGCGCAACACCAACCCGCTGATGACAGCCGATGGCGTAACCGCTATTAAGGCACGAGCTTCGCACACCAACACCATAGGTGCAGTGAAGGCTCTCTTGCAACACACTCCGAGCCGAACACTCTACGAAGTGTTGCCAAACTACCTTTCGAGAAATGGCGTAGATGTCGTTTGGCGAAGTAGTAATTGGGGCACTCCGCCCCTTCATATCGAAAAGCGTTTCTCGAAGAGTGCGCTCAAAAAACTCCACCCCGAGGCTGATGATAGTTTCGACGGCATACTCTTCCACGCCTTGGAGGAGCAGATTGCAGAGAGCAAGAGCAATAAGGTATTTGTCGGAATTCACACCTATACAAGCCACGGTCCGGAGTATTACAGCAATACCCCCGACGAGTTCAAGGTGTTTCTGCCAGAATGTAAGACTGTCGAGATGGCAAATGCCAAGTACGAGGAGTTGATAAATGCCTACGACAACACAATCGTTTATACCGACCACCTTGTTCATTCGGTTATAGAGATGTTGAAGAGGGAGTTTCCCGACAGACGCTCGTGCGTAATATTCATCTCCGACCACGGCGAGTCGCTCGGTGAGGGTGGCTTATATATGCACGGAGTGCCGATGGCTACCGCTCCTGCCGAACAGCTCGATATTCCGTTTATCGTATGGACATCGGACAATGCCGCGACAAAGGTAAAGGATATAGAGGAGGCAGGACACTACCATATATATCATAGCGTGTTGCGTTTCCTTGGATTGCAGACACCATTCTACGACGAATCAAAAAATATCTTCGAGTAATGCTATTCATTATCAATCCCATATCGGGCAAGGGTAAAAAGCAGAGGCTTGCCCAACGACTACTCGCCAAAGGTTACAAAGTCGCCTTCACCGAGTATGCCGGTCATGCCGAAGTGCTTGCACGAGAGGCGACTGACGAGGTTGTTGTGGCAGTCGGTGGCGATGGTACGGTAAATGAGGTAGCACGAGGTATCGTAGGCTCCGAGAAGGCCCTCGGCATTATTCCGTGTGGTAGTGGCGATGGTTTGGCTCGTCATCTCAGGCTCTCGCACAACATCAAAAAGGCTCTTTGCACAATCGAGCAGGGCGAGTGCAAGCGAATGGATGCTGCCGAGGTGAATGGTCGCCCCTTCTTCTCGGTTTGCGGAGTAGGCTTCGATGCGGTGGTGAGCGAGCGATTTGCCAAGAGCGGTAAGCGAGGTCTTATGAGCTATATTCGCCAAGGCTTGAAAACTTGGAGTAGCTATCTCCCCGAAAAGTACATTGTCGAGATAGACGGCAACCGAATGGAGGTCGAGGCTCTTTTTATCACAGTCGGCAACTCTGACCAATGGGGTAACAATGCCAAAATTACCCCTCTTGCTGACTGTTGCGATGGTATTCTCGATGTTACGATAGTCGAGAAATTCAGCGTTTGGGAGATGCCTATTTTGGCACTACGACTGATGATGGGCACCCTTCAACGCAGTCGCAAAGTGCATTGCTATAAGGGCAAGAGTATCCGCATCACCCGCCAAAGCGAAGGTCCCGCCCACGCAGACGGTGATTGGTATATGGAGTCCGCCACTCTTGATATCAAAATCATCCCTTCCGCCCTGAAAGTCATCGCGTAGATCTCACTCTCTCCAAGTGAATAACCTTTTTGCCATTGGTCATTAGCCATTGGCTTTTTTGTTATAGGGGTTATAGGGATTCCTTGTTGCCCCTAACGACTCTAACGCCCTCTATAAAAAAAGAAGGCGGTATCACTACCGCCTTCCACATATTCAAACGACTCTCTTACTCCGAAAGAATCTCCAACAACTTAATCGCTGCATCAGGAATCTTGGTACCAGGACCGAAGATAGCTGCTGCGCCATCCTTGTAGAGCTGGTCGTAATCCTGTGCAGGAATTACACCACCCACTACTACGATGATATCCTCACGGCCAAGCTTTGCAAGCTCCTCGATAATCTGAGGAACGAGAGTGAGGTGACCTGCTGCGAGTGACGATACACCAACAGCGTGAACATCGTTCTCTACTGCCTGCTTTGCAGCCTCGGCAGGGGTCTGGAACAAAGGTCCCATATCCACATCGAAGCCGATATCAGCATAACCTGTTGCTACAACCTTAGCACCACGGTCGTGACCGTCCTGACCAAGCTTAGCAATCATAATACGAGGCTGACGACCCTCCTTCTTTGCAAACTCAGCACACATCTTCTGTGCCTTCTCGAAATTCTCATCTTTCTTCATAGCCGAACTATAAACTCCCGAAATTGAACGAATAACTGCCGAGTAGCGACCTACCTCAACCTCGCAAGCGTACGAGATTTCGCCGAGAGTAGCGCGTACCTTTGCAGCCTCAACTGCGAGTTCGAGCAAGTTGCCCTCGCCTGTCTTAACGCACTCGGTGATTGCTGCCAAAGCCTTATCTACTGCTGCCTGGTCACGGTTAGCCTTCAACTCGTTGAGACGCTTAATCTGGCTCTCACGAACTGCTGTGTTATCTACTGCGAGGATATCGATTGGAGCCTCCTTAGCAAGGCGGTACTCGTTCAAACCGATAATCTTCTGCTCACCCGAGTCGATACGAGCCTGGGTACGAGCAGCTGCCTCCTCGATACGCATCTTTGGTACGCCTGTCTCGATAGCCTTAGCCATACCGCCGAGCGACTCAACCTCCTCGATGAGTGCCCAAGCCTTGTGAGCAATCTCGTTGGTGAGGCTCTCAACATAGTACGAACCTGCCCAAGGGTCTACGGTGCGACATACATTAGTCTCCTCCTGGATGTAAATCTGGGTGTTACGAGCGATACGAGCCGAGAAGTCGGTTGGCAAGGCGATAGCCTCGTCAAGCGCATTGGTGTGGAGTGACTGTGTGTGACCAAGTGCTGCACCCATAGCCTCGATAGCTGTACGACCAACATTGTTGAATGGATCCTGCTCGGTGAGCGACCAACCCGAAGTCTGCGAGTGGGTACGCAATGCGAGCGACTTTGGATTCTTTGGCTCGAACTGCTTAACAATCTTTGCCCACAACATACGAGCTGCACGCATCTT
>JAZQYJ010000113.1:0-1081 GCA_045633465.1 Alistipes sp.
TCCATCTTCTTAATCTCTTCTTCGACGTTGATGTTGTTGCCTAGTGGCACGGCATATTCGGTTACGCCTACCATATAAGTAGCGGCTGTGGCATCTTTTTCGCCGTGAGCGATGGTCTCGAGGTTACACATTTTGATGATAACAGGGTTGTAGGCATCGTTGTGACCTTCGCCTGTAACGACAAGCGAGAGCGCCTCTTTATTAGGTATGTTCTTGTCGAGACGAACTGTGCGCACACCTGCGATAATCTCTTTGACGAACTCGAAATCGGAAAGGAGGGTAGTATTGATTGCACCAGCCTCAGGCATTGGGGCTACCATCACACTTTCGCCATCTTTGCGTTCATCAAGCACTTGCCAAATCTCTTCGGTGATGAATGGCATGAATGGGTGGAGAAGGAGTGTGAGTTTTTCAAAGAACGCAATTGTTGAGTGGTAGGTAGCGCGGTCGATTGGTTGCTGATAAGCAGGTTTTACCATCTCGAGATACCAAGATGAGAACTCGTCCCAGAAGAGTTTGTAAACGGTCATGAGTGCCTCGCTGAGACGATATTTTGTGAAGTCGTCGTTGATTTCTTCGATAGTTTTAGAGAGTTTGCTATCGAACCACTCGATAGCGAGGCGTGAGCTTTCAGGTTGCTCGATATCAGCCACTTCCCAACCTTTGATGAGGCGGAGGGCATTCCATATCTTGTTGTTGAAATTGCGTCCTTGTTCGCAGAGAGCTTCGTCGAAAAGGATGTCGTTGCCAGCAGGAGCAGCGAGCATCATACCCATACGTACACCGTCTGCGCCGAACTTCTCGATGAGTTCGAGTGGGTCAGGCGAGTTGCCGAGAGATTTTGACATCTTGCGACCGATTTTGTCGCGCACGATACCAGTGAAATATACGTTGCGGAAAGGCATATCGCCTTTGTATTCGTAGCCAGCCATAATCATACGAGCCACCCAGAAGAAGATGATGTCGGGACCAGTAACGAGGTCGGCAGTTGGGTAGTAGTAGTTGATTTCGTCGTTGTTAGGATTGTTGATGCCATCGAACAACGAGATAGGCCACAACCAAGAAGAGAACCAAGTGTCGA
>JAZQYJ010000114.1:0-46466 GCA_045633465.1 Alistipes sp.
GCCGAAGCCTTCTTTACGGTTGCAAGACACATCTCTGCCGATGTACCACCGATGCAGACTGCAAGGTGATATGGAGGACAAGCCGAAGTACCGAGGTCCTTGATATGCTCCTTGAAGAACTTAACGAGCGACTCCTCGTTCAACAACGCCTTGGTCTGCTGATAGAGGAAGGTCTTATTTGCCGAGCCACCACCCTTGGTGAGGAAGAGGAAGTCGTACTCCATACCAGGGTGACCAGCGTAAATGTCAATCTGTGCAGGGAGGTTGGTACCGCTATTGTGCTCATCGGTCATAGTGATAGGCACAACCTGCGAGTAGCGGAGGTTGCGCTCCTTGTAGGTTTCGTAAACACCACGCGAGATATACTCCGCATCGTTTGCGCCAGTCCAAACATCCTCGCCCTTGTGAGCAACGCAGATTGCAGTACCTGTATCCTGGCAAGTTGGCAACTCGCCCTCGGCTGCTACGCACGAGTTCATCAGCATAGTGTATGCTACGAACTTGTCGTTGTCGGTAGCCTCGGCATCGTTTAAGATGTTGTTCAACTTCTGCAAGTGAGCCGAACGGAGGTAGAACGATACATCGGTGTAAGCCTCCTTTGCGAGGAGCTCGATACCCTTTGGATCAACCTTCAAAATCTTGCGACCGTCGCACTCTACAACCTTCACGTAATCCTTCGTCAAAAGACGATACTCAGTGTTGTCGCGCTCGATTGGGAGCGGCTCCTGATAGATAAATTCTGACATAATAGTTGTGTTTTATAGTTTTGTTAATATTGTTCCTTTATGTTGTTGCCCTTTGCAGCCAAAGTGTTTTGGCTTTTAGCCATTAGCCATTAGCTTTTTATTCTTTGCTTTTTCCACCCACTCCGTAGGTATCGTTTTCGATACCCATCAGTATAAGGGCGATAATTTATTCCTCGATAAATTGTGCGTTACACTTTTTGCACTGCCAATCGGGCATCAAGCTATTACCCTCCTCGTCAACCCGAATACAGCAACCTCCAAGTATGAGTTCGCCTCTCTCATACGCCTCAACGGCTTCACCCATAGGCATACCATACAAGATATCCAATACCTTACCGCCACACTTTGGGCATTTGTCAGGTTTGCTACTTACTTTTATCGGTTTCATATCGTTTAGTTTTTAGCCTTTGGCCATTAGCCATTGGTTTGTTTACATTGTTGCGCCAATTTAATGGCATTGAATGACATTCGGGCACAAGGCCCTTAATGGCATTTAATGGCAGCGCAGTCCTTTGGACTGCTTAATGACGGGCGCTTTGCCATTCAGTGAGCAATAGCGAACGATTGCCATTCGTTGTCATTCAGCGAGTGAAACAAGCGAATGCCATTTTGCTACGCTAACTCCGTTTCCCGTTTTTCGCTACCCTCTCCAAGAGCGATTTCTTGGCTGTGCCCACTACGAAATCTTTGAGGTAGAACGGCTCGAAGTATGCCACATCCTCGGTCTTACCCTCGGCAAAGGCCTTCTCTGCCAAGCGAGCCATACCGCGTGCTGACGGAACAACCTCGATAAAGGTCGCACCCTCCAACACCTCCTCACACTTCTTTGCGCCACTGCCGAAAATCACAAACGGCTTGCTATTGCGCTCCGCAGAGAAACTCTCCTCGTCGATAATCTTCGCCTCGACATCGCCCTGCGCTACGCCCTCGGCATTGAAGAGTTGGGTATAGACCTCCATACGGCGCGCATCAATCATCGGGCAGAGAGTTGCATTGTTCCAATTCTCAACATCTACAATTCCCGCCTCATAATCCTCACGGGCCACCTCGACTAACGAATCGAGCGAGCCCACCGCCACAAGTGGTATATTCTGTCCGTAGCACAAGCCCTTGGCAAACGACACACCGATACGCAAGCCCGTATATGAGCCCGGACCCTTCGATACCGCAACGGCATCGAGCTCATCGGCTGCCACACCGCACTCTCTGAGAAGTTCATCTACGAAGACCGCAATCTTCTTGGCGTGGTTACGCTCCTCGTCGCTCTCACGCAACGCCACAAGTTCGCCATCACGAACTAACGCTACCGAGCAAATATCTGTTCCTGTCTCTATTGCTAAAATTAGTGCCATCTCTTCATTGCTTTATCCATTTCACGCTTTGCGTCATTCTCTTTCAAGTACTCGCGCTTGTCATACGACTTACGACCTCGTGCAAGACCGATAGCAATCTTTGCAAGTCCTCGCTCATTGAGAAATAGGCGCAAGCCGACAATGGTTAATCCCTTATCCTGCAAGGAGCGTTGGAGTTTCGAAAGTTCCTTTTTATTGAGCAGGAGTTTGCGGTCGCGCTTGGGGATATGGTTATTGCATGTACCCCACGCATACTCGGAGATATTTACTCCTCGTATCCACAATTCACCCTTCTCAAAATAGCAGTAGCAATCGACCATCGAGGCTTTGCCCAGGCGGATAGACTTAATCTCGGTACCCACCAAAACAACGCCTGCGATATACTCTTCGAGTATCTCGTAGTCGAAAGTTGCTCGCTTGTTGCGGATATTTATCTTCTTAAAATCTGCCATTATTACACAATATCGCACAAAGATAGAAAAAAAAGTTGAGAGTTGAGAGTTGAGAGTTGAGAATTTTTAATTAAAAATTAAAAAAGGAGATAAGACATACTATCTCTCAACTTTCCACTCTCAACTCTCAACTCTCAACCCTCAACTCTCAACTAGAAAAAGGAGGGTCGGTGTGTGCAAACAGAAAATAACAGAAAGATGTGTAAACATATCAAAGATAAAAAGAAAATTACCTTTTTCCGACCACTCCCTTTGCCCCGAAAAAGAGCAAAGAATATGCCAAAAAGATGGGCAAAAAACGAAAACCCGATGCGCAGCATAGCAAACCTATGTGAGCAATCGGGTTATTGAAGTGCGGCTCAAAAAGAGCCAATCAGAACGATTTTTTATCCGAGGTAGGTTTTAAGAATCGAACTTCTCGACGAGTGGCGCAGACGGCGAATAGCCTTCTCCTTGATCTGGCGAACACGCTCACGGGTAAGGTCGAACTTCTCGCCAATCTCCTCCAAGGTCATCTCAGAGCAACCGATACCGAAGAAGTAGCGAATAATCTCACGCTCACGCTCGGTGAGGGTCTCCAACGCACGGTCAACCTCGGTAGCCAACGACTCGTTGATAAGACCACGGTCGGCATTTGGAGAGTCGGTATTCACAAGCACATCGAGCAACGAGTTGTCCTCGCCATCGGCAAATGGTGCATCTACCGAGATGTGGCGACCTGCAACTCGCAGAGTATCGGTAACTTTCTCGCGTGGCAACTCCAACTCGGCAGCCAACTCCTCGGGCGATGGAGTGCGCTCGTGCTCCTGCTCGAAACGGGCAAAAGCCTTGTTGATTTTATTGAGCGAGCCCACCTGATTGAGTGGCAAACGAACGATACGCGACTGCTCTGCCAAAGCCTGCAAAATCGACTGACGAATCCACCATACGGCATAAGAGATAAACTTAAAACCACGAGTCTCGTCGAACTTCTCGGCCGCCTTAATCAAACCGAGGTTACCCTCGTTGATAAGGTCGGGAAGGCTCAAACCCTGATTCTGGTACTGCTTTGCAACCGACACTACGAAACGGAGGTTTGCCTTTGTAAGCTTCTCCAATGCCTCTTGGTCGCCTTTGCGGATTCGTTGAGCGAGTTCTACCTCCTCCTCAACTGTGATAAGTTCCTCTTTACCAATCTCCTGCAAGTACTTATCGAGTGAAGCACTCTCACGATTGGTGATGGATTTCGTAATCTTTAATTGACGCATAAATTTATATAATTGTTTCTTCGTTTTGCTAAACTCCAACCCTTATCACGGCGCAACCTTTTTAGGGGCGTTAGGGGCAATAGGGGTTTTAGTGGTGCGCTGAAAGTTTTTATTCAATTCTACTTCACACCGAAAATCGGAGGTGATGAGATTATTTTTGTGCGATGTTAGGCGATGAAAGCGCAGCATAGTCAGCCTATGTGAGCATCTCAGCGTCCGACACACTCGTGCAAAAAGAACTCATCAGAACGATTTTCCTGCTATTCTGCAACTATCATATAGCTTGCTGCTCGACCGTCAGGGTAAACTCCGTCTATCGACTGAATCTTATCGGTCAGGCGACCGAGGTCTGCCACCGTGCGCACCGCCTTATCGTTGATGTGAGTGATGACAAATCCCTCACGCACACGAGCCTTTGCAAGCAAACCGCCACTCTTAATCGACTGCACCTGCACACCACCCTTAATATCGAGTTTCTTGGCAATTTTGTTGTCGATATCGGCAAATCGACCACCCAAAACCTCAACGACATCGACATCGTTTTTGGAGAGTAACTCTGCTTTACCTGCCTTATTACGAAGAATCACCTCAAAATGTTTCACTTTTTCGCCTCTTTTTACAACCAACGATATTTTATCGTTAGGTCGATGCTTGCCAATCTGCTCGGTAAGGGTTGTCGGAGCAGTAATTTTCACACCGTCAATCTCGGTGATAACATCGCCTTTGCGGAGTCCTGCCTCCGATGCCGAGCCACCCTCCGAAACACCTGCAACATAGACACCTCCGACCTCGCTAATGCCGGTATCCTTGCCGAGTTGGTCGATAAAGTCCTGGTCGATGTAGCGATACGAAATTCCGAGCAAAGCGCGCTGCACGATACCATACTCTCGCAAGTCATTAACCACCTTACGCACAATACTTTCCGGCACTGCAAACGAGTAGCCGATATAGCTTCCTGTCGAAGACTTGATTACGGTATTGATACCCACCAACTCGCCACGAGCATTCACCAATGCACCACCAGAATTACCAGGATTTACCGCAGCATCGGTCTGGATAAACGACTCGATGCGGAACTCGTTAGGGATAACATCCAACTGGCGTGCCTTGGCACTTACGATACCCGCAGTGATTGTCGATTGAAGGTCGAATGGCGAGCCAATAGCCAACACCCACTCACCCAATCGCAAATCGTCTGACGAGCCGAACTTGATGATTGGCAACTCCTCCGCCTCGACCTTGATAAGAGCGACATCGGTAGTTGGGTCTTTGCCGATGATTTTCGCATCGAATACACGACCATCATTCAACTTTACGCGCAACTTCGTGGCACCATCAACAACATGGTTGTTGGTTACAATGTAGCCATCGGTCGAGATAATCACACCCGAACCGCCCGACTTCTGCTCACGCTTTTGGGGCTGACCATTGCCCTGCTGTGGCTGTGGGAAGCCAAAAAACTCGAAGAATGGGTTGTATGGCATAATGTTCTGCTGGCGCACCTCAACCTCGGTTATCGCCTCGATATTCACTACCGCCTTTACTGCATTTTCGGCAGCATAGGTGAGGTCGGGATAGGAGGTTGATTGTTCCAACTTCACAAACTGCGTCTTTGCAACAGCTTCTCCATCGCTATTTACATACTCTATGGTTGTTGCAACCTGCGAATTGCGAACAACCGCATAAGATGCCACGCCTGCACCGAGGAGAGCCGAAGCGAAGCATACTGCTACCAATACAAAAGTGTTTTTTCTCATAATTTGTGTTTTAGTTTCGCCCTTCAAAACGAATATCAACGCAAAATTATTGTAATTTGCCCAAAAAATCAAAATTTTTCCAATTAAATGTTGTACCTTTGTGAAGATTATTTAGAGGCGTTAGAGGCGTTAGAGGCGTTAGAGGCGTTAGAGGCGTTAGAGGCGTGAGAGGCGTTAGAGAGTTTAGAGATAACTTTTAATTTAGCTAACGGCTAACGGCTGAAAAATTAGAGGTGATTGACGAAATTTTGTGCGAAGCGAGGTGACAAAAGCGGAGCATAGTAAGCCTATGTGAGAATTTTGGAGTCCGATGCTCTCGTGCAAAATTTACCAATCAGAATAATTTTTAATATGAAGGTAGTTGTAGGTTTATCGGGAGGAGTGGATAGTTCGGTGGCGGCGTACTTGCTCAAAGAGCAGGGGCACGAGGTCATCGGATTGTTTATGCGTAATTGGCACGACACAACAGGCAAACTCGAAGGGGAGTGTTCGTGGCACGACGACCAGGTCTTTGCTGAGTTGGTGGCAAAGAGATTGGATATCGCCTTCCACTATGTCGATTTATCGGAGGAGTACCGCAAAAGAGTGGTCGATTATATGTTCTCGGAGTACGAAAAAGGTCGTACCCCGAACCCTGATGTACTCTGCAACCGCGAAATAAAGTTCGATGTCTTTCTGAAAGAGGCCCTCAAACTCGGTGCCGAGGCGGTTGCTACGGGTCACTATTGTCGCAAAGAGGAGCACAAAGTCGATGGCAAAACGGTCTATTCGTTGCTTGCAGGTAGCGATCCTAACAAGGACCAGAGTTACTTCCTCTGCCAACTATCGCAGGAGCAACTCAAATATGCGATGTTCCCAATCGGTCATCTCCTAAAACCTGAGGTACGCCGTATTGCCGAGGAGCAGAAACTCGCAACTGCCAAGCGCAAGGACTCACAAGGTATCTGCTTTGTCGGCAAGGTCGATTTGCCCGTATTCTTGCAACAACAACTCGCAGCAAAAAAGGGTAACATTCACGAAATTCTCCCTTCGTGGCGACGCTATGTCGAGCGTGAGGGGGTTACAGAATTGGAGCGACTTGCCGAGCCATATCGCTACACTGTGCGTGACGGCAAGAAGATTGGCGAGCATAACGGAGCACACTTCTACACCATAGGTCAGCGCAAGGGATTGGGAATCGGTGGAAGGAAGGAGTCTTTATTTATAATAGGTACAGATGTCGAGAGCAACACCATCTATGTAGGCGAGGGCGACAGCCACCCAGGTTTGTATCGCAAGGCGTTGCGCATTGATAACTCGGAGGTGCATTGGGTAGAGCCTTGCGAGGCTCTGAAAGTGGGCGATGAACGACGCTTGAAGGTGCGCATCCGCTACCGCCAACCACTCGAAGATGCAACGCTCATTCAGCACGAGAATGCACTCTATATCCTCTTCGACCAGCCTCAACGAGGTATAGCAGGTGGTCAATTTGCCGCTTGGTACGAAGGCGACCGACTCATCGGCTCGGGAGTGATAAAGAATTAAGAATGCAAAATGCAGGATGCATTTTAATAAGCTAAAACATATGAAACGACTATTTCTTCTTGCAGTTTGTGCCTTGACACTTATCTCGGCAAATGCACAGCTCAAGTGGGTGGACGCCACCACCCTCAACATCTGCGGACATACTATTCGCAACTCCGAGAGCCCATACTCTCGTCTTAATGCCGAAGCGTATGATTTCAAGAACAAAGCTATTTTGCGCTATTCGCACTACTCTACCGGTCTATATGTGATGTTCAAGACCAACTCGTCGCAGATTTCTGCCGAGTGGAGCGTGGCTTCGGTAAAGATTCGCGACAATATGACCCCTATCGTTCAGCTCGGCGTAGATCTCTATGTTAAGCAGGATGACAAATGGCGTTTCTGCAATGTAGGTCGCGTATCGACAAACCCGAAGGTTACCACCTACAAGAAGTCGCTCATCAAGAATATGGATGATAGCGAGAAGGAATTTATGCTCTACCTCCCATTGTGGAGCGAGATTACGAAGTTGAAGATCGGAGTTGATGAGAATGCAACAATTGAGGCTATACCATCGCCCTACAAACATCGTATAGTAGCCTACGGCACAAGTACCCTACACGCAGCATCTCCATCGCGTCCAGGTATGGCTCCTCTGGCACGAATGAGCCGCCAACTCGGCATCGACTTTGTGAATTTCAGTTATAGCGGACAGGGCAAGATGGAACCTGAGAGTGCGCAGGTACTTGCCGACTGCCAGACCGACGCAATAATCTGCTACTGCTTTGGCAACACCACCCCCGACCAGATTGCCGAGCGTGTAGATGGTTTTGCCGAGAGCATAGTGAAGGCCCACCCCGACAAGGCTATAATCTTCCTACCCCCATTCCTCAACGGAAAGTACCACCTGGACCAGGTGAAGCGCGACAGAGCAATTCAGAAGAGAGAGGTTTTGAAGAAGAAGATGGCGATACTCACCAAGAAGTACAAGAATATACACTACATAGATATTCCTGATGCGTGCGGAAGCGACTGTGAAGCAAGCATCGACAACTCACACCCTAACGACCTTGGTTTCGACCGCATACTCAACGCCTATGGCCCCGAGATTGCCAAGATACTCAAAAAATATGGTATTAAATCTTGCAAAAAATAGACCGCTATGAAGAAGGTTTTTTTGACAATTATCACTCTATTGACAATATCGACTGTATCGGCCGAAAAATGGGTCGATGCCACCGAATTGGGCATTCACGGTCACACAAAGCAGACCGACAAGAGCCCTTACTACCGTTTCGACCACACCCCATACGAGGGTTTCAGCAAGTCGATTATCAACCACTCGAAGTGTCCGTCGGGACTTTATGTCGTATTTAAGACCAACTCATCGCAGATTTCGGCTTCGTGGGAGAATGCACCAAAGCGTATGGGCGACAATATGACAGGTATCTCGCAGCACGGCTTGGACCTCTACATCAAGAAGGACGGAAAATGGCGTTTTGCTGCCGTAGGCCGTGTTTCGACACTTCCGAACAACAACAAGCGCACGAAGTCGCTTATCAAGAACTTGGCAGAGGGCGAGAAGGAGTGTCTGCTCTACCTCCCCGGATGGTGTCAGCTCACCAAGTTGGAGATTGGTGTGGATGAGGGTGCCACAATCGAGGGTATCCCTTCTCCATTCCGCCACAAGGTTATCGTTCACGGTTCGAGCATCACACACGGAGCTTCGGCTTCGCGCCCAGCGATGAACTACCCCGCTTTGATGAGCCGCAACCTCGGCATCGACTTTATAAACTTCGGTTTCAGCGGTCAGTGTAAGATGCAGCCGCAGTTCCTCGAATTTTTGAAGAGTTGCGAGGCTGACGCCTTCGTATTCGACGCATTCTCAAACCCTTCGGAAAAGGAGATTAAAGAGCGTCTTAACAACTTTGTCGAGGAGTTGGTTAAGGCACATCCGGGCAAACCGCTCATCTTCATTCAGAGTCCTATCGACCAAGATAGCGACTTCAACACCAAGAAGTATGCTGCTCGAATGAGCCTCACAAAGACTGCTGCCGAGATGATGAAGGCGTTGTCGAAGAGGTACAAGGATGTCTATTTCCTCGCCGTGCCGAATGTGTTGGGTACAGACGGAACAATCGACAACTCGCACCCTACCGACCTCGGTTTCGACCGCTTCTTGAAGGCTTATCAACCTAAGATTGCCAGGATTTTGAAAAAGTATAAAATAAAGTAAAGACCCATCGGTCATCTGCTAAAAGTATGAAAAGATTTCTTCTATCCGTTGTCACACTCCTCATCGTTGCATCGAGCGCATCAGCGCATAATCCAAAGGCGTGGCGCAAGTTGCGACAAGATGTAAATATCTTTTGGGCGAGCGACCTCGACCGTGGCGGTTGCTTCGACCAAAAGGTTGTAGCCAATCTGATGGGCGAAATGGCGGGAAAAATCAAGCCCGAATGCATAATCTCGACAGGTGATACCCACCACGGCAATGGAGTAAAGAGTGTAACAGACGACGATTGGCAGGAGCACTTGGTGGATATGTACAACCACCGCAATCTTGCCAAGCTCGACTGGTGGGCAGTTGCGGGAAATCACGAATATCGAAGTAACTCACAGGCGCTCGTCGACTACTCGAAGGTTAATCCTCATTGGCGTATGCCTGCAAAGTACTACACTATGGTATTCAAAAGGGGAGGAGCGACCATCCGTTTTGTGATGCTTGACACCACACCTCTCATCGAGAAGTATCGCGAAAACAAGAAGTACCCCGATGTGGCAGCGCAGGACTACGAGGCTCAAATCGAGTGGCTCGATAAAGTATTGAGCGAAGCAACAGAGGATTGGGTCATTGTTGCCGGGCACCACCCCATCTATGCCGACACTAAGAAGAATAAGAGCGAGCGAGAGGATATGAAGAAGGCGATAAACTCTACTCTCCGCAAGCACAAGGTGGCGATGTATCTATGCGGACACATACACAATTTTCAGCACATCCGTCGCAAGGGTTACGACATCGACTATCTTGTCAATTCGTCGGCATCATGGGCTCGCGATGTAAAGATGACCAAGGGAACGCAGTATTGCAGCGACGAGGCAGGTTTCTCGGTAATCACTGCAAGTAAAAAGCGACTCTCGGTCTATATGATTGACAAGAACGGCAACATATTGCACTCGGTAAATAAGAGCAAATAGCAATAGACAACAATCGCGATGGAAATTTCATCGCGATTGTTGTCTATTTCAGAGATATACTCCACTCCGCTTGTATATCTTTCGAAGATTACCTTCTGCAGTAACCCAATCCAAAACAAGATATTCACTATTAAATCCCGATACTTTAAATTGGGCGGTATAATTAATTGGATATGGTGATATATATTGGGAATAATATTCACCGTCCAATGCGAGTTCGCAATTTTCAACATTATATTGCCAATCAAAATGAATTGATATCTCGGTCAGTTTTGAGCCGAGTTCTGGGCTGTATATGTAGTACACGCCTTTCCCATCAGAGGTAAAAGTATATCTTTGTATCTCTGGTACACCTATATTATAGCCAGGTTGCCACATTCCCACAAGTTTGTGACATTCCTCTATCTCCAGCCAAGCATCATCATAGTAAAGTTGAGAATCCAAATCCCATTCTCCTATCAAAGCTTGCGCAAAAGTATTTGTATCGAAATCCTTACATTCGGCCATCAAACTATTTATAATTTTACTCTCTTCGCTCTCGGGTATAGTATTTTTCTGATCTCCACTCTGACACGCAAAGAATACCAATGCCGATACTAACAATAAAGTAAAGATTTTAGTTTTCATAATAACAAAAGTTGACATTTAATAGAAATTTATATTACTTTTCGATGCAAAATCCCAAGAATTATGGTAGGTCATAAACTAGATATTGTACATTTAAGTCATATACAGCATGGCTTCCGCTTATTTTATCATTTTCTTCTGCATATTCTCTGTATTTATCCTCGGATAAATCAAAGGCTTCGGGCAGATAATATCCATCACAATCTCCTCCTTTGCCAAAATTAACATGTACTAAATCAAAACAGTATTGGAGATAATCTTGTCTATGTATATCAGAATCTCCTACTTTAACATATAAATATCTACTATATTCTAATCTCAGCCATCCATCTAGAATAAAAGAATGGCCATATGCATTAGAATCACTGCGACTGGCTTGTGTCGGTACAGGGTAATTTTTGTTAACAATCATATTAAAAAGGTCGCTTCTTGTGACAGAAGGATTATATGTCTCATTACCAAACACAAAATTTATAATACCTAGTTTATGAAATGTATTAATAAGGTCTGCGTTATCAGCACTTACATTTGGATAGATACTATCATAATCTGCATTAATATCTTCTCCAACAGCACGAATTAGTGAGGCGATTACTAAAACATCATCGGTAATATTACCATCTAATTTGATTATTCCAGCATGAATCATACTATTAATAGCATACCAATCAATTGGATATTCATCGCTTAATTGCATAGTTGGACGCAAATTGTGGTGATAACATAATGATGCCAATGTTTGCGCTCCAGCTAAAGGGACACATCCTGTAGCAGATTGCTCGTTACTTGAATTAAATGAGTAATAATTATATGGACATCCCTGATCCCATTTTGTCTTGACAAGTGGCAAGCATTTAAGCATTATCGTGGTGTCATGTCCGATGACTTGAATACCCCCACTATCTATTCCTGGTAATAGCAACGAGTTATTAACAATGGCATACTGGACTGCCTGCGCAGGATTTATATCTTCATTCGAGCGAGTTGTGCCTTTGTTTTGAATAAAATTAACAAAACCTTCGGTATTAAAGTTACCCTCATCTCCGATGCTAATTACTGGTGGGAGTTTTATATCTGCAGCAAGGATTGCAAAGCCTTCATTGTTTTCGTAATTGACAACATAGGCTAAAGCATTTCCTTCATCCTGCAAAGAAGACCTAGTAATTCCGGAATTCGCCTTTGACTTTGTCAAGATATCGACACTCTTAACTTTGCGATTTTTGCGTTCAAGTGCTTCTGTGTTCTTAAATATAAAATCAGCATTTGAGATTGCCCGATTCAACGGAACTTTGCCATCGACAATGGCATCTTGTCCTTGCTCTATTGGATTAACTACGAGAGAATCTTCATTGTAATTACACGCAACAAAAGCAAATAACACAACCAACAATATTACAAAATGATTCTTTTTCATAACACAATTTATTTAATATTTAAATGGTTACTAATGATGAGTTGTACTCATGGCAAAGTTATAAATATATTTTTCTTATTACAATAAAATTCCCACAATTTTTCAAGTGATAGTGAATAACATATTCCTATTATTTATATCTTTGCACCGCCTTTGGGGTTATCCGAGGGCGGTTTTTCACTTCGAAAGTTAGGTTTTTTAGAATTTATATGGATTGGTTAGTTAATCTTTTTACAGGCAATGGCATAGCTACGGCAGTGATTGTGCTTGCATTGACTATCGCCATCGGCTTATTGCTGAACCGAATAAAGTTCGGCTCGGTGTCGCTTGGTGTAACTTGGGTGCTGTTTGTCGGCATTGTGTTGTCGCACTTAGGACTTACAATCGACCCTCAGATTTGCCACTTTATCAAGGAGTTCGGTCTGATTCTCTTCGTATATTCGATTGGTATTCAGGTAGGTCCGAGCTTTATCTCTTCGTTGCGCGACGGAGGCATAAAGTTGAATATGCTGGCAATGCTCATCATCTTCTTGGGCTGCGTAATATGCTATGGCATTCACATCGTTACGGGCGAGGACCTCGCCACTATGGTGGGTGTGTTGTCGGGTGCAGTAACCAACACCCCGGGTTTGGGTGCTGCGCAGAGCGTAGTCGATAGCGCACAGGCATCGACGATGGCGACTGCATATGCGGTAGCCTATCCGCTCGGAGTTGTGGGTATCATTCTTTCGATGTTGCTTATTCGCTGGATTTTCCGCATCAAGATAGAGCGCGAAGCCTCGAAAGCCGCACGCTCAGATGCACCACGCACCGTTCGCGTGGATGTTCGTGTAACAAATCATGCCATCTTCGGCAAGACCATCGAGGAGATTAGTCGCATTACGCGCAGCAACTTTGTGGTGGCTCGAATTTTCGACCACGAAAACCAACAACGCATTGCTTCCGGGCAGACCGAGTTGCAGGAGAATGATATTTTGCGTATCGTTGTAAGTAGTCAGGAGGTGGAGCTGGTGCAGTCATTGATTGGCGATGTGGTGAAGGTAAATGATGCAGAGTGGGGTTCTGCATCGTCGCATCTCGAAAAGCGACGCATCGTTGTCACAAAGCCGGAACTCAATGGAAAACACATCGGCGATTTGCATATCCGCGAGAACTACAATGTCACCATTACTCGCGTAGTTCGTGCAGGTATCGAGCTCGTTGCCGCATACGAGTTGCGTTTGCAGATGGGCGATGTCGTGGTAGTTGTAGGTCGTGCAAATGACCTCGACCAGGTATCGACAATCCTCGGCAACTCAGTGAAGCGTCTTGACCGCCCTAACCTCTTCCCTATCTTTATGGGAATGTTCTTTGGTGTGTTACTCGGCTCGATTCCAATCTTCATCCCCGGAGTTCCGCAGGCGGTAAAACTCGGCTTGGCAGGAGGTCCGCTTATCGTGGCAATCTTGTTGGCAAAATATGGTCCTAAATATAAGGTTGTAACCTTTACGACCAACTCGGCAAATATGATGATTCGCGAAATAGGCATCTCTCTTTTCTTGGCAGCCGTAGGTTTGGGTGCCGGCGAGGGCTTTGTCGAGGCGATTGCAAACGGAGGTTATTGGTGGATACTCTTCGGTTTCATCATCACCGTATTGCCTCTCCTTATTGTGGGAATTATTGCTCGCAAGGGTATGAAGATGGACTACTTCACCGTTATGGGCTTGATGTCGGGAGCGATGACCGATCCTCCGGCACTCGCATACGCCAACACCGTGGCAACCAACGACCGCGCTGCCGTAGCCTACGCAACAGTCTATCCACTGACTATGTTCTTGCGAATTTTCACGGCACAGATTTTGGCATTGATTGCGTTATCGTAGATAAAAAAGAAAATTTTTGCAATTTAATTTTTAATTCTGAATTTTCTTTGTATCTTTGCGGGCTGAATTATGTTCAACACATAACAATTTTAAGTTAAATGTTTGTAATAGTAGAGATTGCAGGTCAGCAGTTCAAGGCTGAGAAAGGTCGTAAGCTCTTTGTTCACCGTCTTGCAGGCGAGGTAGACTCGTCGGTGAGCTTCGACAAGGTCCTGCTCGTAGAGAATGGCGGTCAGGTTAAGGTTGGCGCACCTGTTGTAAAAGGCGCTAGCGTAAAGTGTAAGATTCTCAAGCACCTCAAAGACGACAAGGTTTTGGTGTTTAAGAAGAAGCGTAGAACTGGTTATCAGAAGTGCAACGGTCATCGCCAGTATCTTTCGCAGATTTTGATTGAGGACATTGTTGCATAACCCTAAAAAACTGTTAGAGAAGTATGGCACACAAAAAAGGTGTTGGTAGTTCAAAGAACGGCCGTGAGTCAGAGAGCAAACGACTCGGTTTGAAGCTTTTCGGTGGTCAGTTTGCTAAGGCAGGCAACATCATCGTTCGTCAGCGTGGTACTGTTCACAACGCAGGTGAGAATGTGGGTATGGGTAAGGATCACACCCTCTTCGCTTTGGTTGATGGTACAGTAGTCTTCACTAAGAAGCGTGACAATCGTTCGTATGTAAGCGTTAAGCCTTTGGCATAACCTTCAAGAACGAGAGTTCGACAAATAATAATGGCGAGATTTTTTCTCGCCATTATTATTTTTTAGAATTATTCACTAACTTTGCAAAAGCATCAACGCACAAAATTGCTTATGAGTGAGGAAATTTTGTGCGTTACGCAGTGGCGCAAAGCGCAGCATACTAAGGCGTATGTGAGCATTTGCGACACAAGTAAGGTGCAAAATTTACCGCTCAGAACAATTTTAATAAAAAATACTAAAATAGTATGGTAGCAGACCCGAAAGACATCAACCCAAACAATGAGCCAACCATTCTCTGCCCTGAGTGCGGAGTGCCAATCCCTGTAAGTATGGAGCGATGCCCATATTGTGGCATCCGTATGCCTCGCGGTTGCAAGATGTTGGCAATTCGTGTGGCAGTTGGAGTTGTGGTGGCTATTACGGCGACAGTTTTACTTTTAACCCTATTATAGAATGAAAAGAGTTGCGTATGTAGTAATTGCCTTATTGGCAGTTGTGGGATTTATGTCGTGTGGCGAACAGAAGCCATACAAAATGGTAAATGGTACAATCGTGTGCCATACACCCGAAAGAGCGGCAGGTCAGCAGGATATGTTGCAGTTTGCAGCCGAGCCACTCGACACGGTACGAATTGGTTTTATAGGTCTTGGCTCGCGTGGAAAGGGCGGACCAAAGCGTTGGTCGCAGATTGAGGGCACGAAGATTGTGGCACTGTGCGACTTGAAGCAAGAGTGCATCGATAGAGCGCAGGGATACCTCGAAAAGGCAGGTCGCCCTCGCGCCGTAGAGTATACCGGCTCGGAAGATGCTTGGAAGCAGGTGTGCGAGCGTGATGATATCGACCTCATCTATGTTGCAACCCCTTGGGCAAGCCATGTAGAGATGACTCTCTACGCTATGGAGTGCGGCAAGCATGTGGCGGTAGAGGTGCCGGCAGCCTTCACAATGGAGGAGTTGTGGCAGATTATCGACACCTCGGAACGCACCCGCAAGCATTGTATGATGCTCGAAAACTGCATCTACGACTTCTTCGAACTTACCGCCCTCAATATGGCACAGCAAGGTGTTTTTGGTGAGATTTTGCACACCGAAGGTGCCTATATTCACAGTCTCGACCACTCGATGCGTCGCACCGACCGCACTTGGCGTGTGGACCACTTACGAAACTTCCGTGGCGACGCCTACCCTACTCACGGTCTTGGTCCTTTGTGCTTAGTATTGGATATTCACCGTGGCGACCGCTTCAAGACCTTGGTAGCGATGGATACCAAGTGTGTTATGGGTGCAGATATCTACGCCTCGGCTCACGGCGAGAAACTCGACGACTTCCAGAATGGCGACCAGACAACCACCCTTATCCGCACCGAGAATGGCAAGGTTATTCAGTTGCACCACAATATCGTAACCCCACGCCCATACTCGCGCGACTACGCTTTGGTTGGTACTAACGGCTATGCAACAAAGTACCCTATTCAGGCGTTCCGTATCGGCAACGATGTTCCCGAGGGTGTAAACCCGGTAAGTTTGAAGGCTCATCCTTTTATGTCTGATGAGGAGCGTGATGCTTTGTTGGAGCAATACAAACACCCTATCATCAAAGAGGTTGGCGAGATTGCCAAGAAGGTGGGCGGTCACGGCGGTATGGACTTCATTATGGACTATCGCTTGGTCTATTGCTTGCGCAACGGTCTGCCACTCGATATGGATGTCTACGACTTGGCAGAGTGGAGTTGTCCTGCACCGTTGAGTTCAATCTCAATCAAGTACGGTTCGGCACCTGTTCAGGTTCCCGACTTCACACGAGGTGCTTGGAAGAAAATCAAAGGCTACAAGTTCGCCTACAAGGAGTAAAAAAGAAGACGGGCTCAACCCGTCTTCTTTTGCTTTTAGCCGTTGGCCATTAGCCATTGGCTTTTTTTTATTTATATCGTAGGATTGGGTGCATCACAAGAAATTAAAATTTGTGGACAGCTCTAACGAATAAATCGTCAGCCTTATAGCCCGATTGGATGTATGGGGCTTCGGAGTTCATGTGCGAATAGAGAGAATATCGTGCATCCTTATCCTCGGTAGAGGAGTGATAAATCATAACACCACTTAGAGGGGTGCCTCCTGCTCCTATTACAGAGGCGTTAAAATTCTTGCGAAATTTGCGATTAGAGGCTGTACGAGAGCCTCCGAGATACATTGTTCCGGCACTCCAAATCTCGTTTATGGATGGCAAGTACCAACCCTCGCCCTTTGCTCTGCACCACTCAAACGCTGGAAAATTGCTCCACGACAAATTGTTTGCTGCAATATACTTCTCTACGGCTTGCATATTCTTCTCGCCATCGTAACGGTCCGAAGCACCGATATATTTCTGCTGCTTACGGTGAAGATTGCACCACGCCAGACACGCCTCATCGAGTGACATAATCAGACCGTGACGACCACCATCGGTGAGCATTACAACCACGCCCTTTATGCCGTTTTGGTTGTAGATATCGCCAATGCCGTAGATTGTTTCATTCTCGACAGGCTCAACCTCAACGCTCTTGATAGGCTTGCTCTGAACTGCTCCGTGCCAACGCTTCGGGGTCTGCTCAGTATCGCTCTGCGGCGTATATTCCACCGAGCGTTTTCCCTCGGGTGTCGGCACCGGACCGCACCACTTTTTCAGCCCATTAGATGCTGTTTGTGCGGTTGATTCATTGCGACCAAATGTATCGCGGTCGCCCATCGGATACTCGATGTACTCGATGTCCGAAATTGGAAGTTTATAGATAGGTAGCTCTGTGCCGTGGCGCACAAACTCGACATTTTTCTTGGTTATTTTCAGCACCTTGACCTTCATCTGCTCGCCATTTCGTTTGACGAGAAGGTCTTGCGCCACCACACTATTTACCGTCAATAAGGCGGCAAGCAATATCACAAAAGCCCTCATATTTCGTTCTAATTACACAAATTATAACGCAAATATAAGAAAAAATCGTATATTTGCGTGCATATTTAGTGGGCTAATAGCAAAATAATAGACTATGGGATTATTCGATATATTCAAAAAGAAGAAGAGTGAAGAGGTTGCCGAGGTTGCACCGGAGGTTGTGCAGCAGACCGAGCAGACCGAACAAGAGGAGTTGAACAGCGGTTTGGAAAAGACCAAAGAGGGCTTTTTCTCGAAGTTGCACCGTGCAGTTGCAGGGCGTTCAACCGTAGATGCCGATTTGCTCGACGATTTGGAGGAGGCGTTGATTACTTCGGATGTGGGCGTGGATACCACCGTGAAGATTATCCGAAAGATCGAGGAGCGTGTGGCTCGCGATAAGTATGTGAATAGCGATGAGTTATACAATATCCTCTACGATGAGATTGCCTCGTTGATGGAGGACGCTGAGGGCTCGGCAGAGAACTTCGGACTCGATGCAAAGGAGGGAGAGCCGTATGTTGTAATGGTTGTGGGCGTAAATGGCGCAGGCAAGACCACAACAATCGGCAAACTCGCTGCGCAACTCACTCGTGCCGGCAAGAAGGTATATATCGGTGCGGCGGATACCTTCCGTGCAGCGGCTATCGACCAACTTGGTGTATGGGCAGAGCGTGCAGGAGCAACGATGATTAGACAAGATATGGGCTCGGACCCTGCATCGGTGGCATTCGACACCTTGCGCTCGGCAGTGGCAAACAAGGCGGATGTGGTGTTGATTGACACCGCAGGTCGTCTACACAACAAGGTGGGCTTGATGAACGAGCTAACCAAAATTCGCAATGTTATGGCAAAGGTTATTCCTGATGCTCCGCACGAAGTTATGCTCGTACTCGACGGCTCGACAGGTCAAAATGCCTTCGAGCAGGCTCGCCAATTCACGCAAGCAACAAAGGTTACATCGTTGGCAATCACAAAATTAGACGGAACAGCCAAGGGTGGTGTGGTAATAGGTATCAGCGACACCTTCAAAGTACCGGTGCGATACATCGGCATTGGCGAGGGTATCGACCAGCTCCGAATCTTCGACCGTCATCAGTTTGTAAAGGCTCTCTTTGGTAAAAAATAGTCTGAAATGAAGATTGTAAATATCATAACGCTGGGTTGCGCCAAGAATCGTGTAGATTCGGAGCATATCGCGGCACAACTTGCCAAGGCGGGTTACGAAATTCGTTTCGATAGCGATAGGACCGATGCAAAGGTGGTGGTTGTAAATACTTGTGGCTTTATTGGCGATGCCAAGGAGGAGAGTATCGACACCATCCTCAACTGCGTGGAGGCAAAGAGGGCAGGACTTATCGAAAAGTTGTTCGTAATAGGCTGTCTTTCGGAGCGTTATGCCGACGAGTTGCGCACCGAGATACCAGAGGTAGATGACTACTTTGGCGCACGCACCTTCGACGGCGTAGTTCGTGCCTTGACGGGCGACTACCGCAAGGAGGTCGAAACCGAGCGCGAACTCTCAACACCAAAACACTACGCCTACCTCAAAATTGGCGAGGGTTGCAATTGGCGATGTGGCTATTGCGCCATTCCGCTTATTCGTGGCAAGCATCGCTCGGTGCCTATGGAGCAGGTCATCGAGGAGGCAGAAAACCTTGCAAAGAAGGGGGTAAAGGAGATTATGGTCGTGGCACAAGATACCACCTACTACGGAATGGACCTCTACGGCAAGCGTTGCTTGGCAGAGTTGCTCGAAAAGTTGTGCAAGGTGGAGGGCATCGAGTGGATACGACTCCACTACGCCTACCCTACCGACTTTCCGCAGGATGTAATTGAAGTGATGGCTCGTGAGCCGAAGATTTGTAAATACTTGGATATTCCGTTGCAGCACCTCTCGGACAATCAATTGGAGTTGATGCACCGTCGCCACACAAAGGCGGAGGCGCTCGAACTAATTGAACGATTGCGCACGGCAATACCCGATATCGCAATTCGCACAACTATGCTGGTGGGCTACCCTAACGAGAGTGCTGCCGACTTTGAGGAGTTGTGTGCGGAGGTTAAGCGACTCCGTTTCGACCGCCTCGGAGTATTCCCATACTCGGAGGAGGAGGGGACATTCTCGGCAACAAAGTTGAAGGATAATGTTCCACAGCGAGTTAAGGATTATCGTGCCGAGCACCTTATGGCCATTCAGGCGGAGATTTCGCACTCGAAAAACGAGGAGCGTGTGGGTAAGGTGGAGCGCGTGATTATTGATGGCAAGTCGGGCGACTTATATATAGGTCGCTCACAGTACGACTCGCCCGAGGTCGACGAGGAGATTTTGATTTCGAGCCACAAGCGACTGATGAAGGGCAAATTCTACAATGTCCGCATCACCGATGCCGACGACTTCGACCTATATGCAGAGATTATTTAGACATCATAAATAGAGCAAACAAAAAGTCGCAGCCTAAAAAGCTGCGACTTCTCTTTTAGTGGACCCAGAGGGGCATGATCCCACGACCTTCGGATTATGAGTCCGCTGCTCTAACCAACTGAGCTATGGGTCCAAAACCTTATTGCGAGTGCAAAGATAGAATAAAAAATGCAAAATGCAAAATGCAAAATGCAAAATTAGTCGAAGCTACTACTTTCTCCACGCCAGATACCCTATCCATAATCGCAGTAGTCGGCAACGCAAACTCAAATGGACTTTCGCAGTTAGTATATCCCAAAGTGTTATGCCGGGTATGAGCTCTTGATTGGTAGCCATAACTCTGTTCGTCTCACCATATCCACACATCTTAACCATAAAGCCGACACGATAGCAACGAGTGCGTTTCAACTCTTTATCGTATCCTTCACCAACCAACTCGCCTATGCGCTTGGCAACGATGAGCGACTGAATCAACTTTGCACTGCTGATAGTGTTGGAGCAACTCGTCTCGTTGGCTCGATTGTAAATGTAGCCATATAGTTCGGTTAGAGTCTTTACGCTGTGGCTCTTGTGCATCGCCTGAGCCAACAACAGCCAATCTTCGCCATAAATTATGCTCTGGTCGAGGCGAATGTGGTTATCTTCGAGCAGTCGTCGGCGATAGAGCGTTCCGGCAATGCCAATCATTGTGCGGTGTCCTACCACCTGGCGGAATGCATCATCCCAATCTTTGGCATATCGCACAGGGCGACGATGCGTCTTGCCGTCGGCAAAGAGATCGAGCGTAGAGAAGCGTATTATCTCATAATCCTGCATATATGGCAGACACTCCGCCAACGCCCCTTCTGCCAACCAATCGTCGGCATCGACAAATGTAACCCACTCGCCCGTAGCGTTGTCGAGTCCGAGGTTACGAGCCGAACTTACACCTCCGTTGGGTTTGTCCAATACCTTTATGCGGCTATCTCGCTCGGCAAAGCCATTACAAATGGCAAGGCTCGAATCTTTACTGCCGTCATTTACGAGCAATAACTCAAAATCCTCAACCCCCTGTGCCAAGATGCTCTCGATGCACTTCGAGAGGTACTTCTCGACATTATAGACAGGTATGATTATGCTTATCAATGACATCCTATTATACTCTATTTTTGTGTAACCATCTCGTCGATTAAACGAAAGTGATTTTGAGAGGATTTAATCAACTCATCTATTACTCTGCGCTCCATCACCTGTATTGTTAAATCTCGCGTTATCTCTCCAAGTGAACGAATATCCACTATATCGCCTTTGTACCTCAAATCGAACAACACATTTATCGTCTTGTCGCTATACACAACAGGTATGGTAGGAATCTGCATTGATATACCAAGTATCGCAGCGTGGAAACGGCTTGCATAGAGCAAATCTACCTCCCTCAACGAGTTGAGGAAAGACTCTATTTCGCCCTCGTAGGTAACAATCTCTACACACTTTTGCTCCTCCTCACCGAGTTGTGCAACAATTCGTTCACATACGAGGTTATCGCTCTCATAGTTACAGAACGAGAAGAGTCTAACGCTCTTTCCCTCGGCTATGGCGTTGCTTATGTGGTGCAGAATGAACTTTTCGTATTGCTCGTTATATTGGCTTAGCGATTGACGCGACGGCAAATCTATTAGTGAAAAGCCGACAATGTTATTCTGTGCATCACCTTTCGACTCCAAAGCGAGTTGAAAGATGATATCAGGCGCATAAGCTACACGAGGATTATCCTTAAAGATGTTGTGCGACACACTATCTCGCAGAGTTACTGACTCCACAAGCGTAAAGAGTTCCTTTACCGATTCACGGAAGGTTGTGGTCTGCTCGGGTCCGTAGTTGCTGCCAACGATATATATTGGCACACTCGGAAATTTGCGCTTATATTTCAGCAGAAAACGGACAATGCGATTATTGCCACTCATACCCATCTCTATAAAGATAGAGCCACCGATGCAGATTACTGCATCGAATCGATGGAGATAGAATTGATATGGAATATGCGAAGCGAATATCTTATTTATGCGGTTGCGACGCATTGAGTGGAAGTTATCGCAACGAATAATTTGCGAGTAGTCATCCTCTGCAAGCATATAGAACTCGACATCTGGGTATCGCTCAACGAGAATTTTGAAGAATAGGTCATCTCCGAAATTCACCCTCGTATAGCCATATATCAATATTTTTTTTCTTCCTCGTTCTCTATTTGCAACGCTCTTTCTCATCAACTACGGTCTCTCCATTAAGTTTTGCCGACATATAGATTTTCCCCTCGGCTTTGAGTCTGTTATAACTCTCCTCGTCGCGATACTTTATCACCTTGGCGGGATTTCCTCCGACAACTGCCAACGGAGGAACATCCTTTGTAACGCAACTGCATGCCGCTATGACGGCACCTTCGCCAATGGTTACACCGGGCATAATCGCAACATCGGCACCTATCCACACATTCTCGCCAATAGTTACACCCCTCACATTATAGATGTGGTCGTAGGGCAACATCTCGCCTTCGTAGTTATGGTTCGAGGTGTGAATTTTGCAACGAGGTCCGAATATCGTGCCATTACCGATACGACACTCTCCTCGCAAGACAAACCACGCCTCGGGTCCGATATATATATTCTCGCCAAGAATCAGATTCTCTATATGGGTTATCGTGTATGGTCGGCTCAGCACCACCCTTGGGTGGAGCCTACACCAACGCTTATGGGCAATTTTTGCCTTTATCTTCTTTATAAGTTTGGACATAGTGTTTGGGGTACTCTACACAAACGGCAACTTCACAACCTCGGCTTTGAGCAAGCGGTCACGAATGATAACGCAAACCTCGGTGCCAACCTTCGCAAACTCGCTCTTGACATACGCCATACCGATACCCACCTTCAAACAAGGCGACATCGTTCCCGATGTGATATGACCGATTTCATTGCCTTCGAGGTCAGCAACCTTATACTCGTGGCGCGGAATACCTCGGTCAATCATCTTCAAACCTACCAACTTGCGCTCTACGCCGTTAGCCTTCTGCTCAGCGAGGAACTCCTTGTCAATAAACTCCTTGCCATCTACGAACTTGGTAATCCAACCCAAGCCCGCCTCGATTGGCGAAGTGGTGTCGTCAATCTCGTCGCCATACAAGCAGAATCCCTTCTCCAAACGGAGTGTATCGCGTGCGCCCAAGCCGATATTTTTCAGGCCATACTCCTCGCCAGCCTTCCACAACTCCTCCCAGATATGGTCGGCATCCTCGTTATGCATATAGATTTCGCAACCGCCAGAGCCGGTGTAGCCGGTCATCGAGAGGATTACCTCGCAACCTGCCAGCTGCAACTGCTTGAATGTATAGTACTCCATATTCTCAACCTCCTCCTCGCACATCTTCTGCACGATTTTCATTGCGAGAGGTCCCTGCACTGCCAACTGCGAGATGCGATCCGAAGCGTTCTCCAACTCCACGCCCTCACGCATACCGAAGGCCTTGCCCTGCTCCAAGATGTGAGCCCAATCCTTGTCGATATTGGCTGCATTCACGCAGATAAGGTACTTCTGATCCGAGTAGCGATAGATGATGATATCATCAACGATGCCACCCTTGCCGTTAGGCATACACGAATATTGAGCCTTACCATCGTAGAGTTTTGTAACATCGTTGGTGCCAATCTTCTGCAAGAGGGCTGTGGCGTTTTCGCCCTTAACCCAAATCTCGCCCATATGGCTCACATCGAAGACACCTGCACCATTGCGCACGGTCATATGCTCGTCATTGATGCCCGAAAACTCAATAGGCATATTGTAACCCGCAAACTCCGCCATCTTGGCACCATTTGCGATGTGATACTTTGTAAAAACGGTTGTTTTCATAGTTGTTATGTTGTTTTAGGTTCTTTCTATATTTCTTATAAAGGTTGTTAAGGGTTATTAGCGGCTATTAAGGGTTGTTAATGTTTTTGTTTGCGCCACCCCTAATATCCCTTAATATCCTTTAACTCCCTTTAATAGCCTTTATGCCGGCGCAACATATTGCAAATTTAACAATTTTTTGCTCACAAACTCACAACTTTCAAAAATAATTTCTAACTTTGTAGTGCAGTAAAACAAAAAAGATATTTGCCTATGAAACATTAGCGTATTTTAGTACGCACATTAAAGACATATCGGAAAAGCGTTTTAGCTTTTATTCTGGTTCATGAAACTTCGACACTTTCTGTTCCACCAAGAGTAAAGCAATGACGCTCACGCTACTCGGCGTGGGCTTTACTCATTATTTGGTGGAAAGGTAGTCGAAGACCTCATGAACAAATAAAAGAGTTTTGCCTGCGCTTTTTTTGTGCGTATTTATCTAAAAGGCAGAACCACAATGATAATTCAAAACACTAACAAACAGATGAAAAAGTATTTCTTTTTGGCAGTATTATGTTGTCTATTCACAAGAATCTCTTTGGCACAATCAAGTCCGATGGCTCCTACAGATTACAAATCAAAAGTAATAAATAGCACCTTGCTATATAAAGCAATTGGAGATGTTAACATTCCTGTATATTTGACTTCTGCCAGGAATGCAACTATCCAATATTGTTGGTATAGTACAGAATCGCAATGGGGAAGCCGTGTCAGGACAAGCGAAAATCCCATTCGAACTGAACAGGGAACCTATATTAATGGGCGTTTATCTGATTATAAAGGAGAGAGTTATTTTTATAAAATATCATGGTCGTCTAGTGGAGTAATTACAGCAATTGACAAGTATAATAATAGCAGTGGTAATCATTACGCAACATACACTCTGTCTAGTATTGGTGTGTATTGGACAGACTACAAAAATCTCCGAAGCCCAGGTAAAGGATTGTCTGGTCCAACATATAAACATATAAGCAGTGTCTTATTGGACCATGAATATGCAGATAATAGCGCAGTCGTTTTATCAGGTTATTGTATTTCTGGCGGGTGGCTTTGTGAAGAAATTAAAAGAGCATATCTGGGTGATGTGCGAGGACAAATTGCGAAAGGCTGGATCGATTGCAGTGGAACAAGCAATTTGCGAAAAATCAATCCTGATGGAAGCTTTGATGGGGAAAAGTGCTTTGAACTTAATAATAGAGCTAGGTGTGATTATCATGAATTCTAAATTAAACTACATTATGCTTAAATTCTCAATTTTTCTATTCTTCCTTATGTCTATAGTAGATTTATGCCACGGACAGAATATCAATCAAAATGTAAATCAGAATATCAATCAAAACACTATTGTCATTAACAATCAACCTGTTATTGAGAAAAAAGAGTATATAATCAAGTACCGACCAATCTATATCGAAAAGCCTCAGCCTCGGAGATATCCGCGCAAATTGCCTGCTCCTATTTGCCTACAAGGCTTTTTATGGGTATACCCCGAAGATTTAGGTACATATACTAGTGGTCCTAATGATATTATTTCACAAATTAACCGCCAAGGCTTACATGGGCGTAATAATTGGCGAGTCCCTAACGCAAACGAGCTCCAGTTAATGGAAAATTATGCCGATAAGTGCGGCTTGGGAGATGGTATTTATCTCTCAACCTCACACAGAAATGGCATATTACGATTAGTTAGTACAGGAATGTCCATTCGGGAACAGCAGGACCAAGCAGTAGCTGAGAGGACTAGACAAGCTATAGAAGAAGAGTTTAGAGCAGAACAAAGGGCTGCAGCACATCGAGCATCTATCAATCAGCAAAATAGTTTAGTTGCTTGTGGCAAGGGCGTCTGGGCGAATGGTCTTCTTTGGGCTTCGACAAATGAAGGTTCGAATAATCCCTATGACCAAGGCATTGCATATCGTAATGTAACATATCGTGAAAATTGGCGTTTACCAACAGAGTCGGAAATCAGAACTTTATTGCGACAATCGACAAGGTATGGAAGTTACTATCGACATAGTAGTGGCTTGGTGATTCCGTTTGGTGTGTACGCAATTCAAGGTGGCAATAATACAAATTATATCATGCTTCCAAATATGATGACTAGTTCTGGAAATGCATCCAAATTAATTCGATTAGTTCAAGATAAGATTTACTAATTTACATCACATATTGACATAATTATAATAGGCATTTTTCTCTTCTTTTGCAAACAAGTGGCGTATGAGGTAACTGCATAGTTCACCACATACGTCATTTTGTCTGTTAGTATTATACCTTTTGGGGCAATGCTTGAATTAAAAAAATGTTCACAAAATCATAACTATCAAAAATAAATTTTTGGCTAGAAGCTAAAAACGCTCCCCGCACCCTCATAACTATCAAAACGATACCCGGCGGTAGGGCGTGTAGGGAATTTAAAGAGTTTAGGGAGAATTCTTTCGCTAAACTCCCTAATTTCTCTAATCTCCCTAAAAAAAGCCAAGGGCTAAAAGTCTATTACTTCTCCGGTCTTTTGAAGCCCAATCGTGGGCAGCGCTCAAATGGGCGTGTGCGGTCAAAAAGGTAGCGATAGGTCGTGTGCATCTTGTGTTTCGAGGCGCAGACATAACGCTCTATCATTCTGTTCATTACGGGGTTGAAGTCGCCAATCCACGCAAACTCAAACGACTTGTATGGACAGAGCCCCTTTTGCACATAATTTTTGAGGATATAGGTCATAATGGCGCTCTCAATACCTTTGCCCTGAAATTCGGGTGTTATGCCGAAAATTATTCCGAAGGCTCTATCGCACGAGTGGCGCACCTTCAAATCCCACATCAACTGCAACTTTTGCCACAAGCCGAACTTACCTTTGAACTTGCCAATTATGCGGTTGAGGTCGGGCACCATAACGAAGAAACCTATCGGCTCGCCGTTGTGGTAGGCGAAATATATCAGTTCTCGGTCTATAATTGGTCGCAAAGTGCGCATCAGCTTCTGCGCCTCGTCACTCGTCATCGGCTTAACGCCCGTAAAGAGCGACCACGCCTTGTTATAGATGGTGCGCAACTGCTCGGCTGCTACCGAGAGGTTGGTATTGCCCATATCTCGAATTTGGTAGTCGGGGTTTGCGAGTACGCGATGCGCCTTTTCGAGCGCAATTTCGCTCAACACACCACCCTCGGCACGCCAAATGTAGGAGTTTTGATTAAAGTAATTTTGAAAACCATAGTTCTCGAACAACGCCTTATAGTATGGCAGATGGTAGGGGTTTCCGTAGAGTGGTTGGTACTCGAAACCCTCGACCAATAGGCCCCACCACGAATCGCGTGAGCCGAAGTTTACGGGACCATCCATACCCTCTAAACCTCTATCAGCGAGCCACTCCTTCGCTGCATCGAAGAGCAGATTTGCAACCTCTTGATTATCAATCGACTCGAAGAAGCCACAACAACCCATATTTTCGGTTATTTTCGCCTGCTCACGGTTGCAGAAGGCAGCGATACGGCCTACCGCCTTGCCCTCATCATCGAGGGCTATCCAACGCACCGCCTCGCCACCCTCGAAGAGGTGGTTGCGCTCCGCATCGAAGACCTTCTCGATATCCTCATCAAGCGGACACACCCAATATGGGCAGTCCTTGTATATATTGCGGTCGAGGTGCAGCCACACTTCGGCATCGTCTTTGGTGGCAACCTTATGTAATCTATATTTTGTCATAATGCAAATTTAGGAAATTCTGATTAAGAGAACAACATTCATACACAATTTGACTTTTTGCCCTATTTTTTTATCTTTTTGATTGAAAAGTTTGCAACTTTTTACTATTTTTGTAGTAATTGAAAATACTTAAAACTTCATAAACTATGTTTGATAAATTTGTAAATAGACACATCGGTTGCAGTAATGCCGATACTCTGAAAGCGATGCTCAACACTATCGGTGTCGGCTCGGTAGATGAACTTATCTCGCAGGTTATCCCTTCGGATATTCGTCTGAATGCTCCGCTCGAACTCTCGGAGCCTTTGAGTGAGTACGAATTTGCACAGCATATCGAGGAGTTGGCATCTCGCAACCAGCAGTTCCGCTCGTTTATCGGTATGGGTTACTACCCTAATGCCTCGTCGGCTGCCATTATGCGCAATGTCTTCGAGAATCCTGCGTGGTACACCTCCTACACCCCATATCAAGCGGAGATTTCGCAAGGTCGTTTGGAGGCTCTATTGAATTACCAGACAGCAATTATCTCGCTTACGGGAATGGAGATTGCCAACTGCTCGTTGCTCGACGAGGGCACTGCCGCAGCCGAGGCTATGGCTATGATGTTCGCTCTTCGCTCACGCGAGGCGGTGAAGGAGGGCCGCAACCTCCTCTTCGTAGATGAAAATATATTTCCGCAGACACTCGATGTGCTGCTCACTCGCAGTGAGCCATTCGGCATCGAACTTATCGTAGATAACTTTGCCGACTACACCTTTACAGGTAAGGAGTTTGGTGCGATTGTGCAGTACCCTGCCGCAAATGGCGAGGTGCGTGACTATTCGGACTTTGTCGCTGCGGCTCACGCAGTAGGTGCACTCGTAACTGCCGATGCAGATTTGCTCTCGTTGGCACTTCTTGCATCGCCGGGAGAGTGGGGCGCAGATATTGCCATAGGTACTACCCAGCGTTTGGGTTGTCCGATGGGCTTTGGTGGTCCGTCGGCTGGTTATATGGCTACAAAGGAGGCGTTCAAGCGCAATATGCCGGGCCGTATTATCGGTGTTTCGGTGGATAGACTTGGTCGTCGTGCTTTGCGTATGGCATTGCAGATGCGTGAGCAACATATCAAGCGTGAGCGTGCTACATCGAACATCTGTACCGCATCGGCTTTAATGGCTTCGATTGTCGGTTTCCACTGCGTATATAATGGCGCAGAGGGATTGCACCGTGCTGCATTGACCGCACACCTCTCGGCTCTGACCGCAGCAAAGGCTATTGAGGCTTTGGGATATAAATTGACAAACAAAAACTTCTTCGACACGCTCGATATCGAGGCGGAGGCCTCGGTTGTGGAGTCGATAGCCGAGGAGCATCGCATAAACCTCTATTACCCATCGGAGTTCCGTGTTCGATTGTCATTCGACGATGTTACAACGCCTGCCGAGGTTGAGGAGGTTATCGCAATCTTTGCCGAGGCAAAGGGCAAGAAGATGAAGAAGGTTGCCCACATTACCGAACCACAACACTTTATGGAGCGCAAGTCGGCATACCTCACCGAGCCTGTATTCAATCGATATCGCTCGGAGAGCGAGTTGATGCGCTATATCAAGCAGTTGGAGTTGCGAGATATTTCGTTGGCAAACTCGATGATTTCGCTCGGCTCTTGCACAATGAAGTTGAATGCCGCTGCTTTGATGCAGCCACTCTCATTGTCGGGCTTCCAGAACATCCACCCATTTGCACCTGCCGACCAACGAGAGGGCTATACCGCCCTCATCGAGGAGTTGGAGCGCGACTTGGCAACTATTACAGGCTTTGCCGCTTGCTCGGTACAACCAAATTCGGGTGCTGCGGGCGAATATTCGGGCTTGATGGTTATCCGTGCATACCACCAGAGTCGCAATCAGGGCTATCGTAATGTGGTGCTTATCCCTGCATCGGCTCACGGTACAAACCCTGCATCGGCAGCAATGGCGGGAATGAAGATTGTAACCGTAGCGTGTGACGAGCACGGCAATATAGATGTCGAGGATTTGAAGGCAAAGGCGGAGCAGTACTCCTCGGAGTTGTGCGCCTTGATGGTAACCTACCCTTCGACTCACGGCGTATTCGAGAGCCGTATTCGTGAAATTGTAGACACTATCCACGATGCAGGTGGCGAGGTCTATATGGACGGAGCAAATATGAATGCACAGGTGGGCTTGACCAACCCTGGCTTTATCGGTGCCGATGTCTGCCACCTCAACCTCCATAAGACCTTTGCAATGCCTCACGGAGGTGGTGGTCCGGGTGTTGGCCCAATCTGCGTGGCTTCGCATCTCGCACCATTCCTCCCATCGCACTCGGTTGTTCCTACCGGTGGCGAGGAGGGTATCACTGCCGTATCGTCATCGCCTTGGGGCTCGGCTCTGTTATTGCCGATAACCTATGGCTATATCAAGATGCTCGGCGAAGAGGGGTTGCGCAAGGCTACCGAGATGGCTATCGTGAATGCCAACTATATGGCATCGGCAATCAAGCACGAGTTCCGCACCTACTACTCGGGCGAGACGGGCAGAGTAGGTCACGAGATGATTCTCGATTTGACAAACTTCAAGCGTGACTACGGCGTAGATTGTGGCGATGTTGCCCACCGATTGATGGACTACGGTTTCCACGCCCCAACCCTCTCGTTCCCTGTGCACGAAACGCTGATGGTGGAGCCTACCGAGTCGGAGCCAAAGGAGGAGATGGATCGCTTTATCGAGGCGTTGGTGCAGATTAAGCGTGAGGCGGAGAAGATAAATGGCGAGGCGGACAATGTGGTGGCAAATGCACCACATATTGCCGAGGAGTTGGCTGGCGAGTGGTCGCACCCATACTCTCGCCACGAGGCGGTATTCCCATTGCCTTGGGTGGCTCGCTCGAAGTTCTTCCCTTATGTTACAAAGATTGACAACGGCTATGGCGACCGCAACCTTGTTTGCAAAAACGAAGAATAGTCGTAGGTAAAAATACCGAATTTATGGGTGGTTATCCGACAAAAAACGATAACTACCCATATTTTTTATATATTTGCCCTGCAAATAAAACTATTTATAGGTATGAAAAATCTTTTCAAGTTGGGCGTTTGCACGCTTGCTATGCTCTTTTCGGTAAGCGCATTTGCTCAGGATGCAGCCGACAAAATCGTTGGCGTTTACAAAGTTGAGGAGGAGGGACGCCAGTCGAAAGTGCGCTTCACAAAGTGCGAGGACGGCACCTACCAAGGACAGATTATCTGGCTTTCGGAGCCTAACAATGCCGATGGAACTCGCAAGATGGATGTTAAAAATCCAAATCCGGAACTTCGCAAAGTACCAGCAGACCAAGTTGTGATTGTTAAGGGTGTTCGCTACAATGCCGAGAAGAGTGTTTGGGGTGGTGGAACAGTTTACAAGCCAATTAATGGCAAGACCTACAAGGTTGAGTGCTCATTCGATGATGAGCAGACCTTGCGCGTAAAGGGTTCGTTGGGTCCAATCTCGCTCTCACGCTACTGGAAAAAGGTGGAATAAACGGAAAACAGAAAACGGAAAGCGGAAAGCGGAAAACAAAGGTCGAGAATTCTCGACCTTTTTGCTTTTTAATTTTTAATTCTTAATTTTGCAGAACTAAAAGCGTTAAGGAATAGTAACAACTTAAATATTATAGATAGTTAATGGAGCGTAGCGACAAGTCCCCCTTTGTCAAAGGGGGATTTAGGGGGAATGTCAAGGCTGAATAATTTTCACTTTCATAATCCTCTACTCGGTACGACATAACAATAGAATAGCAACTTTACAGAATAGTAACAACTTAAATATTATAAAATTATGAAAGTAGAAAACACAAAATTTGTAGCGGTAAACTATACTCTTACCGTTGATGGTCAGGTGGCTGACAAGAATCCAGAGGGACAGCCACTCGAATTTGTATGTGGTGCAGGTATGTTGCTCCCTAAGTTCGAGGGCGCACTCATCGGCAAGGAGCCAGGCGATAAGGTTTCGTTCACTTTTGAGCCAAAGGATGGCTATGGCGAGATTATCGCTGAGGCTATCGTTGAGTTGCCAAAGACAATCTTTATGATTGACGGCAAGGTTGTCGAGGAGATGCTCTTCGTAGGCAATGTAGTACCTATGAGCGACGCCGAGGGACACCGTATGAACGGTATCATCAAGGAGGTTAAGGAGGAGACCATTATGATGGACTTCAACCACCCTATGGCTGGCAAGACCTTGAACTTCGATGTTGAGGTTGTAGAGGTACGCGATGTTACTCCTGAGGATTTGGCTCCAAAGGGCGGTTGCTCGTGCGGTTGCGACCACGACCACTGCGGCGACGGCTGCGAGGGTTGCGGTGAGGAGCACCACTGCGGTGAGGGCGATTGCCACTGTCACTAAACCAACAAAATATGAGAAATATTAAGACCATATTATGTGGGCTCTACACGCTTGTTGCAATCTTTTTTGCAACAAGCGTGTCTGCTCAGACACAGAGCTATACTCACGAAGGCGTTACAATCAAAATTCAGAAGATCGAGATTGAGGTTGGTGTAGAGAAGCCATTTTCGGTACTTCACATCTCGGACTCGCACTTGGTGTATGCCGACCATCGTGACACCGAACGCAAGGCGAAGTTGGCGGCTCGACGAGCAAAGAAGATGCGTAACCCCGAGCCTATCATCATTGCACAGCGCAACTATGCCATCGAAAATAATCTCCCGATTGTTCACACGGGTGATATGATGGATTTCGTGAGCCAGGCAAACCTCGATGCTGCAAAGCGAGTTTTCAGCCAAGGCGAATGGATCCTTGCAACCGGAAACCACGACTTCTCGCTCTATGTGGGCGAGGCAAAGGAGGATGATGCCTACCGTGCGCAGAGCTACGACAAGGTACAAGCTGTTTATCCCAACGACTTAACATTCTACTCAAAGGTGGTAAATGGTGTGGATTTCGTAGCCTTAGACAACGGCTATTACAAGTTCTCGAAGGAGCAGTTTGCCAAAATGAAGACCGAGGTAAAGAGGGGGCTACCAATTATCATGCTATGCCACAACCCACTCTACACACCCGAGTTATGCGAACTTATACAGAAGGGCAACAAGAGCAAGGCGGCAGGCTTGGTTGGCGCTCCACACTATGTTACTGAGGCATATAGCCACAAGGAGCGACCAGCAGGTGAGGAGTGGAAAAATCGAAATGTACAACAACGAGCCGACAAGACAACGCTCAAATTCTGCAAATGGCTCAAAAAGCAGAGATTGTTGAAGGGTGTCTTGTGTGGGCACATTCACATCAACAGCGCAACGCAGTTCTCGCCTACGGCAAAGCAGTATAGCACCCGTGCTGGTTTTAGAGGAGCTTGCAACCTCGTACACATCAAATAGCAAGAGAAGAGGCTGTCCAACAGAGTTGAGTTGCGACAGCCTCTTTTAGCGATAGAAATTCTTTTCCTATTATTCCTTCTTTAAGGTGTTGAACGAGAGGATATGCCACGAAATGGCTGTGGCAAGCAGCGCCATAAGTAGTTGTGCCCACCACCACTCATCGACCACCGCAAAGATGCAGTAACCTATTGTGAGCCAAACAAGTGACACCGAAACAATCTTCACACGCAATGGTATGGCACGATGTTCGCGGAAATTGCGGATATACTCGCCAAAAACTTTATGGTTGGTAAGCCATTCGTAAAGCGATGGCGACGCCTTAACCCACGCCGCAGCGGACAAAAGCAAAAATGGCGTGGTGGGCAACATAGGTAAAAACATACCTAAGACGCCAAGCACCAACGAAACTGAGCCTACGATGATTAAAAATATTCTCATTGCGTGGCAAATATACAAATAATTCGTATATTTGTAGAACGAAAGAACAAATCTAACACAAAATAGAACTATGAACAAAATTGGTATCTGCTGCGACCATGCAGGCTACGACTTGAAGGAGTTTTTGACAGGTTTTCTCTCGGCAAAGGGTTTCGAGGTGTTCGACTTTGGTTGCAACTCGGAGGAGAGCTGCGACTACCCCGATTTTGCCCACCCTATGGCAGAGGCTCTCGAAAATGGAGAATTCCCGCGCGCTATCGGCATTTGCGGTTCGGGCGAAGGTATGGCTATGTCTCTAAATAAGCATGCAAAGGTTCGCGCTGCGCTCTGCTGGATTCCGGAGATTGCCCACATGACACGCCTTCACAACGACAGCAATGTGCTTGTCTTGCCGGCACGATTTATCTCGAATGAGGAGGCTTTGGCTATTCTCAACGAGTGGCTCACGACCGAGTTTGAGGGAGGTCGCCATGAGCGCAGAGTTGCAAAAATTTAGTAGATTACCTGCTATCTTGTAACAAAACACCCCAAAAATGCTTTTGGGGTGTTTTATATTACTTAAATGTTATTGTGCAGTTGTCAAGACTATCTATGATAGCAAGCGATTCGACATGAATACCTCGACTTCGCAATACTGCACCTCCACTCTGAAAGCCCTTCTCGATTAGGAAGCCCATACCCTCCAATTTGGCTCCGGCCTGCCCAACAAGGTCAATTATTCCCAACGCGGCATTTCCGTTAGCAAGAAAGTCGTCGATAAACAGTACTCTATCGTCTTTGGTCAGATAGTCGCCACTGACGCTTATCGAATATGCGCGATTCTTTGTAAAAGAGAACACCTCCGTAACCAACATATTCTCCATCGTACTCGGTATCGCCTTTTTCGCAAAGAGAACGGGGACATTAAGATAGTCGCCAACCATAATAGCCGGGGCAATACCGCTCGCCTCGATGGTCATCACCTTGTTGATTTTGTGCTCTGCAAATCGCGTAGCAAGTTCTTTTGCCATTTCGCGCATAAGCACAGGGTCCATCTGATGATTGATAAAGTTATCAACCTTCAAAATGCCACCCGGAAAGCACTTTCCCTCGCTCAGAATACGCTCTTTAAGCAACTTCATATAGAAAACAATTTTTACTTCGATGCTCGTTTGCGGTCTACCTCATTCAAAAGAATCTTGCGCAAACGCATCGAGTGAGGAGTAACCTCCACATACTCGTCCTCCTTGATATACTCCAACGCCTCCTCCAACGAGAAGATTTTTGGCGGAACAATCACCGCCTTATCGTCAGAGCCCGAAGCTCGCATATTGGTAAGTTGCTTTGCCTTGCAGACATTCACAGTAATATCGTTGCTACGAGTATGTTCGCCTATTACTTGGCCCATATAGACCTCCTCCATTGGTGAAATGAAGAAGCGACCTCTATCTTGCAACTTATCAATCGAATAGGCATACGCCATACCTGTCTCCGAAGCGATAATCGAACCATTGGTGCGCATATCAATATCACCCACATAAGGCTCGAAAGCGCGCAAGCGGTGCGACATAATAGCCTCGCCCGCAGTGGCTGTAAGCATATTCGAGCGCAGACCGATAATTCCGCGTGAAGGGATATCGAACTCCAAGCGGGTGCGACCATTTGCCGACTCCATATTGGTAAGAGTACCCTTACGACGCGTTGTAAGCTCGATTACCGTACCAGCACACTCCTCAGGGCAATCGACAGTCATCTCCTCGATAGGCTCGCACTTCACGCCATCTATCTCCTTGATGATAACCTTTGGTTGTCCCACCTGCAACTCGTAACCCTCACGACGCATAGTCTCGACCAACACCGAGAGGTGCAACACACCACGACCATAGACAATGAATGAATCGGCATTCTGACCTTGCTCTACGCGGAGAGCCAAATTCTTCTCCAACTCGCTATCCAGACGCTCCTTGATGTGGCGGGAGGTTACATACTTGCCGTCTTTACCGAAGAATGGCGAGTTGTTGATTGTAAAGAGCATCGACATCGTAGGCTCGTCAATCTTGATTGGTGGCAGCGGTTCAGGGTTCTCTGCGTCGCAGATTGTATCGCCAATCTCGAAGCCCTCGATTCCGACCAAAGCGCAAATCTCGCCACATTCAACCTTCTCGACCTTCGTCTTGCCGAGTCCGTCGAACACCATCAAGTCCTTAATCTTGGTCTTGACCATCGTCTTGCCATCACGCTTTGCAAGGGTTACATTCTGACCATTTACAAGCGTTCCACGGGTGAGTTTTCCCACGGCAATACGACCAATATACGATGAGTATTCGAGCGAAGTGACCAATAACTGCGGAGTACCCTCGGTGGTTGCTGGCTCTGGAATCTCGTCGATAATAGCATCGAGCAATGGAACAATGCTATCGGTCTTCTCGTTCCACTTATGCGACATCCAGCCCTGCTTTGCCGAGCCGTAAATTGTCTTGTAGTCCAACTGCTCCTCCGTTGCATCGAGCGTAAACATCAGGTCGAATACCTGCTCGTTCACAACCTCTGGGCGACAGTTTGGTTTATCGACCTTGTTGATTACAACGATAGGCTTTTTGCCGAGCGATAGAGCCTTCTGCAACACGAAGCGAGTCTGTGGCATAGTGCCCTCGAAGGCATCTACCAAGAGCAACACGCCGTCGCACATATTCAACACACGCTCCACCTCGCCACCAAAGTCAGCGTGGCCCGGGGTATCAATAATGTTAATCTTGTAATCCTTGTAGATTACCGATACATTCTTCGAGAGAATGGTGATACCACGCTCTCGCTCCAAGTCGTTGTTATCGAGTACCAAATCGCCCGTCTTCGATGGCTCGCGAAGAAGATTGCCCGCCAAAATCATCTTATCGACCAAGGTTGTCTTTCCGTGGTCGACATGGGCTATAATTGCTATATTGCGTAGTTTTTGCATACTATCACGCTGTTTTTTCGAAATAATGCGCAAAATTACTAATTTTAATCGGAAAATTGCTACATTTGTAAAACTTTATCGTTAGGAAATTTATGGTTAAGCAGATAGATGTCACGAACGGAAGTCGTGTCTATGTAGGTAGTGTAGAGCAATTATTGAAGGAGTTGTTACCCAAAAAACGAATCATCGTTATCTCGGATAGCAACATAGACCGCACCCACCACGACCTTATCGCACCCTACGAGCACATCCTTATAGGACAAGGCGAGCAGGCTAAAAGTCTCGCTACGACAGATGAAATATACCGCAAGTTGATAGATCTGGGTGCCGACCGTTCGACATTTGTTCTCGGCATTGGAGGAGGTATCGTAACCGATGTGGCAGGCTTTGTCGCTTCGACCTATATGCGTGGCGTGGAGTTTGGCTTCGTGACCACCACCCTACTCGGCTCGGTAGATGCATCGGTGGGCGGAAAGAATGGTGTAAATGTGGGAGGTTTCAAGAATATGGTCGGTACATTCTCGCAACCCCGATTTGTAATTTGCGATGTTGCTCTGCTACACACACTCTCCGACCGCGAATTTCGCGCCGGTTTGGCAGAGGTTATCAAGACGGCTATTTTGGGAGATAGAGAGTTATTCGAACTTCTGGAAAACAGTTCGTTTGAAGAGTTACGCAAAGATGAAAAACTCCTCGACGAGGTTATAACTCGTTCGGTGAAGGTCAAGGCTTTGGTAGTAGCCGAAGATGAACGAGAAGGTGGTCATCGCCGTATCCTCAACCTCGGACATACAATCGCTCATGCCATCGAGAAGTGTTCCGCTAAATTATCGCATGGCGAGGCTGTGGCAATGGGACTTCGCCATATCACAAACTCGGCACTCTCACAAAATCTCATCAACAAGGAGAGCGCAGAACGCATCTTTGCCATACTAAACAAATATGGCTTTGACACCACCCTACCCGTCGAGCGCAAGCAGTTGCTCGACGCTATAAAAGGAGATAAAAAGCGTAGCGGAGACTCGCTACACATAATATTCCCAACCGCAATCAACGCAGTAGAAGATAGAGTTGTTTTGTTCGAGGCGTTGGGAGATATTTTAACTCTATAACACACCATAATGATGAGTTTCAGAAGACTGACCGAAGAGGAGATATTGCAACTTAAAGCACAACTATGTCGTGCAGAGAGTTGGGAACAGATAGAGGTCCATCCCGATTTCACGACGGACCACATTCACAATGTCCGTTTTTCGGGCAACATAAAGCTCGGCATATTCTCCGAGTCATTCGTGCGCGAAGGGGGCATAAAGATGCATTCGGGCATTCGAAATGCTGCGCTACACAATGTCAGCATCGGTGATAACTGTCTTATCGAGAACATCAACAACTATATTGCTAATTATACAATAGGTGAGGGCTCTATAATTGACAACTGCGACCTTATTGTCGTAGATGGAAAATCCTATTTTGGCAATGGTGTAGAGGTTGCCGTACTCAACGAAACGGGTGGTCGCGAAGTGGTAATAACCGACAAACTATCGGCGCATACCGCCTACATCATGGCACTCTATCGTCACCGCCCACAACTTATCAGTCAGTTGCGAGAGATTGCACTATATTACGCCAACAAACACGCCTCCGAAATGGGTACAATCGGCAAAAAGGTTGTAATATCGAACGCAGGTGTTATCAAGGGGGTGCGCATAGGTGATTATTGTCGTATGGAGGGTGTCAATCTACTCTCAAACGGCAGCATCAACAGCAACGAGAATGCCCCTGTATATATAGGCAATGGTGTTATATGCAACAACTTTATAGTTTCGAGTGGTGCAAAGATAGATAGTGGTGCCACTCTGAGTAATTGCTTCGTGGGTCAGGCGTGCGAACTCGGACACAACTACTCCGCTTCGGATTCGCTCTTTTTCAGCAACTGCCAAGGAGAGAATGGTGAGGCATGTGCTATTTTTGCCGGTCCATATACAGTAACGCATCACAAATCAACACTCCTTATCGCCGGAATGTTCTCGTTTATGAATGCAGGTTCGGGCTCAAACCAGAGCAACCACATGTATAAGTTGGGACCTATTCACCAAGGAACATTGGAGCGAGGTGCAAAGACTACCTCCAACTCGTATATCCTTTGGCCTTCTCGCGTGGGAGCCTTTTCGTTGGTTATGGGACGCCATGTCAGCAACTCCGACACCACAAATCTGCCATTCTCATACCTCATCGAGCAAAACAACACCACACACCTCGTGCCCGGTGTAAATCTTCGTTCGGTGGGCACTATTCGAGATGTGCAGAAGTGGCCAAAGCGCGACCGCCGCACCGACCCGAATAGACTCGACCTGATAAATTACAACCACCTTAGCCCCTACACGGTGCAGAAGATGCTCAAAGGTCGTGAAATCCTAAAAGGGTTGCAACGCGCCAGCGGAGAGCTCTCGGATATTTACTCGTTCCATAGTGCAAAAATCAAGAACTCTTCGCTTCGTAACGGAATACGCTTCTACGAGGTTGGAACACACAAGTTTATGGGCAACTCCATAATCAAGAGGTTGGAGGGGTTGCAACCCACCTCTGACGAGGATATCCGTCAGCGACTACGCCCCGACACCACGATTGGAGTAGGCGAATGGGCAGATGTTTCGGGACTCATTGCACCAAAGAACGAAATCGAGAAGTTGATAGTCGACATAGAGAGTGGCAAGACCGCCCGACTGAAAGAGATAAATGCTGAGTGGGAGCGTATGTACAACAACTACTACACCTACGAGTGGAGTTGGGTCTACGACCATATTGAGGAGTTCTATGGTATCGCACCTGAAAAGATTACTGCTGCTGACATAATATCCATTGTCAATCAGTGGCGAGAGGCCGTTGTATGGCTCGACAAGATGATTTACGAAGATGCTCGAAAGGAGTTCTCATTAGCTTCTCGCACAGGCTTTGGAGTAGATGGCTCTCGCGAAGTTAAGGATATAGACTTTGAGCAGGTTCGTGGCGATTTCGAGAATAACCCGTTTGTATGCGCCACTCTGCAACATATCGAGAAGAAGTCCGCCCTCGGACAAGAACTTATCGATAGATTGCAGCCTCTATGCAACAGATAATCCCATGCTATTAGAAGCGTAGTGCGTCAAGGCGCGACTGCACATCGCCAAGAGGGTCTTGCGGAATATTGAGTGACTTGTTGCGTCGTTGCTGACCACCAAGGCTGCGGAGGTTATATGTAAATCGCACAAGGTAGGTACGACCAAGCACCGTATTATAGCGCAACTGCGAATAGTTTGCTATCACATAACGACCAAATGAGGTGTTCTGGTTGAGCACATCATCCACACACAACTCCACCTCGCCAAGACCATTCAGCACCTTCTTTCCAAGCGAGATATTCCACAGAGTAAAGAGGTCGTTGAAGTTGTGAGTGAAGACCATAAAGTGAGTGAAATTCACAGACGAAGTGATGGTAAAGCCCAATGGTAGCACCGCCTTGATATTTCCTCGCACATAGTGCATAAAGTATTGGTTATTGTAGTCGGAGAGGGTGCTATTGTTGTAACTGTAATTTCCTCGCCAAGTGAGTGTAAAATCGACATTCTCGGAGATATTACTGCCCAAGGTAACCTGTGCATAAGCACCAGCATTATGCATCATAATATTCTCGCCTCGCACCGAGAAACGCCCATTCTCATCGATAACCGGAATGTTGTTCTGAGCGAGTTTCTCGCCATCGACAATCTCCATCGGAATATTCGAGTAGGTACCTCCCAGCACAAAGTTCAAGTTGGAACGAAGATGCTTTAACGGCAAGCCCAACGAAGTGCGGAACTCACTCGACCAATAGCCGTCGAGATTAACCTGCTGCGTAAGTTGCATAGGATTATAGGTCGCCTTATGCATTGTGCCATCAGGCAGAATATAGTCGGGCAGTTCGATTTTTCCAGGGTTGTAGATAATCTTCGTACCCATATACTTATCCACATACTCCGCCTTGGCCATTATCATAAAGGTTGTACCAAAGCGCGACGAAACATTTGTGTAGCGAATAAAGGCATTGTGCTCCTGCGCAGGTACCAAGTTGGGATTTCCAACCGATAAATACGAAGAGTTATTGACATTATAGATGTCAATAAGCGACCATATACCCGGCACTCGCATCTTCGAGTTAAGAGCCATACGCATACTATGCTTACCACTCGAAGCGATATTCACCGTCAGGTTGTAGAGGTAGTTGTCGAAACGACGAGAGATCCTCGCATTCTCAGTTGCCCACAAATTAGTCGTCGTAAGTTCGCTATTGCGATAGCGCAGGTTGAGCGACACCCACTTCTTGCCCTTGCCGTAGCGCATACCCACACTCGCCTCGTGGAAGAGATACTCGCCCTCGTACGACGAAGAGCTCTTCGGCTTAATCTTCTCCATCAGCGGTTTGTAGGTTTCATCGGTTGTAAAGTTCAACACATCCCTATCGCGCATCTGATATTGGAAGTTGTACGATATGTTGAGAGTCGTATAGCGACTCAGTCTTTCGCGGAAGGTAGGATTGACGCGTAGGGTTGTCGTACGGTTGTAGTTGAAGTTGCGAGAGTAGGAGTATTTATTCTGCTCTCTACGCTCCGCCTCGGTGGCCAATGGACCTGAGTACGATTCATAATTACGCCAATTATCGTTCTCACTATGCGAGAGATCTGCCACCACAAGCAACACTCTACCATGTTTCAAGAACTTGTACGAATATTGTGCGTACAAGCCGGCATTGTGCCCGATGGAGCGACCCTCATTATAACTCGGATAGTAGCGCACACCCGACTCCGAGCCTGGCAGACGCATAGAGGTGGTATCCTGCCTATTTATCGAAAAGTTATTCGTGTAACGGTAGGTCGGCGTAAGGTAGAGGCGCTGTCGCTTTGCCACCTTCCACTCCAAGCGACCACGAAAACGGAAATTTAGATTGTTCGGGTTCGAGAATTGGTCGTAGTGAATTGTATCTATCTTCGACGGAGCATTGTACCAACGATCCACCGTAAATTGATTTTGGGTATTGCTATGGTTGAAGAAGATGTTTCCATCGAACTTTGCCCTGTTGCGCTTGCCCCATCTATCCGAGTAACTCACGGCAAAAAGCTCCGATGCCGCAACTCCCGACTGGCGATTTACCGAGAACGACGATGATGCATTCGTACGATTTGTCGAGCCCGACATCGAAATTCCCTCGTCAGACAAGTTTTGTTTGTTGATGTTGTTAGCCAACGCCATAAAAGTAAGGCGCATATCGTCGCGAAAGACATTCATTGCACCTCCTACCGAGTAGCGACCAAGCAACTTATCGTTATAGACGCCCATCTGCGAACGAGCCGGGGTTCTATCGTAGCCCAATCCGCCCGAGGCGTGCATCTTTCCAAATTCGCTATGCGAGAGGGAGCTCTTTGTGATAATATTGATAACCTTTCCACCATCTCCGTCATCTACTCCCGTAATCTGCGACGCCTCGCTCATACGGTTATATACCTCTATACTCTCCACCGCTTGCGCAGGGATACTCTGCAAAACTTGTTGGATATTTCCTCCGAAAAACTCCTCGTTATCGACATAAATCTTTGTTACCCTCTCACCTTGTGCCGATATAACGCCATTGTTGATGGATATACCAGGCAACTTACGCAACAAGGTTTCGAGTTCGGCATCCGCTGCAACCTTGAATTGAGAGGCCTTATACGATATGGTATCGCCCATAATCTGAGCACGAGGAACAACAACCTCCTTGACAACCAAGCCGACATCTATCGCCCCCTGCTGCATCGCCATATCGCTGAGATTGACAGGTAGAGCATCGACCTTAAAGTTGCGTACATACTCTTTGTAGCCGAGAAATGTGGTTGTAAGCTTATACTCTCCGCGCGGAAGTGGCGGAGTCTTGAAGTAACCACCATAGCCGGTGGTATAGTGCCTACGGAAGAGCGAGTCCTTCGGTGAGGTAACCTCGATAATGGCACCCACAACTCCCTCTTTCGTGTCGGCATCAAAAAATCGACCACTAACCACAGCACCTTGTCCCCACGCCACAAAGCAGGAGAAAAGTGCAACAAAGAGGGTTAGCAGACGACGCATAAGCAAAATTCAGAATGCAAAATGCAAAATGCAGAATGCAGAATTAGTTTTTCTTTGAAAGAAGGGGGTATTCTTTTTATTGGAACACCCCCATCATTTATATAAGGTCTAAAAATTGTATAACGAGAGGAATTTTAAGGCTTGCAAGGCGTTGAGCCCGCAGCATACTTGGCGTATGTGAGGAGCTCAACGACCGAAGCGTAACGCAAAAATTACCTCGTTAGACGGTTTTTATTTTAGTCCTCCAACTTCGCAGCCAAGAACTCACGATTCAAGCGAGCAATGTGAGCAATGCTAATCTGCTTTGGACACTCTGCCTGGCAAGCTCCTGTATTGGTACAGTTACCAAAGCCGAGCTCGTCCATCTTTGCAACCATAGCCTTTGCACGGCGTGCGCCCTCAACCTTACCCTGTGGCAACTTCGCAAGCGAAGATACACGAGCAGCAACAAAGAGCATTGCCGAACCATTCTTACAAGTTGCAGCACAAGCACCACAACCTACGCAAGCCGCTGCATCCATAGACTCGTCTGCATCTGCCTGAGGAATTGGAATAGCGTTTCCGTCAGGTACCGAGTTGGTACGAACCGATACAAAACCTCCTGCCTGCAAAATCTGGTCGTAAGCCGAACGGTTTACTACGAGGTCCTTGATTACAGGGAATGCTGCCGAGCGCCAAGGCTCAACGGTGATTGTAGCACCATCCTTGAACTGACGCATATAGATTTGGCAGGTAGTAACAGCCTGCGATGGACCGTGTGCGTGTCCGTCGATGTGCAACGAGCACATACCGCAGATACCCTCGCGGCAGTCGTGATCGAATGCCACAGGCTCCTCGCCTTTGTGTACGAGGTCATTGTTCAAAATATCGAGCATTTCGAGGAACGAGGTGTCCGAAGATACATTCTCAACTTTGTACTCCACGAATGCGCCCTTCGACTGAGCGTCTTTCTGACGCCATATTTTCAATGTGAAATTCATAATTTCTAAATCTTCAAATGTTTAACGCCAAAAATTAATCCTTGTAGTTACGCTGTGCACGATGAGTGAACTCGTAGGTGAGATCCTCCTTTGTCAACTCAGGAGCCTCATTCTCGCCCTTGTACTCCCATACTGCTGCGTATGCAAACTCCTCATCGTGGCGAAGTGCCTCGCCATCTTCGGTCTGGTGCTCTGCACGGAAGTGTCCACCGCACGACTCAGCACGATTCAAAGCATCGCGAGCCATCAACTCGCCGAGTTCGAGGTAATCAACCAAACGCAAAGCCTTCTCCAACTCAACATTGAACGAATCGGCAGTACCTACAACCTTAACATCCTGCCAGAACTCCTTGCGAAGTGCTTGAATCTCAACAATAGCCTTCTCCAACGACTCCTTTGTACGAGCCATACCTACATTGTCCCACATAATAAGACCAAGGCGCTTGTGGATATCATCAACCGACTGCTTACCATTAATCGAGAGCAACTTCTCGATCTTAGCCTTAACAGCCTTCTCGGCCTCGTCGAATGCAGGTGTTGCAGTCGAAACCTTTGGTGCCTGAATCTTCTTCGAGAGGTAGTCGCCGATAGTGTAAGGCAATACGAAGTAACCATCAGCCAAGCCCTGCATCAATGCCGAAGCACCGAGGCGGTTAGCACCGTGGTCAGAGAAGTTAGCCTCACCGATAGCGTACAAACCTGGGATTGTAGTCATCAAGTTGTAGTCAACCCAGATACCACCCATTGTGTAGTGAACAGCAGGGAAAATCTGCATTGGCTCATCGTATGGATTAACATCGGTAATCTCCTTGTACATATCGAACAAGTTACCGTAACGCTTCTTGATAACCTCCTTGCCCAAACGCTCAATAGCAGTCTTGAAGTCGAGGAATACAGCCAAACCGGTCTCGTTTACGCCATAACCAGCGTCGCAACGCTCCTTTGCAGCACGCGAAGCAACGTCGCGTGGTACCAAGTTACCGAATGCAGGGTAACGACGCCCCAAGTAGTAGTCGCGATCCTCCTCGGCAATCTGCGAAGGCTTCAAAGTACCCTTACGCAACGCCTCAACATCCTCCAATTTCTTTGGTACCCAGATACGACCATCGTTACGCAACGACTCCGACATAAGAGTCAGCTTCGACTGCTGTGTGCCGTGAACAGGGATACAAGTTGGGTGAATCTGAGTGAAGCAAGGGTTTGCAAAACCTGCACCCTTACGGTAGCACTGGAATGCGGCCGAGCCGTGCGATGCCATAGCGTTGGTCGAGAGGAAGAATACATTTCCGTAACCACCGGTAGCGATAACTACTGCGTGTGCGCCGTGACGCTCAATCTCACCTGTTACGAGGTTACGAGCGATGATACCTACTGCCTCGCCATTCTCAACAACAACATCGAGCATCTCGTGACGAGTGTACGACTTAACCGAGCCTGCTGCAATCTCCTTGTTCAATGCAGCATAGGCACCGAGCAAGAGCTGCTGACCGGTCTGACCACGAGCATAGAATGTACGAGATACCTGAGCACCACCGAATGAACGGTTAGCCAACAAGCCGCCGTACTCACGAGCGAAAGGAACACCCTGAGCAACGCACTGGTCGATAATAAGGTTCGAAACCTCTGCCAAACGATATACATTAGCCTCACGAGCACGGTAGTCACCTCCCTTGATTGTATCGTAGAAAAGACGATATACCGAGTCGTTATCGTTCTGATAGTTCTTTGCTGCGTTGATACCGCCCTGTGCAGCGATAGAGTGTGCACGGCGTGGCGAATCCTGAATGCAGAAGACCTTTACATTGTAGCCGAGCTCACCGAGCGAAGCAGCTGCACTCGCACCACCAAGACCGGTACCTACAACGATAATATCCAACTTACGCTTGTTAGCAGGGCTAACAACCTTGATAGCTGCCTTGTGGTTGCTCCACTTCTGAGCCAACTCACCAGCAGGAATTTTGGAATCTAATTTGAAAGCCATATTTTTATAAATTTTGTTATTTTTCTAAATCGTCAAATTACTACCCCTGATTAGCAGCAAGGACATACGGTCAAAAGGTGCTGAACATAGAACCATACTACAACTGCTGCAAAACCGCCACAGATGAGCGTTGCAACAATTGTCGAGAGGCACTTCAAGCGTGGATACCAAGTATCATTAGCCCAACCAATGGTCTGAACCATAGACCAAACACCGTGCGAGAGGTGGAACCACAAAGCAGCCAACCATACAACATAGAGAGCAACATTGTACCACTTCGAGAAGGTGTACTGAATCAACGCTGCACCATCGGTTACTGCAAGACCAAGGCAGTTCTCGTGGTTGCCGAGCAACTCCTGCAACTGCATCTTCGACCAGAAGTGTGCGAGGTGAAGCAAAAGACCGAGAATAACGATTACGCCCAAGAGGAGCATATTCTTTGATGCCCACGATACGCCGTGCTCCTTAACGGTTACAGCGTAGCGAACATTGCCACGAGCCTTACGATTCTGCCAAGTGAGCCAGAAAGCGTAAGCGAAGTGAACGAATACACCACCTGCCAAGATAGCAGTTGCTACCAAAGCATACCAATTGGCACCCAAGAGGGAGCAAATTGTGTTGTAAGCATCAGCCGAAAAGATTGCGGCGATGTTCATTGACATGTGGAAGAGGATGAAAAGCACGAGGAAACAACCCGAGATGCTCATCACCAACTTTCTTCCGAGAGATGAATTAGTTAAAAAACAGCCCATAATTTTAATTAAATTTAAGATTTGTGTATATTTGTGAAAAGTTTATTCAATCGTTTGCATTCGCTGTGCGCACACACGCGCATACCTAACTACAAAGATAGT
>JAZQYJ010000115.1:0-17134 GCA_045633465.1 Alistipes sp.
TATCCTGTAAATCAGGGTGTCGGTTTCGATTCGTTCATCGATGTTTTGATGATGAAGATGTATCGCTTCACCGACGAGAATGGTACTCGTGAGGAGTTGGATATCCCGGAGAGCGAGATGGAGAAGGCTCTCGACTTGAACCGCGAACTTATCGAGACCGCAGCCGAGCACGACGACGCTTTGATGGAGCTCTACTTCGAGAAGGGTACTTTGACACAAGACGATATCCGCTCAGGTTTGAAGATTGGCGTTGCAAAGCGTAAGGCTATGCCTGTATTCTGCGCAAGCGGTAAGAAAGATATCGGTACCAAGCGTTTGATGGAGTTTATCATCAATGTTGCTCCTGGTCCAACCGTAGCTCCTGCATTCCCTGCAACTGATGGCTCGGAGGTTGCTGCTGACGAGAACGCACCTGTGGCACTCTTCGTCTTCAAGTCGCAGATGGAGGGACACATTGGCGAAATCAACTACTTCCGTGTAGTTCGTGGTAAGTTGACCGAGGGTATGGAGTTGGTGAACTCGCGTACAGGCAACAAGGAGAAGCTCTCGCAGTTGTTTGCCGTAGCAGGTAAGAACCGCATCAAGGTTACCGAGTTGTCGGCTGGTGATATTGGTTGCACCGTTAAGTTGAAGGGTACAAAGACAAACGATACTTTGGCTGCTCCGTCGGCTCCTATCACTTTGGAGCCAATCGTATTCCCAGAGCCTCGCTATCGTGCAGCTGTTAAGGCGAAGGTGCAGGCCGACGAGGAGAAGTTGGGCAAGTTGTTGCTTGATGCTCGTTTCGAGGATCCTACAATCTTGGTTGAGTACTCGAAGGAGTTGAAGCAGACCATTATTCAGGGTCAGGGTGAGCACCACCTCAATATCTTGCGTAATCGCATCTTGGCGGATAGCAAGGTCGATATGGAGTTCTTCGCACCGAAGATTCCTTATCGTGAGACCATCACCAAGGTTGCACAAGCAGACTACCGCCACAAGAAGCAGTCGGGTGGTGCAGGTCAGTTTGGCGAGGTACACATGGTTATCGAGCCTTACTATGAGGGCATCGCTGAGCCATCTAAGTATAAGGTAAACGGCAAGGATATTACCGTGAATATAAAGGGTAAGGAGGAGTATGACCTTGAATGGGGTGGCAAACTCCAATACTACAACTCGATTGTTGGTGGTGCTATCGATGCACGCTTTATGCCGGCTATCTTGAAGGGTATTATGGAGAAGATGGACGAGGGTCCGTTGACAGGATCGTACGCTCGTGATATCCGTGTTACCATCTACGACGGTAAGATGCACCCGGTAGATTCTAACGAAATCTCGTTCAAACTCGCTGCTCGTAACGCATTCAAGGAGGCGTTCCGCAACGCAGGTCCGAAGATTATGGAGCCTATCTACAATGTTGAGGTTCTTACCCCAACCGACTATATGGGTGCCGTGATGAGCGACCTCCAAAATCGCCGTGCGATGATTATGGGTATGGAGTCGGCTAAGGGCTTCGATAAGCTCAATGCTCGTGTGCCACTCGCAGAGCTCTATCGCTACTCAACAACCCTCTCGTCTTTGACATCAGGAGCGGCTACCTACACCATGAAGTTCGATTCATACGAGCAGGTGCCAAGCGATGTTCAGGAGAAGCTTCTTAAAGCATACACAGACACCGACGAGGAGTAAAAATTGTTCTGATAAGTTCTTTTTGCACGAATCTACGGAGAGCGGAATGCTCACATAGGCGTACTATGCTCCGCTTCCGCTCCCTTGTTTCGCACAAAAATAATCTTATCATAAGCAATTTTGAGATAAGACGAGTTTAGTGAATTTAATGAATTTAGTGAGTTTAGTAAAAATCTCTAATTTCCCTAATTTCTCTAAATTCCCTAACAACGAAATATAAAAATGTTTTGAAGAATAAGAATGTTTAGAAAACCCTAACCAACCATTTTTCATAAGCATTTTTCGGGAGAGGGCCGAGTCGTGAGATTCCGCCCTCTCTGTTTTTAGCCATTAGCTATTATGAATAAGAGTAAATTTTTAATTTTTAATTCTTAAATTTTAATTAAGATTATTATCTTTGTAATATGATATTGGACGAACTCGCCTTAACTTTTGTGCCCGACCTTGGCTCACGCGGTATCGTACATCTTATGGATATATACGATAGTGCAGGGGAGGTATATGCCCAAAAGGAGCATAACCTGATACTTTGTGCTGAACTCCGCAAGGATATCGCCACCAGAATAACTCAAAAAGTGGGCTACACCGAGGCGGAGCGCGAAATGCGCTATTGTAAGGAGCACGGCATATCCATTACCTCATACACCGACGGCAACTATCCGCCGCTTTTGCGTGAGGCGTCGGACAGGCCGCATATTGTCTATTCATTGGGCGATATCGAGGCATTGCAATCGAAGCATATCCTTTCGGTTGTCGGAACAAGGCGTATAACATCCTATGGCGAGAGTGTCTGCGCCAAAATTATCCCCGAATTGGCGGAAATGTTCCCCGACTTGGTTGTAGTGAGTGGCTTGGCTTTCGGTGTAGATGCTGCGGCACATCGTGCAGCATTGGCAGCAGGGGTGCGAACAGTGGCAGTGGTGGCGAATAAGTTGCCCGATATTACACCTGCACAACACCGCAATCTTGCCAAAGATATGCTCGATAATGGTGGAGCAATAATCACCGAACTACACTCGCAGACTAAGCAAAATGGCTCGTACTACATCTCTCGCAATCGCATTATAGCGGGCGTGGCAGAGGGCTTGTTGGTTGTTGAGTCGCCGGCAAATGGAGGTTCGCTTTCGACTGCCAAGGCGGCAGACGCCTACTCTCGTACGATTATGGCGGTGCCAGGGCGCATTACCGACTCTCGCTCAGAGGGTACAAACCACTTGATAAAGACAAATATAGCTCAGCTTGTAATATCAGCAGAGGATATTGCCAAATCTTTGGGTTGGGAGATACCGGGCGTAGTACCCGAGCGGATGCGTTTTGCTCCGCACGAGGTGACGCCCAAAGAGCGTGGCGTATATAATGCCGTGGCAGATAGTTCAGATGGCTTGACGATGGATAAAATTGCCGAGATGACCTCGCTCTCGGTGGCAGAGGTGAGTGCAATATTGTTGAATATGGAGTTGTCGGGTATGGTGCGCCAACTCCCGGGAAAAGTCTATGTGATATGCTAATCGACACCCATTCACACATCTACGACGAGGCATTTGATGGCGACCGACAAGAGGTTGTCGAGAGGGCGAAAGCAGAGGGCGTTGAGCGTATTGTTCTCCCCGCAATAGATGGCGAGAGCAACGAGCGATTGTTCAATATGTGTCGTGAATGTGGCGATTTTGTTGTACCACTAATGGGCCTGCACCCTACATCGGTAAATGACAATCCTCGTTGGCGTGAGGAGTTGGCAGAGGTGGAGCGATTGCTCGCCATACCACCGCAGGGTATTGAGCGATTTTATGGTGTTGGCGAGATAGGTCTTGACCTCTATTGGAGTCGTGATTGGCGGACGGAGCAAGAGGAGGCATTCAGAGCGCAGTTGGAGCTGGCGTTGAAGCACAATTTGCCAATTGTTGTGCATACCCGAGATGCATGGGAGGAGATGGCAACAATAATCGAGGAGTATAGAGATTGTGGTTTGAGGGGAGTCTTTCACGCATTCTCTTCGGGTGTTGAGATGTACGAGCGATTGCGTAAAGCAGGTGATTTTGTATTCGGTATCGGTGGCGTTGTTACCTTCAAAAAGAGCTCGCTGGCAGAGGTTGTAAAACAGATGCGATTGGAGGACTTGGTGGTAGAAACTGACTCTCCGTATCTCACCCCTTCGCCACATCGAGGTACGCGCAACGAGTCGTCGTATGTGCGCTTTGTGGCTGAGAAGATAGCCGAGTTGAAGGGTGAAACTTACGAGGTGGTAGCTGGGCATACCACTGCAAATGCAAAACGAATTTTTGGATTATAGCAAGATATGAAGAAGGCTTCGATTTTAATTATCTACACGGGCGGTACAATCGGTATGCGTCGAAACGAAAATGGTACTCTCGTACCATTCGACTTTAATACCATCGAGCAGGAGTTTCCTGCGGTGCGAAATCTGAATGTCGATATTTCGGTCTGCAAGATGGAGGCGATAGACTCTTCGAATGTTACAGCAAAAAGATGGAGCGAGTTGGCACATATTATTGCTGACAATTACGATGCTTATGACGGATTTGTCGTGTTGCACGGAACAGACACTATGTCTTATACCGCTTCGGCACTCGGTTTTATGCTCGAAAATTTGTCGAAGCCCGTCATCTTCACGGGTAGTCAAATTCCGATGGGTATTCTGCGCACCGATGGTCGTGAGAATCTTATTACTGCAATAGAGATTGCCGCAGCAACAGATAGTCAGGGTAGAGCAATGGTGCCCGAGGTAGCACTCTATTTCCAAAATCGCCTTTTCCGTGCAAATCGCACCTCGAAACACTCTGCCGAGGCTCTTAGTGCCTTCGAGTCGAGAAATTTGGCTCCGCTTGCCGAGGTGGGTGTCAATATAAAGTACGACGATAAGGTTATTCACAAACCAATATCCTATGATGAGCCACTTCGTGTGGTCGATAACCTGAACGAGAATGTTATCGTTATAAAACTATTTCCGGGATTGTCGAACGCCTCGTTGCGGGCAATGCTCTCGATGGAGGGGTTGCAGGGCGTAGTCCTCGAAACATACGGTACGGGAAATGCCCCTACGGCAAAGTGGTTTGTCGAGGCGTTGAGCGATGCTATTGCTCGTGGTATTTCGGTTGTAAATATCACGCAGTGTCAGGGCGGTGCAGTGGCTATGCATCTCTACGAAACGGGCAAACAGTTGCAGGAAATAGGTGTAATTTGTGGCTATGATATGACCACTGAGGCTGCGGTTACAAAACTTATGTGGTTGCTTGGTGAGGGCGTTTGTGGTGCAGAGCTTGCATCAAAAATGGAGCAATCTCTGCGAGGCGAACTTACAAAGTAAGTATTTGTGCGAAAATGTGAGTGCGCATTTTGCAATTCCGAATATTATTTGCTATATTTGCACCGAAATAGGTATATACCTATTTGATGCAGACGAAACGAAAGAAGAGATAACAATTTTTTAATTTTTAAATCATTCAAAACATTATGAAAAATCTTTTTAAGTTGACATTGGTTCTTGCAGCAGCTGCTTTGACCTTGACAGGTTGCGACTGTTTCAAGAAGATGGCGAAGAACCCTTCGGCTATCACAGTTACTTGTACTCCGGATGTCCTTGTTCTTAACAATGGTAAAGTTGTTGCTGACATCACAGCTGAGATTCCTGCTAAGTACTTCAACAAGACCGCTTCGTTGAAGGTTACCCCTGCTTTGGTTTATGCAGGTGGCGTAACCAAGGGTAACACTCTCCTCTTGCAGGGCGAGAAGGTTGCTGACAACGGTATGCTCGTTAAGAATGGCGAGGCTCTCTCGATTAAGCGTCATGTGGAGTTTGCTTACAAGCCTGAGATGCAGCTCTCGAACCTCGTACTTATCGTTGAGGTTAAGTGCAAGAGTGGCAAGTGCAAGGAGTATACTCTCGTAAATGCTAACACAGGCGAGGTTCTCGCTGCTGACACAAAGCTTACTCCTGCTGAGTATGGTTTGACAATCGCTAAGGGTATCAACACCTTGCAGGCAGACCTCGATTTCTCGGAGGCTATGCAGAGCGCATCTAACAACTACAAGCGTGTAACCACCGTTGTAACTAAGGCTGACATCGTTTACAAAATCAACTCTTCGCGCGTAGCAAAGAAGGCTGTTGAGACTGAGGAGTTGAGCGCATTGAAGGCAGGTGTTGAGGCTAACAAGGCTAACGACCGTGTTGCACAGTCGCTCTATGTAAACGGTTATGCTTCGCCAGATGGTCCTGAGAAGTTCAACGACAAGTTGTCGGAGAAGCGTTCTAAGACCGGTTTGAAGGCTGTTGAGAAGTTGCTCGCAGACGCAGGTTTGAATATCGACGCTGCTGCTTATGGTGAGGACTGGGAAGGCTTCCAGGCTGCTGTTGCTGCTTCGGATATTGCTGACAAGGACCTCATTCTCCAAGTTTTGAAGATGTACTCGTCGAGCGCAGAGCGCGAGAAGGAGATCAAGAATATGTCGACTGTATTCAAGTCGCTCAAAACCGATGTTTTGCCACAGCTCCGTCGCGCACAGGTTGTTAATAGCGCAGATGTTACTGGTTGGAGCGACGAGGAGATGGTTGCATTCATCAAGGAGGGCAAGGCTTCTACTTTGAAGTTGGAGGAGTTGCTCCACATCGCATCGGTTTGCGACTGCGTAGCAGAGGCAGCTTTGGTTGAGGCTACTAAGTCGGGCGACGCTCGCGCTTGGAACAACCTCGCATTGGTTTATGCTAAGGCTGGCAACTACGAGAAGGCTGTTGAGTGCTTGAACAAGGCAGACAAGAGCGTTGCTACCGAGTTGAACAACAACTACGCTTTGGCATACGCTGCTGAGGGTGATGTAGCAAAGGCTGAGGGCTATGCTGCTAACGCTTCTGCCGAGGCTAAGGCTTTGGTTGCTGCTGCTAAGGGTAACTACGCTGCTGCTGCACAGACTTTGAAGTCGGGCTACAATGCTGCTATCGTAAACTTGCAGAATGGTAACCTCGCAGCTGCTAAGCAGTGCATCGCCAGCGATATGTCGGCAAAGGCTGATTACCTCCGTGCAGTTATCGCTTGCAAAGAGGGTGATGTTAATGGTGCTAAGGCTCAGCTCAACAGCGCAATCTCTAAGGATGCTTCGTTGAAGGAGAAGGCTGCTAAGGATGTAAATCTTGCATCATTGAAGTAATTTCTTGTGATAAGCCGCAATCTACGGCACATCGCTAAAAGTAAAAGACCTCGGGCTGTACGCTTTTGTACTATCCCGAGGTCTTTTCTTTTGCGATGCGTCGTATCTCACGGCTTCTGACAAGAAATTGTTGTTAGGGTCGTTAGGGACAATAGGGGCAATAGAGGGATAGTAGCTGCTAACCCCTATAATTACTTATAATTCCGAAAAAATAGATAGCCTACAACACAATGCGACTGCGATAGCGGTTGTAGCGATGGATTACCTTGCTAACATAGTCGATAGTCTCGTTGCTGCCGTGGAAAATACCCGAATGGACAACTTCGTGCGTGGCAAATTCGGGCTCGGAAAGTAGTGAAAGATATGTCGAAACCACACTCCAATTATCCGCTTCATCATCGTGGTACTCCGCAAGCCGTATGGCATCGGCTATGCGAGGATAGCCGGCATTGTAGCAGGCTAAAATAAAATTCAACCGCTCCGTCTTATTGAAGTTGTCGGGTAGGCGCAACATCTTGTTATTTTCGATAAGAAGTCGTGCGGCAATCTCAATGTTCGTTTGTATATCAAATAGAGCCTCTCTCTCGTAACCCATATTGTGCGCCACCAATGGCATAATTTGCATTATGCCTATGGCTCCTGCTTTCGATACGGCATCGAAGCGAAATTGTGATTCGGTGCGGGCAATGGATACAAGCAACAGCCAATCTATGCCATACTTCTCACCCACCTCTTGAAATATTTTGTCGTATGGAGATATGGTATACGATGTCGGGACCTCCTCCTTATTTTGTGTCGGAATAGGTTTGGCCTGTTTTTTACTTATATCTGTGATGACTATTGCCGAGAGTGTGCCAACCAAGACAAAAAGCATCGGCACAGGCGTATTCTTAACTATTTTTCTCCACATCACCCACAGGTTTTAGTCGTAGAAGGTCCATGAAATACCAAATTTAAACATTCCTGGGTTAAGTGGGTATCGAGCTATGGCAAAATACTCTTGATTGCCGAATAGACCGCAGTTTAAGTGTTGATATTTCAACAAAATACGCATACGCTTCCACTTCGCAGCGACGAAAACATCCAGATATGGATAGTTGCCCACCTCGGTTTCGTTCTGATTGTAGAAGACCGAAAGAGCAGGGTTGTAGCCTTGGGCGAAGTAACGGGTGTTAAATCGGCCATCGACACCTACTTGCAAGCGCAATACATCGCGCTTAACCCAGAATTCGTAGTAGTACGAGAGGAAGGTCGAGACGAGAGGTAATGGCACGACATGACGATCAGATGTCAGCTGTACCAATACTCTATGGTTGAGATGCACACCTTTGAAACTGAAATCCTTTTGTGCGTATATGCTTGTGACGCTAACCACACCATCGTGTTGCTTAGGCATACAGTCTGCGCCATAGTATATCTTGTTTCGGAGGATACTCTGCCAAAATCCCAATTCGACACCATAGTCGGGAACGGTAAATGCGATATTAAATCGTGTTTCGCCCTCCTTCTTGAAGTCGTTGCTCCAACGATAGTGGTTTGAGTTCCAATTATTCTGCCAATAACCTGGCGAAGTCATCGACTCAGAGAAGGAGCCCGACAAGGTCAGAGGTTTCTTCTTGATGTATGCGCTGAGCGAGGCTCGTGCCGAAATCTCGTAGTCGCCTCCACGATACCCCGAAGGATAGATTTTGAAGTTTGCACCCCAATCGGCATATTTGCGAATCTTACCCTGCACTCCTGCGTATGCAAACCAAGAGGTTTTGTTTACCTTCTTGATTTTGCCCGACAGATAATCCATATCCACAAATTGCGAGTAGGTGTGAACATCTATGCCCAAACCTCCATCGAGTGTTCCGACAGCGCCATTTCTATCCCAAGGTTGCGCCTGTACAAATATGCGATTGGTAATGATGCGCTCGTATGTCGAATCGCGCGTTTTCTCGGGATTGTAGAACCAATCTTTATAGTAGGTATCCGTATGCGAGATGAATGACCCATTTGGACCGCGCTCGTATCGCTCATCCCTGTATGTCGAGTATTTATCGACATAGACCTTGCTCCACTCGTTATACTCGAATGTGTGTCCTACATATATGGCAGGGAGGTCCGACATCGAGAAGTCGTGCTCGGTCATTCGCACAAACGGAATGCCGATGGACTGCTTGATGAAGAAGGCGTTGTTCAAATAACTGTTCTTTGCCTCGGCACTTGCCAAACGCATAGGCACACCCGAAGGCATCTCGAATACGGTATCCGTAATTGCCCAATCGCCCACGACTCCTCCGCTCTCTTGTTGCTCTATTTTGTTGCGAGTGTAGCCTGCAAAAACAGAGTATCTGCGTCCTGTATGGGCAACCGTACCGGCAAAATTACCATTTTTTACTCGCGATACATCGTACTCGCTGCGAGAACCGCGCGAACGATAGTTCAATGACACCGAGGTCGAAGGATTGATGTTTTGCGAAGCCATAATCTCGAAATGCTCCTCTCGGTAACGCTTCTGTCCCGATTCGAGGTAGGTCATCCAGATATATGGGTGTTTCATGTTGTAGAACGGCACATTCTCGGTGTTGTAGGTGTAGGCATCGTATGGCTGCGAGAATGAGAATTCACGAGAGCGGGTGCGCTCGAAGTAATTTACCTCGGTCGAAGCCTGTCCCAATCCTCCCACAGAGTTGTTACCGAGTCGCTTATGATAGTGCGGATAGTCCAGTCGCCACACATTTAGTGTGGTGTCGATTGGCTCAACCTCTACGGTATTGTAGTCGCGGTTGATGTGCCATTTGAAGTTACGCAGTGCGCGAATTGAGTCGCTGAAAAAGTATGACTCCAACGGCTTGCGAGGTCTTTTCTTCTTTGTGGTGTCGGTCTGCTCGCCCTCTATCGGGTTGCCGTTCTCATCCACTTGCTGACCATTTGCATTTTGCTGTGAGGGATCGAGCGGAAGACCATTCGGATCTAAACCCCTTTGCTGATTTCGCTGGGCATTCATCAGGGCTCGGGCATCTATCTGTGCCGACGCACCAGCACTCACCGCAACCACAAGGATTGCAGCCAGCACCATACGCCATATTTTTGCCCCGATTCTCACTCCCTCTATCGCTTTTGTGCTATCCAACGCACAGTCGAGATAGCTATATATAGAACGATTATTGCAGGAATTGCGTATAAACGAATCAGGCTTATTGCTAAACACGCTGTAATGAGGAAGCCGTAACGAATCTTGTTGTCGGTGCTACCGAGTCCCCACTCGTGGAATTTGAGCGAGAACATTCTTATTGGGCTAATAAGTAATATTGCCACCAATACCGATATGAGTGCCAGCCACTCCAACTCTATCACGAGTGAGTTGCGCTCGCACAACATCGCCAACGAGCCGAGCAGAATTGCTGCTCCTGGGGTTGGGAGTCCTTCGAACTCCTCCTTCTGTGTCTCGTCAATGTTGAATTTTGCAAGACGAAGTGCCGAGAGAGCCACCACGATAAGAGGAATGTAGCATATCACCTCGCTCCACAATTCATTCAAGCCGAATGCCGAAGGCATCTGACCACACAAAACCGACATCGCTATCGCCGGTGCAACGCCAAACGATACCATATCTGCCAGCGAGTCGAGTTGTACGCCGAGAGCGGAGTATTGTTTGAGTAGTCGGGCACTGAATCCATCGAAGAAATCGGCAACAGCCGATGCGATGATAAAGATGAACGCCATCTGTAAGTCGTTGTAAACCAACGATGAGATAATCGAACCCACACCGCACAAGAGGTTTGTAAGCGTAATGCAGTTGGGTATTGTAAAAAGTTTAATCTTCATAGTCTGCGCAATTTATCACGCAAAGATAAGAAAAAGTTTTGGTTTTTTAATTAAAATTAAAAAAAATAAGAGTCAAGAATTTACTTCTCAACTCTTACTTCTCGACTCTCGACTCTCAACTCTCGACTCTCAACTCTCAACTCTCAACTCTCAACTCTCAACTTGTTTAGTAGTTTTCTCTCTTCGGCTCGAAGTATGCTTGTGGGTGCTGGCAGGTTGGACAGGTGCGAGGGGCATCCTTCGCCTTGCAGACAAATCCACAATTGCGACACTGCCACCATATCTCGCCTTTGCGATGGAAGAAGTTGCCATCGGTGATGCGTGAGAGCAGTTTTAGATAGCGATTTTCGTGCTCGACCTCCACGCTCGAAACCATACGAAAGTCTTGTGCTACCTCGGGGAAGCCCTCCTCCTCGGCAATGGTGGCAAAGGTGGGGTAGAGTACATCCCACTCCTCACGCTCGCCTTCGGCTGCGGCGAGCAAATTTTCATAGGTCGAACTGATGACGCCGGCAGGGTAGGTCGCATCTACGATTGTCGCTTTACCCCCTTCGAGGAGTTTGAAAAAGACCTCGGCGTGCTCCTGCTCCTGTGCCGCTGTCTCGTCAAATATGGCAGCAATCTGCTCGTAGCCCTCTTTGCGGGCACGCTTGGCGAAGAATGTGTAGCGATTTCGAGCTTGCGACTCTCCGGCAAAAGCCTTCAAAAGATTTTGCTCGGTCCGTGTTCCTTTAATACTTTTCATTGTGCAAGTGTTTTTTGATGTTTACCAAGAGTGGCGTGGCAAATTTTGTGCCGTGTTTATTTATATTTGTATTTATGTTATTGTAAATCCGAAAATAATTTACTATATTTGTAATGCAGATGGATTGTTTTTGTTGAGTACGCAAAGCGGATATACTACGAAAGTGTTTTTCGTAATCTCTATCTGAGAACGACGAAAATAGACCTCACGCTTTCTTTACTTATAATAATCGCCACATTTGGGGTTGATGGGCAGCTAAAACTTAAATTATTATGAAGAAATTATTTCTTTTATTGGGCGTTGTGTTTGCATGTTCGTCGTGTATGACCATTAAAAGTAGTGCGACACACAAAACTGTTGATGTGCAACCGGTTGGTGTCTTGATTGCGGATTTGGATGTCTCACCAAGGCGAATTACCTACACAATGAATCCGCACAAAAGAGTCCAGAGAGGTGGCTATGAAAATATTAAGAGCACGGCTATCCGCGAAGCGTTGAAGAAGAATGGCGGTGGCGATGTTTTGGTTGCTCTCGAAGTGCAAACAAGACAAGTGCGATTCTTGGCTTGGCGTAAGATTAAGTCTATCACCGTGTCGGGATATCCGGCAACATACAAGAATTTCCGCTCTCCTGAGAAGGATTATTGGACAGCAGAGGCTCTTTGGCTTACACAAGATGCCATCGAAAAATCCAAGTCGAAGGGCTCGGGTTTTAGCGGATTGGCAGGAGCAATACTCAAAGGCAATAAGTAGTCATTCTTGGTGGATCGTTCTAAAATCCATCGTGATAGTAATAAAAATAGTTGGGGCAACCCAACTATTTTTTTGTGAATTTGAGGTGAAAACACATTTTTTTTGAAAAAAGTTTGGCGGAAAGAAATTTTTGCTTTATCTTTGCACTCGCAATCGGGTAGAACCGAGAGCGGTAATGCCTCTTTAGCTCAGTTGGTAGAGCACGACACTCTTAATGTTGGGGTCCAGGGTTCGAGCCCCTGAGGGGGTACGAAGGACGGAAATCACAACGATTTCCGTCCTTTTTTCGTATAAATACGCTTGGTTTGGCGGTGTTCTGTGGTGGAATTGGGCAATAATAAACCTCTCCGCAACATTTGTTGAACCTATGCTGAACCAAAAGAAAAATTGCGCGAACCAAATTTACATATACTATTGTATTAAAATTCTTGTTATATTTGCAGTAGATATTAGTGGATGATGAAAAATATTACAGAACATAAATTAGTTATCGGAGATAGCAGAAATCTTTCTCACATTCCAGACAAGTCTGTTCATCTCATTATTACATCGCCTCCATATTGGCAGTTAAAGGACTATGGCAGTAGTAACCAAATTGGTTTTCACGACAGTTACGAATGCTATATCAATAACTTAAATATGGTATGGTCGGAGTGTAATAGAGTATTGCATGATGGCTGTCGTTTGTGTATAAATATTGGAGACCAATTTGCTCGCTCTGTTTACTATGGTCGATATAAAGTTATTCCTATTAGAACGGAGATAATTCGTTTCTGTGAAACACTCGGCATGGATTACATGGGTGCAATAATTTGGCAGAAACAAACCACCATGAACACCTCGGGTGGCGGTGCTGTTATGGGTAGCTTCCCTTATCCAAGAAATGGAATACTCAAGATTGATTATGAATTTATCTTGGTATTCAAAAAGCAAGGTAAGGCACCAACACCGTCTGCCGAACAGAAAAAATTATCTGAAATGACCAAAGAAGAGTGGAATACATATTTCGCTTCACATTGGACTTTTGGAGGAGCAAAACAGGATGGTCATATAGCAGTATTCCCTGAAGAACTCCCTCATAGATTGATAAAAATGTTCTCATTTGCTGGAGAAACTATTTTTGATCCATTTATGGGTAGCGGAACGACAGCATTGGCTGCTCGTAACTTACATAGAAACTCTATTGGCTATGAAATAAATCCAGACTTCTTTACTTACTATAAGCAAAAGGTGGATTCTGCTCTTCCTTTCAACGATGCCATATGTCTATATGAGGAGGACTCTTCTGTGATTGATAATGAAGATTTGCTGTCTAAACTACCATATCGCTTTGTCGATCCCCACAAGATGAATAGTAAAATTGATGTTAAAAAACTTCAATTTGGCTCCAAAATAGACAAGGATAGTAAAGAACGTGAGGAGTATTTTACCGTAAAAAGTGTGATAGCTCCTAATATGGTTGTTTTAAGTAATGGATTGACTGTTCGGTTAATTGGAATCAAAGAGAGAGCAGGTGTAAATGGCGGTGCGGCAAAATTTATTATTGAAAAAACGAAAGGTCGCAGAGTATTTCTTAGGTATGATTCTCTAAAATACGATTCTGATAATGTGTTGTTGGGATATCTATATTTAGATAACAAAACATTTATTAACGCCCATCTGCTAAAACATGGATTAGCAGATGTGGATTGCTCGATAGAGTTCAAGTATCAGAAAAAATTTGAAAAATTAGTAAACGCATAAATACATATGAAGTACTCTATGAACTTTGGCAAGAAAGAGAGGGTTTTGAATTATGCTTGCCAGACGTACCAATTATCTCGACCTAACAAGGTCGGTGCAGTAATGGCTCTTATCAGAGAGTGTCAACCTAAAACTTATGATGAGTGGCAAACTTGGTATTTCCAGAATGCTCAAACAACAGGTAAAGCCCCTACAAAAATCACTGTAGACAGCTTAAAGGAGTTGGGTGAGCGACTCTATGCGAAAATTACCGAGATAGTAATACCTGAGTGGGAGAGTGCATTTCGAGAACTAACAGAACAAGATTGTATTGACTATATATACAACTTGACCATTAATAGAACATATGATGGGTATATTCGCGAAAAGTCTGTTATTAATGATGGCTTAGCAAAGATTTTTCCTGATGTCAAGTTTGAAGAGAGTGACCCGGAGTTGGATCATGCTGGAGATATAGATTATGTAGCAAAGGTTGGAAATAGCTCAATCGGTATTCAAGTTAAACCAATTACAGCAAAAGCTAATTTTGGTAGCTACTCTTTAACCGAGAGAATGCAGGCAAGTTTTGATGCATTCAAAGAACAGTATGGTGGAGAGGTGTTTGTTGTTCTTAGTCTTGATGGTGAAATAGCAAACAAAGAGGTTGTTGATCAAATTCGGGCAGAGATTGAATCCCTGTCTAATAATCAGTAAAAATATTTGCGATTTATGGAATCACAACTTGAAAGCAATCTTAGGTTATTACTCAACTCTAAGTTAGATGCATTAGAGCAATATCTAAATGCGGATGTGCTAGTATATTATGGACCAATAGGAAATATTAATGAAAATATATTTCTTAAATTAGTTGAAGAATTAGCTAAGAGTCCAAATCATCATGACACATTGTATATTATATTAACTACGACAGGAGGAAGTGCAATAGCTGTTGAACGCTATGTTAATATAATCAGATATCACTACAAAGAAGTACATTTTATAGTTCCAGATTACGCTTATAGTGCAGGAACAATTTTTTGTATGAGTGGTGATAGTATATATATGGACTATTTTTCAGTATTGGGTCCAATTGATCCTCAAGTGCAAAATAAGGAAGGCAAATGGGTCGCAGCATTAGGATATTTGGATAAGGTTAACGAATTTCTTGAAAAGGCAAAATCTGGCACACTTACTAATGCAGAGTTTGCAATTCTTAAAGATATTGATTTAGCTGAGTTGCGCAGTTTTGAGCAAGCTAGAGATTTAACAATAGACCTTTTAAAAAAATGGCTGGTTAAATATAAATTTAAGAATTGGACACAACATAGTGATGGTAGACCTGTAACAATTCATGATAAAGAACAACGTGCAACCGAAATAGCAGGACACTTGAGCGATAACAATGATTGGAAATCTCATGGAAGACCTATTAATATTGAAGCACTAAAGGAACTTAAACTAAAAGTGGAGGATTATAGTGAGCAAAATGACCTTAGGGCTAAAATTCGTGATTATTATGAAACAATGTCGGATTTTGTCAGATTAAAAGGTTTCTCTATATTTATACATGATAGAATATTTTTATAAAATATGGACACAATATCTGAACTTCAAGAAGTGTTAAAAAATAATTCTCTTTACGAGGATTCATTTATTGTAGCAGCAAATAAGCAGATCGAATCGTATGCTAATTTCATAGAGCAAATAGGCATTGAAAGAACGGGAAACAAACGTATTACCATGTATGCAGAAGATATGCCGTTATATAAGAGCCTTGCCAATATGAAGATTTAGATATAGCCCTATCCGCCCATTGCGACAAAATGCGACAAAAGTGTTGAACCTATACGGAACCTAATGTTGCGAAATAGGCGTTTGAGGCGCATAAAACCAAATATATTATACCCCCTGAGGGGGTACGAAAAAAGGAAGATCGAAAGGTCTTCCTTTTTTCGTACCAGTGTGTTACCTATCCCCCAAACCCCCTTTCTGTAAAGGGGGCTTAGTTTTTTTGGGGATCACCTGCAAAAGTCGGTGGGGCGGTAAAGAATCTACCACCCATTCTCATCTCTATCGTCGTCGTACCACTCGTCCTCTTCGCGGTCATCGTAGCGTTCGTCGTCCATATAGACCGTGCGCCAATCGCCATCCTCGTTGCCTCCCGTTGGGAGTGAGTCATAGTCATACTTGCTACTATTCGGGTCTATGTGAGGAATAAACGCCTCCTCGCCACTGCCGGCGCAATGGTGGTGCAATGGGCACCCTGTGTTGCACGCATACTCATCGTAACCGTGCGGACATCGCCACTCACCCGCCGAATTGTTGCTATTGTTTGCAGCCGTTCCTGCTATCCAGCCAACGACACCCAATACTATAATAAGAAAGATAAATCCCATATGATTTTAATTGCTGATTACTACCTCATGAGAAGGTCAAGCCGTACGAGATTAGGTTATTTTCGGGTGCTATCGTAATTTATTAAGTGCGCTATACCAATAGCAGCGATTACGATGCAACAAAAAAATGAGTAAAGCCCAAAAAGGGCTGAGCCGAGTAGGCTCGAAATAACTACAAGTCCCATAATATCCTACCTTAAATTGTTAAACATTAATCAAATTCCTTCTCTGTACCCGGCCGCTCTACTAAGCCTCCTCGCCGACTCTTCGGCTCTCCACCATATATATTGCAACGCAACTCATCAACATTACTCCTACGGCCAAGCCCTTTACCAAAACACCGCCTGCCAAAATCAAAAAATCCATCATAGTTTTGTCGTTTTATTGGTTTCACGATGCAAATATCCGATGTGATTTTGACAGTTTGTGTCAATTGCGAAAAAAACGGCAGAAAAATATACAAAAAAATGAGGTGTCTATCCTTTGCGGATAAGCACCTCTTCTGCTAACAGTCGTAGCGCTACTACTCAGCCTTGGTTGCCATACGGCGCTCCTTGATGCGAGCCTTCTTACCGGTAAGCTCACGGAAGTAGTAGATACGAGCACGGCGAACAACACCATACTTGTTAACCTCGATCTTGTCGATGTGTGGTGAGTAGAGAGGGAAGATACGCTCAACGCCTACACCGTTCGAAATCTTACGGATAGTAAACATCTTGGTCTTACCTGTACCCTTAATCTGGATAACTACACCACGGAAGCTCTGCAAACGCTCCTTGCTTCCCTCGATGATACGATAAGTTACGGTGATTGTGTCACCTGCGCTGAACTGAGGGATGTCGGCATCAGTCTTTGTCCACATCTGCTCGTTCACGAGT
>JAZQYJ010000116.1:0-14762 GCA_045633465.1 Alistipes sp.
TGACTTTTGCCGGGGAATAACAGCGAAGGGTATTGCAGCGAGAAGGTATAGACCTTAACCTCATCTCCACGACTCTGATACTCACGAGCCATAGTCTCCATAATCGCCGCCAAACCGCCACGATAAGGGTGCGCAGGACCAAGAATTACAATCTTCATACCAATCTCTGTTTTGTATCTGTTTTACAAAGATACAAAACAAATTGAGAATTGAGAATTGAGAATTGAGAATTATTATAAAAAAGCGATTTAGAGGATAGTATTACCCCCACTAAGTTGGAAAAACGAGCGTAGCGGAGAGGGTATGTAAAAAGCTAATGGCTAAAAGCCACTCTCAACTCTCAACTCTCAACTCTCAACTCTCAACTATTCAGATTTCTCCCCTTTCGATTTGTGTTTGCTGTTGGCGATGGATTGCAAGGCGAGGTAGTGTGCGCCATAATCGAGGAGGTTTTGCCACTCGGTACGGAAGATGTCGAGGTGTTCCTCCTCTTCGGCGGACATCTCCTGAAAAATTTTGTGCGTGACGGCATCGTCCTCGGCGGCGCATAGGCGAGAGTACTCGTTATAACTATCAATCGTGCTCTGCTCCAACTTCACAGCAAAATAGAACGCCTCGACAGGCTCGTCAATCTGCTGCACCTTGTGCGAAGGGTTCATATCGACCTTGCCATTGAGGAACAAAATTCGCTCGGCAATATGCTCGATATGCTCCATCTCGGCAATCGAGATACGGCGCATAAGTCGTGCAAGGTGTTCGTACCCCGCATCCTCGAAAATTGTGTGGAAATAGATATACTGCAAGGTTGTCGAAATCTCCTTGCCAAGTGCATCGTTCAGTCGCTCGATGCTACGCTGATATTTAGAAGTCTGCTCCATAAAAATAACCTTTTACGAAGCAGACTTACTTGCAAAACCGATACCAAACGAGGTTTATTCCTCCTCTTTATACTCCAAGATGTCGCCGGGTTGGCAATTCAACTCGTGGCAAATGGCTTCGAGCGTAGAGAAACGCATCGCTTTACCCTTTCCGGTCTTCAAAATGGAGAGATTTGCGAGGGTTACGCCAATTCTCTCCGACAACTGCGTGAGCGTCATATTACGCCGAGCCAATACCAAGTCGAGTTTCACCTTAATTCCCATTTTCCCTTTGCATTTTTCGCATTAAAAACTAACTAACCGATTACGAAGATAAGCAAAAAAGTCTGATTTTCCAAATTTTCGGGCACACTCAAATAGTGCTCCCAAATGGCGCAAAAGTCGTTTTTGAAGGCTTTTTATTGCAAATTATTACCATAATCGCTACCTTTGTGCAATTATCAAAGCAAAATTATGGCAGAGAAGACAAACTATAATTTTTCGGTTGCACCCGAAAAAGTTGATTTTATGCTCCACGCAACCATCGAATCGCTCTGTTCGGACATCTTGAATGTCGCAGGAGTCGATGCGAAGCACAAGGGCATCAGTGCCGATGTGTTGATGCAACAAAATCGCTCGTGGGTGCTTTCGCGCCTCTCGGTTGAACTCGACCGTCAGCCCAAGCAGTACGAGGAGTATGGCATTCTCACTTGGGTAAATCCGCACACCTCGCGCCTTATCTCAACCCGTAATTTCGAGTTGAGCGACGGTGAGGGCAAGCAGTTTGGTCGTGCGGTGTCGCAGTGGTGCGTAATTGACTTCGAGAAGCGTATGCCTGTGTCATTGGAGGAGGTTGAGCACCTCTTCACCGACAAGTTCTGCGATGCTCCATCGCCTTGCGAGGCACCACGAAAGGTGCGTGGTATCGAGCCGAGTGTTGTGCGCAAGCACGAGGTGCGTTATAGCGATATCGACTTCAACCGACATGTCAATACGATGCGCTATATCCGTATGATGCTCAATACCCTACCGATTGAGTACCTGACCGAGCCACGCCCACTCCGCCTCGACATACACTTTGCGAAGGAGTGTCGCTTGGGCGAGGTTTTGACCATCGGCTATGAGCAACGAGAAAATCTCTCGCTATTTGAAATTCGCAATGGCGAAGACGCAGTCGCCTGCACCGCCGCGATTGAGTGGAGATAGAAATAGACGAGAGACGAGAGTAAAAAGAGATATGCCGAGCAGTTTTGCTCGGCATATCTCTTTTTACAACATTCAAAGGATTATTTCTCAGGTCGCATTACGATATAAGCCATATTATTGTCGGCCAAGACCTTCGCTGCGAGAGCCTTCAAATCGTCGTATGTCAACGCCTCGACTGCCTTCTTGTACTCGGTAGCGAAATCTACGCCACGATAGTTGTGCTCATCAAGCCAATCAACCCAATTGTAGTTCGACTGAATCTGGTTCTCGTACTCCTTCAAGAGGTACTTGCGAGTCTTCTCTACATCCTCCGCATTAGGGCCATCGGTTGCAATCTTCTTAATCTCGTCGATTACAATCTGGCTCAACTCGTCAGCCATCTGCTCGTTGGTGTCGAACATCACAACAAGCTGATACCAAGGGGTAAAGTCAGGCGAGATATGACCACCTACACCAACACTGTAAGTACCACCCTTCTCCTCGCGGATAGAGATAGTGTAACGGCTACGGAGCACCTGCGAGAGGACATTAATAGCAACACGATTCTTGATAGTGTAGTCGATTGGACCGGTATAGATGCGAGTCAAACCAACCTTTGGCTGCTGCATCTTAACCTTGAAGTCATTTACAACCTCACCCTTAACAGGTAGAGCCTTATCGTCAGCCTTCTTTGTGAGTTTCTTCGATACAGGCAACGAGCCGAGATACTTCTCAACGAGTGGCTTCAACACCTCCAAATCTACATTACCCACGATGTAGGTAGTGAAGTTTGCCGCATTCGAGAACAACGCCTTGTAAGCAGGCTCAATCTGCTCAAACTTAACCATATCGAGAATTGCAGGAGTGAGCTGCTGACGGCGGAAGTGGTTGCCATAGAGAGTCTTCTGACGCTCTACGCCCGAAATATAGTCAGGATTGGTCTGTGCATTCTCGATGTAAGGGCGATACTGATTCATAATTACATCGAAATCGTCCTTCGAGAAGCGAGGCTCAGTGAACTGCAAGTAAATCAACTGCATAATAGTTTCAAGATCCTTTGGCGAGCCCTGTCCTACAACGCCAACCTCGTAGTCATCAACGCCAAGGCTGACATCTGCATCCTTGCCCGAGAGCTGCTTGCGCAAGTCGGTCGAAGAGAACTTCGATACGCCCATATAGTTGGTCATAATTGGAAGGAATGCCGAAGTCCAATACAACTCGTCGCTCAACGACGACTGTCCGAAGTGTGCCTGCATCGACACCTTAACCTCGTCAGCTTTGAAAGTTGTTGGCTTAACAACGACCTTCAAACCATTCTTCAATACCCAAGTAGTAGCGCCGAGAGCCTCATTCTTCGACTCCTTCTTCACTGCCGAGCCCTTCAACTTCTTATCAGCAGGAATAAGTGGCTCCTTAACGGTGTTGTCAGCATAAGGTGCAATCTCTGCCTTCTTAACCTTTGCCAAAACCTCAGCCAACTGCGCCTCGGTAGGATTTACCACACCCTCCTTCTTCGGAACATTCACAATAAGCACCTGGTTATGGTCGGTGATATACTGCGCCACAACCTGGTTAATCATAGGCAACTGCAACTGCGAAATAATCATGCTATCTAACTTCCACTCGGTCTCCGCATCCGGCATAGCAGCATTCTTGCGGAATGCGTTCAAGTAGCGCTGAACATACTGACCATTCTTGCGGTCGTTGCGGTTGTTGTATGCCAACTCCTGCATCTTCATCACATTGTTCTTTGCACGCTCCAACTCGCCCTCGGTAAAGCCGTGGCGGCGGATACGCTCCAACTCGGTGTATGCAGCCTCGAAACCTGCGAGGAGTTTGCCATCTTGTGTATTCACACCAACGCCTGCGCACTCCAAAGTTGAGCAGATGCCGATACCGCCATTCATAAAGTGTGCACTTGTAAATGGAGCATTAGGCTTCATCTTAATCTCCTGCAAACGAGCATTTGCCATATCGCTTGCCAAGGCATCAATAAGAGCCAACTGCTCAGCTACAACAGTATTGTTATACTCCTTTGGCAATGCCTGACGCTTGATAAAGAGTGTAGCGCTTGTTTCGTCCATCTCAGGGTCCTCGAAGATTGAGATGATAGGCTCCTGATTGTCCGGCACTACGATAACTTCCTTCTGTGGAGCATCAGCCGGCGAAGCTGGGATATCTGCCATCAACTTCTGCAACTTAGCCTCCACCTCATCGACATTGATATCACCAACGATTACCACAGCCTGATACTCAGGGCGATACCACTTGTGATAGAAGTTTTCGAGCGACTTGTGGCTGAACGATTTCAAACCATCGAGATGACCGATAAGGTTGCGGTGCTCGTAGCGAGTACCCTTGCCGATAGCCTGCAACATCTTGATAGTACCACGCCACGATGCGCCATCACGCATACGCAACTCCTCCATAATCACACCACGCTCTGCGTCAATCTCCTTTGGCTGCAAAGCGATAAAGTGCGACCAGTCGTGCAAGATAAGCATTGCTGTATCGACAATGCCCGGACGGATTGTCGGAACATCTTTGAGGAGGTATTGAGTGTAGTCCCACGAAGTACCGGCATTAAGGTTTGTACCGAACTTAACACCTACGGTTTCGAGGTACTCGATAAGCATCTTGCCAGGCAAGTTCTTGGTACCGTTGAATGCCATATGCTCCAAGAAGTGAGCCAAGCCCTGCTGGTCGTCCTCCTCCTGAATAGCACCGACATCGTGCGAGATGTAGAAATCGGCCAAATTCTTCTGCTTGTCGTTGTGACGAAGGTAGTATTTCATACCATTCGGCAATGTTCCCACACGAACAGCCTTATCCGCGGGGATTACCGGAATCTGTTGCGCCGGTTGCGCAGTTACCGCAAAAGCAACTAACAATGCGATAACGGATGTAAATAAGTGTTTCATAGTCTAAATTATGAGTTATTTAATATTTGTTTCTGCCCAACTTATAATCTAACGATTATAGTTATTGCTATATTGTGCAAAAGCCACTTTTACACAATATAGCGCAAATATACAAATTTATTCTAAAAAACGCAAAAACACCCCTTGCAAATGCAAGAGGTGTTTTCTGTAATATGTCGTGATTGCGACTACTCTATTGTATCGGTATCCTCGACAATCTGCTGAGGCAAAAGATATGAATCCTCAGGAGTGTTCTCCAAAATCCATACAATCCAATCTGCCCAAGCGTTCCACTCAGCCCAAGCAGCCGAACCATCATTTGCAGGCTTGTTTGCCAAGTACTGAGCCTTCCAAGCAGCAACCTCGACCTCACGAGCCGCAGGGTCCGGAGTTACAGGATAAATATACTGCGGGAAGTTATCCTCTGCCCACTTGATAAGTGCACTCCACTCTGGCGATGGAGTCTTTGGCTCCATATTCTCGAACTGAATATCCTCGATACGGTTAGCAGCCAGCTGATAGGTTGCCCAATCGTTCTCACCACCCTTATAGTCTGACTTTGAGGCATAAATCTGGTATATTGCCAAGACATCGCCCACAGAACCGAACTTTGGCACATATTTACCTGAGAAACGCGCATAACCGCTTGTACGAAGCATATATATACCCTTCTCGGATGTATAATGCACATTATCATTTGCGAGATCATCTCGATATGTAAGGCAAAGGCTACCATAAAGAGCTACATTGTTACGGCTATATGCCAACTGATACCAAGGGCGATTCACCACAACCGTTACAGCACCTCCGGGTACTGTTGGCAATGACTCCTGAATACCACTTGTGGCGATCCACGATGGATAGGGGTTGCTATTACCACCGTTTGCAAGCATAGGATGCTCCGAAACACCTCCGTCAGCATTAGGGTACTGAACGCCAGCATAGTGCACCTTCAAGCCTTTGAAACGAATCAATCGACCGAGGAATTTGGTTGTATTTGTGCCCTGAATATCCTCGTAGTTATTTTTATCCACAACATAGATATCATCAGTAGCATTTGTACCTTCGCTCAACAAGCACTTCTCGCCAGGGAATACATGCTCCTTAACCTTAATTGGGTTTACGATATTCGAGTTTGCGTAATATTTGTAGGTACCATACGAATTGTAGCTCGAAGTAGGAATATCACCCAAAGAAAGCATCATACGGAAGTTACCGAGGAACAAACCTCGCACCTTCACATATACCCACATCGACTCCTTAGTCTCGATATTACAAGGGTAATCAAGATGAAGACCATTGGTCAATTTCAACTCGATAGCACCTGTACCATCGAAGATATAGAGCGACTTATAGATATTACCCTGCTCGTCATTCGAGATAACCTTGCCCTTGATGTAATAGTTACCGGTATCGTACCATCTGTTGGTGATCTCCCACTGATTACACTCACTTTTATCAGCAACAAAGCGAATATACTTTGTTTTATCAAAGGCGTTATTTGTACCCGTATCACTTGTTTCGCCAAACTTCGCCTTCAAATTTGCGATAGAGATATGTACTACACCGGGATTCAATGCCTCAAAAATCTCATCTGTATAGGTAAGTTCTGGCTCCGGAGTCTCAAACTTATTGTAGCAACCTGTCAATATCAAACCGAGCAGTGCTACCAAAACTATTTTATACTGTTTCATAATCTTTTTTCTCATTTTCGGTTTGACATTAGAAGCGGAAGTAAACATTTACGAAGCAAGTAGTTCCAAGCATATAGAAATACTTTGAATCGAAGTGTGTATAGTATGTTACAGTTGGATTTGACTGTCCAGGCATCATACCACGCACCTTACGCATACGCATCTGTTCGTAACCACCGGTCTTAATACCTTTGTTATTCAAGATATTCTTGACTTCTGCGCTAAATCCGATAGTATATTTGCGACCGATATACCAGTTCTTACCAATGCTTGCAGCCAAAGTATATGCACTACCCAACTCCTCTTCTGCACGCATATTGTTAATCTCCTGTGCTGCCCAAGCAACCTGCTTTACACCATTTTCTGTGCTGGTATTTGCATTGAGAAGGAGTTGTCTGTACGGCTTAACTGCATTGTTAGTACGATATGCAGGGTTCATCGAGAGGTACAGCTTGTCGTAGTAGTTGAAGTTGATCGAAGCAAACCAATTCTTTGGACCACGGAAATCAAGACCTACATTCACAGCGAACTGCGGAGTGCTCTCCACATAGTAGCCCTTCCAATAAACTTTATCGGTCAACTTAACCTTGTTGCTATTATCTACGGTCTGCACAAAGTTAGGATCCGAAGTATAGCGATAGTCACCATAATTCAACGCTCCCTGGAAAGCCAAGCCATTCCAGATTGGAACACGCACTGCAACCTCGACACCCATATAACGCTTGTCGATATTACTCATAGCAAAGTTGGTAAATGACGACTGAGTATCATCGTAGAACGAAATAACCTTCGATGAGTTGGTCATCTCGGTAAAGTAACCCGCTACACGAGCCTGAATATATGGCAAATTGAGGTTATAAACCAACTCTGCGCTATATGCCTGCTCCGGAGTCAAGCCAGGGGTAACGGTGTTACGAGTACGAGGCGACACGAATGCCGAATTGAAGGTTGGAGCGTCTTGGATAGCAGCAACATTCAATGCCAAGTGGTGAGCCTGCGAGAAGCGATACGAGAATGTTCCCTTTACCTTGTATGTCAAGAAATTCAAGTGCTTTGAGTCGCCCTTCGAGTCGTTCACAAAGAGACCCTTACGCCACAAACCATGACGCCACATACCTGCATAACCTAACTCTGCACCAACATTAGCCTCAAAACCGCCTGTACGGTACTGATACAATCCCCACAACTGCGCCTGACGAACATGTGCATAGTAGTCGTACGAGAACTTGTCGCCCTCACGAACAATGCGTGCGTGACCGTGCTTGTTGTAGTAGTCGAGGTCATTCTGATACTTAACAGGGTCGCTACCCATATCACGCTCTGCAAATTTATCAACATCTACCCAGAAGTCGCCGCCGAGCAAGTCCTTAATCTTATCGTAGTACTCGGTACGGTTCACACGAGCCTTAACACCAGCCAAGAGGTGATGGTTAGCGTTGAAATCGTGCGAAATATTTGCAGCAAAGTTGTAGTCAATCTGGTCGGTATGACGCTCCTCAATCATATAGTTCGAACGATGTCCCTGCGCATATGGCGAAGTTGATCCGTTCTTGTTCGAGTTAATCATATTATCGAAATCTACACGACCATCCCAAACCGAGCGAGCATTCGCTGCACCCTGCAAATAGTAGTAGATTTGATCCTCTGTTGAGTCTTTGTCGAATACGCCCGGAATGCTCATAGTCGGAGTTCCTGCACGCAATGCCAACACAGCCTCTTCAAGCAAGCCTCTATCCGCAAGACCTTGATAGTTATTGGACAAGAACATGCCATAGTTGCTAGTAATAATCTGCGTAGTGTAGTTAGATGGCAAGTAGCGATAGTAGTCTGGTCGTGGATCTGCACCATCTTTCCAAGTTAATGCCGAGTAACCATTGAAACCAAAACGCACCGAAGTTGCAGCGGTCAAACGAGTCTTCTCGCTGATATCGTAGTAGTAGTTCAACATTACGATAGGCTCGTGCGAACGACGAACACGTGTGTTGCGCAACTTACCATCCTGATAACCTACGTTCGGATTGTAGAAGTTGCTGCCAAACATATCGTATGCCTCCTGAGTCGATGCCTGCTGTGCGCCACGCTGCTGCGGAGTACCGAGAATCATCAACGAAAGGCGGTGCTGCTTGTTAAACTGCTTCTCGGCTGCTGCAAAGTAGCCGTAAGAGTTGTAATATACGCCATCAACATAGCCGTTACCACCCTGACGAGTCGAAACCGAAGCAGCAAATGACCAACCATTGTCGAGCTGACCTGTTGCATACGAAACGATAGCACGGAAAGCGTACATCTGGTTACCACCCGATACACTTGCACGGAAGCCCTTACGCATCTGCGAAGCACGAGCATTGATATTGGTTGAGCCTGCAACACCTCCTACTCCATAGTCGGTAGTGGTCAAACCAGCAGTGCTCTCTTGATTACGCGTTGCATCGTTCATACCGCTCCACAACGACCAAGGTCCATAACCTGTCAAAGCATCATTGAAACGAATGCCATTGAGGTATACATCGGTATATTTCGAGTCGTAACCACGCACATTGAAACGCATCTCGCTGAATCGATACGATGCAATATTGTTGTAGAGGTCCTTCGATGCCGAGAGTGACGAAGGCAACGCCTGAGTATCCGATGCCGAAGAGTCGTTATCAAACTCCGCAAAGATTGCATCGTCGAGCACCTCGCCTTGAACAGCCTTTGGTACAACAATTACGGAGTTGATATCCTTCACTCCGTTCTCGACCTTAACCACGATGTCGAGATTTTCAAACTCAGGAGCAGTGAACGAGAGTTTGTAATCACCCGCAGGCACACCCTTCAACTCAAAGTAACCTTCGTCGTTGGTCTGTGCCTTGTAGGTAGTACCCTCAATCGTTACTGCAACATTTCCAACGGCAGCACGGCCGTTGCGTGACAACACCCTACCCTTCAAACCACTCTCCTGTGCGAGAACAGTCGAAGCAACGAGTGTCATTGCCGCAATAAGTAAAAATTTAAGTTTCATACCTTTTATTTAATATATAGTTAATCTCTATTTCGAAATATAGATATATACAGGGAAGTGGTCGCTATAACCATTCTGGAAGTTCGAGCCTACGAACGAACGCAACGGATAGTTTTTGTACTGTCCATCCTGCTGAATCATATAAGGACGATTGAAGATGTTTCCGTAGAACTTTGCACCCTCCTTCTTCTGAATCTTCAACTTACCTGTCGAGCCTGTTGCCAAATTCTCCGACACAACGATATTGTCGAACAAGTTCCACGAATCGCGATAGCCCAAAGTGCCATAGCCAGCCTTCAACATCGAGTTGAATGGATTATACATATCATTTGGCTGCAAATCCTTAATCTTACCCTTCTTGTCGCCCTTTGCGCCAAGAACATCTGTGATGCTTGCATCGGTTGCGTCATCGTTGAAGTCACCCATAATCACAACCTTTGTTGCAGGATTTACGGTGCGCACCGAGTCGCAGATGTGCTTACACTTTGCTGCTACAAAGTCGCGCGAGTACTGCGAGCGTTCCTTTCCACCGAGGCGTGAAGGCCAGTGCGAAACGATAAAGTAGAATGGCTCACCCTCGATTTTGCCCCACATAGCCACCAAGTCACGAGTGAAGAATGTAGGACGACCTGGGAACGAGATGCGATGCGCCTCCGAGCCCTCCAGCTGGAACTTGTCGGGGCGATAGAAGAATGCACAATCAACACCACGACGGTCTGGCGAGTCGTAGTGAACGATACGATAGTTTGCCTTTGCCAACTTTGGAGTTGCAATCAAATCCTCCAATACGAGGCGGTTCTCAATCTCCGACACACCGATTACGGCAGGGAAATTCTTGTCCTCGGCTGCAATGTCGAACAATACGCGCGACATATTGTCGAGTTTGCAGTTGTAGCGGTAAGTAGTCCACTTACGCGCACCCTCTGGGAGATACTCTTCATCGTTCTTGTTTGGGTCGTTGATTGTGTCAAACAAGTTTTCGAGGTTGTAGAATACCACCTTGTAAGGTTTTTGTGCAAAGGCAATCAACATTGCCGAGAGGCACAAAACAGATAAAAGTGCTTTTTTCATTCTCTTATAGTATTATTGTTCTAAAAATTCCATTGGCTATAATTGCACTGTGATTTAACCGCATTGGCAATCGACGGGTCCAAATTTCGATAGAACGAGAAGCCCGAGCGACGCTCAATCTCCGCCACCGACACCGCAGCATCCTCCAATGCTGTGTCTGCTCCCGTTTTATTATTCTCAAACAAGAAACCAATACACATCAACTCATCAGCTGACTTAATATCTGCAATATGTTTCTTTGTATTGCCGCTTTTGGTGCGCAACAACAATTTATAGCAGTGCGAGGGCACCGAGATAGTGCGACCATTCTTACTTACGGTCTTATTGTTCTCGAAGAGAGTTCCAACCACAACAAACAATGTGTCGGCACACACCTTGGTACGCACCTTATTCTCCAATTTTCCCCACGATACTTCATTGAAGTCGTGGTCCTGCGCCATAATATTTGTCGAGTAGCAGGTCTGCGCATTGGTATTCCAAGTGTTGTAACGGTCTGCCGATGGGAGCATATGTCCACGAGCATATCCTCCACCGATGCCACTTGTAAAGCGAATATCTGCCTGCTTCGACTGCTTGATAATTGGATTTGTATAGGTATCGTAAGTATCGAGTGCCGAAACATAGGTACTGACAATCTCGTATGCCGTACTCCAATTCGAACTATACTTGTATTGTGTTACCGCATCGTCAAAGGCCCACGCATTGGTACGCCCTTGGGTCGTTCCTCCCACCTGATAACTGCGACCTGTGGTGTAGATGCTATGTGCTGGATACGCCACCCAACGCGAACAAATCTTATCAAGGTCGTAGCATATCGAGAAATTACGAACATATCTGCCATTAGATAATGTGGTATAGTAGGTCTTGTGTACCAACGAAGCACCCTCTTTATATTCGGGCTGTTCTGCCCAAGGGTGATCATACACTGCATTATTTGTCTTGACAAGTTGGCGAATAGTGTATTCGTTGGTGTATCCATCCGTAAATGTGATACGCACCTTCGCAATTCGCTCCTCGTCGCCCATATTGGCACTTATTTTAAGGCCAAAAGATCCACCTACATATCCCCTTTGTGCTACGGCCGAGCAGAAATCGCCACCCTGCACGACCTGAACTACCCACATAAGTGTAGGATCGCCGGCAGTAGTACCATAAATAGTTGTTGGCTGTGCCGTAACGATTGTGCTGTATAGTGTTGCCTTCGATGTATATGGCGACCACTCGGACTCTACGCAAGCTGTTAAACCAAACACAAGCACCAACATAGCGACAATGCTACGGTTGATGCTTCTAATTATCAAATTTACATTTCTCAAACTCTTCATTTTTTAGCTATTAGTAACTAGCTGTCATTTAGGAGGCTGGCTACGCCCTTAATAGGAGAGTAATAGGAACGGACTTTCAGTCCTTAGATAGGATTTAATCTCAAAAACAATCCTATCAAACCCTATTCAGCACCTTGTGGTGCGCATCCTATTCAATCCTATAAACATAAATCCCTCCTTAGTACCCAAGGCAGGTAATCAGCCTGCCTTGGATTATTGTAATTAGTCCATTACTGTAACACCTGCCAACACTGCGCGTGGAAGAGTACTAGCAGCAGTCGAGAATGTTGCGTCTGTCGAGAACATAATCTTCGAAGTCTCGGTCAAACCGTCAAGTTCAACACTATAGAAGTCAGCCTCTGTCATTGTAATAGTAAATGGTGGGTTGCCTGTAGCACCATCATTAGCCTTAACAGCCACCTTCTTAATTACATCTGAACCCTCTACCTTAATGTAGACATTAGCAACAGAGCCCTTCCAGCCTACTCCGTAGAAACCGATGGTCTTTGTTCCCGATACGCCTACTTCTGCAGAAGTAAAGAAACCTGCATTGCTACCAGTACCAAGTTTGAAACCGCTGCAAGCGCCACCGTTGATAGTTGATGCGCCGAGAGAGTACACCTTGTTACCCGAGTTATCAGTCGAGCAAACAAATGCTTCATCAGATGTGAAAACGCCAGTTGCTGTTGCGCCGGTATTGTCATCGCCACCCTCTGGATTCTCAATCTCAACAACCGAAGTAGCCATTGTATTGACATATTTCGACGAATTAAAGCCAATCAACCAACCAGTAACCTTGATATACTTGCCATTAAGACCGTCCAAAGTTGTTTTGATTTCACCACCTGGAGAAGAAACTGAACCGATTGCAACTGTTGCATTAGCGACCACTACATTGTAGTAGTATCCGCTAACTGAGAGCAATCCCTCATACTCTACATACTTCATTGTAGGGTTCTGTGCCCAAGCATCAAGAGCAGCACCATCCACAACCTCTGGAGTTGGATTTACCACAGTTACAGTCTCACCAGTAGTCTCTACAGTCAAACCATCCTTACCGAACTGCAAGAAGCCGCTATACATAGTTGTTGTACCCGACACATTTACAACCTGGCCAACAGCAGGAACATTTGTTGCGTTATTGCCCTGGAATACCAAGATCATACCGCCACTGTTGTCTGTCATAAGGAAGCCTGCTGCGTATGTTGCAATTACCCAAGCGCCTTCAACATCATAGTTTCCAACCTCATTGATGCTTGCGATACCGCCCTCTACAACCTCACCGGTTGCATTCTGATTGATGACCAAAGTCTCCTTAGCAGTCGAGTCAATAGTGATACCTGCAATAACCTGCTTCTTGGTAGCAGTGAATACAACATTCACTGTTCGTACAGTCGATGCAGGAACTGTAATAGTTACTGTACCGGTTTTCTCTCCGGTAGCTGGCGTAAAGGTTACATCTGCCTGGTCACAGCTTACAACCCAAGCAGCATTCGAAGTTACATCAACCTGAACACTTCCTCCTTCAAGACCGACACCGGCCTCTGTCTTGCTCAATGTGATTGTAGCAGGGTTTCCATCTGCTGCACCACCTTTGTCACCTCCTCCGTCAGGAGTACAACCCACGCCAAAGAGCATTGCTGCTCCGGCTACAAACGCAAAAAATCTTCTTGCTTTCATAATCGTTTTGTTTTTGTTAGTTAAGTTAAAAAAAAGTTTATTATTGTGTGTAAAAATGGTTCTTTACTTCTATTTAGCAATTATTGTGCGAATATAGCATATTTTTTAATAACATACTACTTTTTTAGATTATTTTTACAAAAAATAAACTAACAGTTGAGAGTTGAGAGTTGAAAGTTGAAAGTTGAGAAGTTGAAAGTTGAGAGTTATTTTCCCTAATCCCCTCTAACGCCCCTAACGCCCCTAACGCCTCTACAATTATTGCGCCTCGATAACGATAGGAGTTCCTACAACCTACAAAAAAAGTTGGAACAACTACTGCCCCAACTTCTATCTCCTATCTCCTAACTCCTAACTCAACAATATCTTCTCAATTTGCTCCACCTGCTGACGGAACAACTTTTCGGTATCCATCAAGTTCGAAATGGTTTTGCACGAGTGCAATACAGTAGCGTGGTTACGACCACCAATCGCAGCACCAATATTTGTCAAAGGCTGCTTGGTGTGTTTCTTCGCAAGATACATCGCCAACTGACGAGCAATCGCCACCTCGCGAGTACGCTCCGACGAACTCATTCGCTCCTTATCCACATTCATCTGCTCGCAAACGGTCGAGATAATCTGCTCGATTGTAATCTCCTTCTGATACATCGAAACATATACCTTCAGCACCTCTTTTGCAAGAGATGTAGTGATGCGTTTATTCATAAATGTAGCATTGGCAACAAGCGAAGAAATCGCACCCTCTATCTCTCTGATATTTGCAGATATATGCTCTGCTAAATAACAAATCACTTCATTCGGAATATCAGCGTTTAACTGGCCTGCCTTTGCACGAATAATTTTAACCTTTGTTTCGTAGTCCGGAATGCGGATTTCTGCCGACAAGCCCCACTTGAAACGAGTTAAAAGTCGCTCCTCGATATCCTTCAACTCCACAGGTGGTTTATCCGAAATAAGCACCAACTGCTTGCCCGACATCTGCAAATGGTTAAAGATATTAAAGAATGCATTTTGCGTACCCGGCT
>JAZQYJ010000117.1:0-19984 GCA_045633465.1 Alistipes sp.
GGGTGTTGCCGAGGGTTGCCGTCAGGCAGGTTGTGCATTGGTTGGTGGCGAGACCGCCGAGATGCCTGGTATGTATCAGGATGGCGAGTACGATATCGCTGGCTTCACCGTGGGCGTTGTTGAGCGCTCGAAGCTTATCGACGCTGGCGAGCGTGTTAAGGTTGGTGATGTCTTGGTAGGTATCGCATCTACTGGTGTTCACTCTAACGGCTTTAGCCTTGTGCGTAAGGTTGTTAGCGACAATAACCTAAAGCTTTCGGAGAACTATCCCGAGATTCCTGGTCGTACGCTTGGCGAGGCTTTGTTGGAGCCCACACGCATCTATGTTAAGCAGGTGTTGAAGGTTATCGCAGAGTGCGATGTTCACGGCATCAGCCACATCACTGGCGGTGGTTTCGACGAGAATATTCCCCGTATCTTGAAGGATGGTCAGGGTGTCGAGGTTAAGGAGGGCACTTGGGAGATTTTGCCCGTATTCCGACTCTTGGAGAAGTACGGCAAGGTATCGCACCGCGAGATGTTCAACATCTTCAATATGGGTATCGGTATGGTTATCGCGTTGCCCGAGGCAGATGCCGAGAAGGCTATCGCTATCTTGGCAGAGTCGGGCGTGCGTGCTTCGGTTATCGGTCGTGTCATCGAGGGTGAGGGCGTAACAATCATCTAAGAGCTATGAAAAAAGCAAGATTGGCGGTCTTCGCAAGTGGCAGCGGTAGCAACTATCAGGCTATCGTCGAGGCTTGTATAGATGGCAGAATAGATGCCGATGTTGTGCTTTTGGTCTGCGACAAGCCTGGCGCAAAGGTCTTGGAGCGTGCCGAGAAGTTTGGCACAAAGGCCTTTGCCTTCAATCCCAAGGACTATGAGTCGCGCGATGCATATGAGACTATGCTTGCCACGATGCTCGACGACCATAAAGTAGACTATATCTGCTTGGCGGGCTATATGCGTATTGTGGGCAAGGTGCTACTTTCGCGTTTCGAGCAGCGCATCATCAACATCCACCCCTCGTTGCTCCCCTCGTTCAAGGGTGCTCACGCCATTCAGGATGCTATGGAGTTTGGTGTTAAGGTCTTTGGCGTTACCACCCACTTCGTAGACGAGACTTTGGATGGTGGTCGCATCATCGACCAGGGCGCTGTGGCCTACGAGGGCAACGACATCGAGGAGCTTACGACGATGATTCACAACATCGAGCATAAGCTCTATGTAAAGACTATTAACAAATTGATTAACAAGAGATTTTAAGCGATTATAAGGTATATGAGATGTTTAGTAAGTGTTAGCGATAAGACGGGTGTTGTGGATTTCTGCCGCAATCTTCGCCGTCTGGGCTGGGAGATTATCGCCACTGGCGGTACCCAGAAGTTGTTGGAGGATAGCGGTGTCGAGACTATCGGCATCAGCGAGGTTACGGGCTTCCCCGAGATTTGCGACGGTCGTGTCAAGACCCTTCACCCCAAGGTGCACGGTGGTCTTTTGGCTCGTCGTGATGATGAGAGCCACCTCAAGGCGTTGAAGGATAACGCTATCGAGTTTATCGATATGGTCTGCGTAAATCTCTACCCTTTCCGTCAAACAATCGCCAAAGAGGGCGTAGAGATGGCAGAGGCTATCGAGAATATCGACATCGGTGGTCCTTCGATGTTGCGTTCGGCAGCAAAGAACTACAAGGATGTAACCGTAGTTTGCGACCCTGCGGACTACGCACAGATTCTCGACGAGATTAAGGCTGAGGGCAACACCAAGGTTGAGACTCGTCTGCAACTCTCGGCAAAGGCTTATACCCACACCGCAGAGTACGATATGTGCATTGCAACCTATATGCGTAAGCAGGCAGGCTTGTCGGAGAAGTTGTTCTTGGAGTTCGACGAGCAGCAGTCGTTGCGCTATGGCGAGAACCCTCACCAGTCGGCAAAGTTCTATCGTGACAATTCGACCACTCACTTCTCGTTGGCTTATGCCGAGCAGTTGAATGGTAAGGAGTTGTCGTACAACAACATTCAGGATGCAAATGCAGCGTTGAATATTGTTCGCGAGTTCGAGGAGCCATTCTGCGTAGCATTGAAGCATATGAACCCTTGCGGTGCAGCAATCGGAAAGGATGCGTTGGAGGCTTGGACTCGAGCTTACGAGGCTGATACAAAGAGTATCTTCGGCGGTATCGTGGCTCTCAACCGTGAGGTTACCGCAGAGGTGGCACTCGGTATGAAGCCTATCTTCTTGGAGATTGTTATGGCTCCGTCGTTCACCGACGAGGCTCTCGAAATACTCTGCGCCAAGAAGAATTTGCGTGTGTTGAAGGTTGATATGACTCGCACCGATGATGTTCAGAATCAGTATATTAGCGTTAATGGAGGTCTGCTTGTTCAGCACCTCGACACCACCACCAAGGAGGTCGTTGCCGATATGTGCGTAACCGAGGCTAAGCCTTCGGAGGAGGTTTTGACCGACCTTAACTTCGGCTGGCGTGTGGTTAAGCATGTGAAGTCTAACGCTATTGCAGTGGTTAAGAATGGCGCAACTTTGGGTGTAGGTGCAGGTCAGATGAACCGTGTAGGCTCTGCTGAGATTGCCCTCAAACAGGCTCAGGCAGCAGGTCATACCGAGGGTCTTGTACTCGCATCTGACGGTTTCCTCCCATTCGATGATACCGTAGCATTTGCTGCTGAGTATGGCGTAACTGCTATTGTTCAGCCAGGTGGCTCTGTTCGTGACGAGGATTCGATTAAGAAGGCGAATGAGCTTGGTATTACAATGCTCTTTACCGGAATGCGCCACTTCAAACATTAAATTAAGAATTGAGAATTAAGAATTGAGAATTTAATTGTTTATATCAAAAAAAAGTAATTCTCAATTCTCAATTTTCAATCCTCAATTAAAAATGAAATTTTTATGAAAGTTTTAGTCGTTGGCTCGGGTGGTCGTGAGCACGCTATTGTCGATGCGTTGTTCCGTTCGCCGAGTGTAGATAAGATATACTGTGCACCAGGAAATGCGGGTATTGCCCAGCAGGCAGAGTGCGTAGCGATTAAGGATACCGATGTCGAGGGTTTGAAGGCATTTGCCATTGAGAGCGGCGTAGATTTGACCGTAGTAGGTCCTGAGGCTGCTTTGGCTGTGGGTATTGCCGATGAGTTCCGCAAGGCTGGCTTGCCAATCTTCGGTCATACCAAGTCGGCTGCTCGCATCGAGTCGTCGAAGGAGTTTGCCAAGGAGTTGATGGCGAAGTACGATATCCCAACCGCAGGATATAAGGCATTCGACAACTACGACGAGGCTGTGGCTTATGTCGAGGCTCGACCATTGCCTGCTGTGTTGAAATATGACGGTTTGGCAGCTGGTAAGGGCGTGGTTATTGCTGAAACGATGGATGAGGCTCGCGAGGCGTTGCGTGATATGCTCTTGGATGACCGCTTCGGTAAAGGTCGCGTTGTTGTGGAGGACTTCTTGACAGGTCCTGAGTTCTCGTTGATGTGCTTTGTGGAGGGCGAGAATGTCTACCCTATGCCTGTGGCACAGGACCACAAGCGCGCTTTCGATGGCGACAAGGGTCCTAATACGGGCGGTATGGGAGCTTACACTTCGTTGCCATTCATCACCGAGGAGGACCTCGAATTTGCTATGGAGAAGGTTATGCGACCTACCGCAAAGGCTATGGTTGCCGAGGGTTGCCCACTCACAGGTGTATTGTATGGCGGTTTGATGAAAACCCCTGACGGAGTGAAGGTTATCGAGTTTAATGCTCGCTTTGGCGACCCCGAGACTGAGGTTGTGTTGCCGTTGATTGACAGCGATATTGCCAATGTGTTCGAGGCTGTGGCAAAGGGCGAGAAGCCTACCGAAATTGTATGGAGTAAGGATGTAACACTCGGTATAGTGCTCGCATCGAAGGGCTACCCTGGCGACTACGCAAAGGGCTACCCTATTCGTGGCACCGAGAAGGTCGACGGCACTGTGTTCCATATGGGTACAGCCGTTAAGGATGGCGAGTTGGTTACCGCAGGTGGTCGTGTGTTGTTCGTTGTGGCAAAGGGTGCAACCCTTGCTGACGCACACCGCAAGGCTAATGAGGAGGTCGCAAAAATTGAGTGTGAGAACCTTTTCCACCGTACAGATATCGGTCACAAGGCATTTAAGTAGTATTAAGTATGGGTGCTATCATTGACGGAAAACAACTCTCGTTGCGCTTGAAGGGCGAAATGGCAGAGGAGGTTAAGGCGTTGGCTGCGAAGTATGGTCGTGTGCCATCGCTGGCGGTGATTTTGGTGGGCGAAAACCCTGCAAGTCAGTCGTATGTGCGTGGCAAGATTAAGGCTGCCGAGGAGGTTGGTATCAAGAGCGAACTTATTACTATGCCAGCCGATACTACCGAGGAGGCTCTCTTGGCGGAGATTGACCGCTTGAATGCCGATGCGCTGATTGATGGTGTGTTGGTGCAGTTGCCATTACCAAAGCATATTGACGAGGAGCGCGTGATTGACGCAATCGCATTGGAGAAGGATGTGGATGGCTTTCACCCTGCCAATGTTGCCAATTTGTGGCTCGGAAAGCCTTGTATCGTGCCTTGCACACCAAAGGGCGTGATGCAGATGATTGCCGAGTGTGGATTCGATGTAGCGGGCAAAAAGGCGGTTGTTGTAGGTCGTAGCAATATCGTGGGTAAGCCTATGGTTAAATTGTTGCTTGATGCAAATGCTACGGTTACTATCGCACACTCTCGCACAGCCGACTTGGGTGCAGTGTGCCGTGAGGCGGATATCTTGGTGGCAGCCGTAGGTCGCAAGCATCTGATTACTGCCGATATGGTTAAGCCCGGTGCAGTGGTTATAGATGTGGGCGTAAATCGCGACCCTGAAACGGGTAAGTTGTGTGGCGATGTCGACACCGCAGCAGCAAAGGAGGTGGCTTCGTACATCACTCCCGTACCTGGTGGCGTAGGCCCGATGACTATCACAATGCTGATGAAAAACACTATCGAATGTTACTTAAACCGAATTGTTAAATAAAAAACACATAAATTACTATGATTGAAAGATATAGCAGAAAGGTTATGCGTGATGTGTGGACAGAGCACAACAAGTTTAGCGCATACCTCAAAGTTGAGATTTTGGCTTCGGAGGCTTGGAGCAAGTTGGGCGTAGTGCCAGCCGAGGATGTCGAGAAGTTGTGGGCAAAGGCTTCGTTCTCGATTGACCGCATCAAGGAGATTGAGGAGCAGACTCGCCACGATGTTGTGGCATTTACTCGTGCCGTAAGTGAAACCCTCGGCGAGGAGCGTAAGTGGGTACACTATGGCTTGACTTCGACCGATGTTGTTGATACCGCAAACGGTTATCTGCTCCGTCAGGCTAACGAGATTTTGGAGAAGGACTTGGAGGAGTTCTTGGCGGTCTTGAAGCGTCGTGCTTTGGAGTTCCGCAATACCCCTTGCATTGGCCGTACTCACGGTATTCACGCCGACATCACCTGCTTCGGTTTAAAGTGGGCGTTGTGGTACGAGGAGATGAAGCGCAATATCGAGCGTTTCCGCACCGCTGCGCGTGGCGTAGAGGTTGGTAAGATGAGTGGCGCAGTGGGTAACTTCGCCAACATTCCGCCAATGATTCAGGACTATGTGTGCGAGAAGTTGGGTATCGACTCGGCAAATGTTTCGACACAGGTTATTCAGCGTGACCGCCACGCCTATTATATTGCTACATTGGCAGTTATCGCATCGTCGTTGGAGCAGATGGCTCTCGAAGTTCGTAACTTGCAGCGTACCGAGGTACACGAGGTCGAGGAGGCTTTCGGTAAGGGACAGAAGGGTTCGAGCGCAATGCCTCACAAGCGTAACCCAATCTCGTCGGAGAATATCTGCGGTTGCGCCCGTGTGATGCGTGGCTATATGGCTACCGCCTGCGAGAATGTGGCTTTGTGGCACGAGCGCGACATCTCGCACTCGGCAACCGAGCGTATCATCTTGCCTGATGCTACCGAGTTGTTGGACTATATGCTCAACCGCTTCAAGGGTATTTTGGATAACCTCGTAGTGTTCGAGGATGTGATGATGGAGAATATTTATCGCACCCGCAAGGTTATCTTCGCACAGCGCGTTATGAATGCCTTGATTGATAAGGGATTCTCGCGTGAGGAGGCTTACGATACCGTACAGCCTGTGGCGATGCGCGCCATGGCGGAGCGTGCTGACTATCAGGAGCTTTTGGCTGAGAACGAGAAGGTTATGTCGAAACTCACTCGCGAGGAGTTGGATTCGTGCTTCACCTTGGAGTACTATCTCAAAAATGTGGACTATATCTTCCGCAGAGCAGGTATTATTGAGTAATCGAAAGCATATTGACAAGGAATCTGCGCAGAAGTTGTGCAGATTCTTTTTTTTTATTACCTTTGTAGGTAATAAAGCAAAACCAATTTATAAACGAAACTATTATGAAGAGAATTCTTACATTATTTGTTGCACTGGCAACGGCGTGTGTGGTGATGGCGGCCGAGTGTGTTATCGTGCCACAACCTGTATCGTTTGAGCCACAGAAGGGCAAAGTAACGCTTAACTCAAAGAGCGTTGTATATGTGGCAGATAAGTCGCTTGTACGCCCTGCAACGATGTTTTGCTCCTATGTCGCTGCCGAGAAGGGTTTGCAGTTGTCGGTGGTTGAGAGCCAGCCAAAGGGCAAGGGCGCTATCTCGCTCTCGATTGACAAGTCGCTTGCGGCAGAGGAGTATCTGCTCGATGTTACCAAGCAAGGCATCGTAATTAAAGGCGGTAGTGAGCAGGGTGTTTTCTACGGCTTGCAGAGCCTTCGTCAGGTGGTGTTCCACTCGAAGGGTAATGCCAAGAAGGTGTCGGTGGCTTGTATGACCGTAAAGGATAAGCCACACTTCGGCTATCGTGGTGGTATGCTCGATGTTTGTCGCTACTTTTTCAGCGTAGATGAGGTAAAGAAGTTTATCGATATCCTCGCTTTGCACAAGATGAACAGCTTCCACTGGCACTTGACCGAGGACCAGGGTTGGCGAATTGAGATTAAGAAGTACCCTGAATTGACAAAGGTTGGCTCGATGCGTAAGGAGACTTTGATAGGTCGTTACGGCAAGAAATATGCCCCTTATAAGTTCGACGGTAAGCCTTACGGTGGCTTCTATACTCAGGAGGAGGTTAAGGAGATTGTACGCTACGCTTCTGAGCGATATATCGATGTGATTCCGGAGATTGATATGCCTGGTCATATGGTGGCAGCATTGGCATCGTATCCTCACCTTGGTTGCACGGGTGGCCCATACGAGGTGCGTACTCTTTGGGGTATCTCTCGCGATATTTTGTGTGCAGGTCGCGAATCGACATTCGAATTTGTAGAGGGCGTTCTCGCCGAGGTTTTGGAGTTGTTCCCATCGAAGTATATCCACATTGGCGGTGATGAGGCTCCAAAGCATCGTTGGAAGGCTTGCCCTGAGTGTCAGAAGCGTATTCAGGAGGAGGGCTTGAAGGACGAGCACGAGTTACAGAGCTACTTTACTCACCGCGTAGAGAAGTTCTTGGCAAAGCATGGTCGTCGCCTTATTGGCTGGGACGAGATTCTCGAAGGTGGCATCTCGAAGACCGCTACTATTATGGCTTGGCGTGGTGCAAATCGCGGTATTAAGGCGGCACAGTTGGGTAACGAGGTTATTATGACTCCTCGTCACTACTGCTACCTCGACTATGCGAACACTACAAATCGTGAGAAGAATAACGAGCCTCTCTGCGGTGGTGGTAACGGAAAGCTTCCTCTCACTTTGCGTAAGGCATATTCATTCAATCCATACGACCAACTGAATGAGGAGCAGCGCAAGGCGATTGTTGGTGTTCAGGGTAATATGTGGACCGAGTATGTAGCAACTTTCGATCATGTTCAGCACATGGTTTTGCCTCGTATTGCAGCTCTTGCAGAGGTGGGTTGGACCTACGGTGAGAAGAACTATGACGACTTCGCACGCCGTATGCACTTGTTGCGTAAGTTGTACGATAAGTGCGACTACAAGTATGCTCCATACTTCTTTAACGGAATTGAGTAAAGCGTGAAAATTTCATCACATACAATGCGCTCTATCTCCATGCCTATATGTATGGTGATAGGCGTGTTGTTGTGCTATCCGATTGCCGCTTTCGATGAGTGGAGCAGAGAGCTCTCTACCCCATTCTTTATCTTCTCGATGCTCTTCTGTACCTTCTGCCGTGTGGATATCAGAGAGATGAGACCTACGATGTTGCATTTGTGGCTAATGGTAGCACAAGTGGTGGCAACATTCGTGGTCTATTGGGCGTTGCGCCCATTGGGAGATACTGTGGCACAGGGCGGAATGATTTGCGCTCTTACGCCTATGGCTATGGGTGCTATGGTATTGGCTGGAATGCTCGGTGCAAAGGTCGAAACGATGGCAACTCACAGTCTTATATGCAATATTGCCATAGCATTTATTGCTCCGCCTCTTCTTTCGGCTTGGGGCAATGGAACTTGTACTGTGGTGGAGATTTTATCGCGTGTTACCCCTCTGCTGATATTGCCGTTTGTGGTGGCGCAACTTTGTCGATGGATAATGCCAAAGGTTGCAGAGAGGATAGGTGCAAATTCGATGATTTCGTTCTATTTGTGGCTGGCATCGTTGGTAGTTATAATGGGTAAAATCACCTGCTTTGTTATTGATGGTGGTATCGAAAATGTTAGAACTGAAATAATCCTTGCTGTTGTGGCGTTAGTGATATGTTTGGCGCAGTTTGGCGTTGGGCACTGGCTTGGCCGTAAGTATGGCGATACGGTCGCAGGAGCACAAGCTCTCGGGCAGAAGAATACGCTTTTTGCGATATGGCTTTCGCAGTCATTTCTCAATCCATTGGCTTGCATTGCACCTACGGCATACATTGTGTGGCAAAACCTTGTTAATTCGTACCAAATTTATAAGAAACGATGAAGATTGGCGATATAGAGTTCCGTAAAGAGGCGTTATTTCTGGCTCCGATGGAGGATGTAACAGATCCATCATTCCGCTACATCTGTAAGCGTTTTGGTGCGGATATGGTTACTACCGAGTTTATCTCGTCGGATGGATTGATACGAGATGCGTGGAAGTCCCGTGCAAAGTTGAATATCAACGACTTTGAGCGCCCTGTGGCAATTCAGATTTATGGCAATCAGATAGAGCCAATGGTCGAAGCTGCACGCATTGCCGAGACGGCTAATCCCGATATTATAGATATTAACTTTGGTTGCCCGATGAAGAAAATTGCGGGCAGAGGTGCAGGCTCCGGAATGATGCGTGATGTGCCCTTGATGGTGGAGATGACCAAGCAGATTGTCGAGGCTGTGAATAAGCCCGTAACCGTCAAAACCCGTCTCGGCTGGGATGACGACTCGAAGAATATCGAGGAGATTGCTCTGCGTCTGCAAGATGTTGGTATCGCTGCGCTTACAATACACGGTCGCACCCGTTGTCAACTCTACAAGGGCGAGGCAGATTGGACCTTGATAGGTAAGGTCAAGAATAATCCGCTGATTAAGATACCGATTATCGGTAATGGTGATGTCGATTCGGGCGAGAAGGCGCGTGAGATGTTTGACCGCTATGGTGTTGATGCCATTATGATAGGTCGTGCAACCTATGGACGACCTTGGATATTTCGTGAGGTACGCCACTATCTTGATACGGGCGAAGTGTTGCCACAGCCGAGTGTTGTGGAGCGTGTGGCGATAGCGAAGGAGCACCTTGCGAAGTCTATCGAGGTTAAGGGCGAGCGCGTGGGCATTTTGGAGATGCGTCGCCACTTGTCGAACTACTTTAAGGGGTTGCCAAACTTCAAGGATACGAGAATGAGATTGGTTACGGAGAACGACCCTGCGGAGTTGTTCGCTACGATTGATTCGATTGAGGAGCGTTGGGGCGACTTCGATACTGCGGGATGTGTTCCACCACCACTTTCGCACGATATATAAGAATTGAGAATTGAGAATTGAGAATTGAGAATTGAGAATTGAGAATAAACCACTCACTACTCACTACTAACTACTCACTAAAAAAGTTATGATACTGAAATTTAGAATGTTGAGCGATGAGAACGATAATTTCGTTCGCGATTTCGAGGTTGAGCCAATGATGAAACTATCGGAGTTTCACGACTTTATCATCAAGTCAATTGGTTATGACGATTGTATGGCGTCGTTCTTTACGGCTGACGATGAGTGGCAGCGTTGCCGCGAATTTACCCTTATGGATATGGGCGATACGGGCTACGAGGGCGAAGATGCACCACTGCCTATGTCGAAGACTTCGTTGGCAGAGATTATCGTGGCGGATTACACTCGCCTTATCTACCTCTTCGATATGTTTGCCGAGCGAGCATTCTACATCGAGTTAGTAGGCTCATCGGAGCCTAATGAAGCATTGTCGTATCCTCGTGTGGCATTCGAGAATGCTCCCGTGCCCGACCAATACGATCCCGATGCAGTAGATTCGAATGCTGGCTCTATCTTCGAGGAGATGATGGACGATTTCGGGGGATTTGATGGCGACAGCGATGGCGATGATGAGTGGTAGAAAGCGACTGATCGTTATTGTTGGTCCGACAGGCTCCGGTAAGACCGATTTGAGTATTGCGGTTGCCGAGCACTTCGCTGCGCCCATTATCTCAACCGATTCTCGCCAATTCTATCGTGGTATGGCGATAGGCACGGCACAACCCTCCCGTGAGCAGATGGCGCGTGTGGAGCACCATCTGGTCGATTGCCTTGATGTCAGCGAGGAGTTTAACTGCGGAGCCTACGAGCGTGTGGCATTAGAGCGACTTGCCGAGTTGTTTGAGAAACACGACACGGTTGTTGCAGTGGGTGGCTCAGGTTTGTATATCAAGGCGTTGTGCGAGGGTATGGACGACTTGCCCGATGCCGAGCCGGCACTGCGTGAGGAGTTGCTCAAACGGCTCGAAACGGAGGGCTTGGAGTCGCTTGTCGAGCAGTTGCGAGGGTTAGACGAGGTCTATTATAACGAGGTGGATAGGTGCAATCCACAACGAGTTTTGCGTGCTGTGGAGGTATGCCTGACAACGGGACAACCCTACTCTGCATTGCGAAAAGGGGGCTCGAAAAAGCGAGATTTCGAGATTGTGAAGGTCGGTATCGACTATCCTCGTGAGGAGTTGTACGACCGCATAAATCGCCGTGTGGATATGATGATGGCGGAGGGCTTGGAGGCAGAGGCGAGGGCGATGCTACCCCACCGCCACTTGAACGCCTTGCAGACGGTGGGTTTCAGCGAATTGTTCGACTATTTCGATGGCGCAATAACGAAGGAGGAGGCAGTGGAGTTGATAAAACGCAACTCACGCCGCTATGCCAAACGCCAAATGACTTGGTTTAGGCGAGATAAAGATATCCGCTGGTTTGAAAAACCAACCGCCGAAGAGGTGATAGCATACTTGGAAAATAGATAGAACAGGGTTGGACATCAAATCCAACTCTTTTTTATCCCTTGCTAACAAGAAAAGTCCCCGAGCGTACCCGAGGACTTTTGATAGTTTAGTTCTATATCAATTAGAATGTAAAACCGAGGTTTAGAGTCATACCGTGAACGCCAATATGCTCGGAGTAGACATTAGCATCGCCTTCAACTGTGTATGCCGACCAGCGGTAGTCGTAGCGATAACCTACACCAACATACATCGCTCCCCTATTGCTCAAACGGAAGCTAAGACCGAGTTGTGCCCTACCAAATATTGGTGTCTGATAGAATTTGGACAATTTACGATTATGCTCAAATTCGAGAGTCTTCGCCTGTGGAGCAATCTCGGCTCCTCCCATCAACGAGATAAATGGCGACACCTTTGCCTTCGGAGCCATATTAGCCTTAAAATAGAGGTATGCCGGGATAGACCAATCAGCCAATGGCAACACTCCAATATTCTCATAAGGGTATGTTGGCTTTTTGTTACCACTGATATTCTCAGAACCAGGCGATAATTCTGTTTTTCCCACAGCCGCAAGGTTGCAGATAACACCCGTTCCGACACCAAAGAATATGGCATTGTTGGCAAAGCTACCTCCCAATGCATAGTACAATGTTACAGCCGAATCGAAGCTTTCGATGTTGTGCATATTCTTGGTCGTGGCGAAGTAGCCTAACTCAATCATCTGACCAAAACGATTCTTTTTAAGCTCTTTCTTCGGCTTCTTCTCCAACGGAACCTGGTCTTCGTCTCTATTAGCAACATACACCGACTTCTGTTGAGCTGGCTGCTGAATAGGCTGTGGCGCTACATACTGTGGAACCTGCTGTTGTGGTGCGTACTGCTGAATAGGTTGCTGTGGCGCACTCTGCGGTACCGGCTGAATAGTACTATTAGACTGTGTGGTGGTACGAGCCCTCTCTGCTGCAATAGCCTTCTCTACTGCAAGTCGGATTTGCTCCTCCAATTGCGCTTTCTCGGCAGCAGCACGACTCTTCTCCTCTTCTAATGCTTTCTCGGCTGCAAGGCGAGCCTCATTGGCTGCTTTTATCTTCTCGGCGGCAAGGCGAGACTGCTCCTCCTCGGCCTTTGCTTTCGCTGCCGCGATACGAGCCTCTTCCTCAGCCTTTGCCTTTTCGGCTGCCAAGCGAGCCTCCTCCTCTGCCTTTGCTTTCGCTGCCGCGATACGAGCCTCTTCGTCAGCCTTTGCCTTTGCGGCAGCTATGCGCTCAGCCTCCTGCTTTGCAAGTATGAGTGCTGCCTCTTTCTCGGCAGCAATGCGCATTGTTTCTCGCTCTGCTGCAAGTCGTGCAGCCTCCTTCTCAGCTACTACGCGCGCCGCTTCGGCAGCTTTCGCCTTTTCGATAGCCTCGGCTTCTGCTGCCTTGCGAGCCGCTTTCTCTGCTTTTGCCTTGTTGGCAGCGTACTTCTTGTCGACCTGCAATTTGAATATAATCATCGAGCCGTCAATCTCGGCTTGCGAAGATAGGTAGCCTTCGTGCGAAACTTCGAGGAACTTTACATATTGAGTAACCTCAATCACGAAAGTGCCATCAGCGCCCGACTTAGCAGTTGCGCTATCCGATACAGCCTTGACAACTACCTCTGGCATAGGATCACCGTTAGCATTAAGAACATAGCCCTTTATGCTACGAAGGTCCTTTGCCTGCTGTTGAGCCACAGCCGATAATGAGAAGAATCCCAAGATGGCTGTGAGTAATATGAGCTTCTTCATAGTTGTTTGAATGCTAATTATTTGCTTAATAACTTACCGAGGACACCTCCATTGCCACCTTGATCTTGTGCATTGCCCATACCACCCTTCTTTGAAGAACGGTTGTTCAATGATATTGCACGAAGATAATCGTCACCAGGACTACGGAAATTGACATACTTTGCAGGATAGCCAGTTACAGTAATAGACTCGATAGAGCCGTCGCCCGAGTATTTAATCTGCTTCTCGACGCCTACAAGAACATCGGCATTGCCATTAGCCATAAGAGCCTCCTTGATAGCAGAGTCGATAACATTCTGCGGACCAGCACTAACGACAGTGCCACTTGGAATATAGAAGAACGAAATCTTGGTCGGCGACACTTCAAGGTCTGCAAACAAGGCTACAACCGGCTGCATAACATTTACAGGAGTGTAAGAAGCGGTGTTTGTAAGCTTAGTAGGGGCTTTTGCCGAAAACATCGAACAACTAACAAACATAGCCGGAGCTACAACCAATAAGAGTAAAAACTTTTTCATAGCAGTAATTTTTTATTTGTTAAACAAAAAGTGGTTTTTCAAATGTATGTAAGTAGTAAATATCTGAATATCAGCGTTCTGTATCCAGGTGTGTCTAATGTATGTTACTTTGAGTTTTACAAATTTAATTATTTATATCCGAAAATGCAACTATTCGTGTCAAAAAGTGACCTAAAAATAGTATGCAGATTCGCGAAGATGATCCCCCATATTGTTTACATGGGAATCGAACGGTCGCAGCAGGTTTGAGCAGAGCAAAAGATGAGATATAGACATTAAAACCAAAGGTTTTGGATAGTAAATTAAATGGCAGCAGTCAAATTTATTTGAGATGATGATATTTAATTTGCTATCGTAGTTGCGTAGCAACAATGGCTATTTCTCAGCTTGTAGACAACTCTGCCACACCGCCCCCGACTGACCGAGTCACGCGAACGAGAACGAAAAAAGAGTCCACTAAAAGCGAACTCTTTTGAAGTACTCGGAGCGGGAATCGAACCCGCACGGCCATTACTGGCCACAGGATTTTAAGTCCGGCGTGTCTACCTATTCCACCATCCGAGCCCTGTTTTGCGGTGCAAATGTACAATTAAAAATGCAAAATGCAAAATGCAGAATGTAAAATTGCTGTAAAAAAGTAAAAACCTACCTCGCTCCTTTCAGGCGGTTGCATCGTTTGCAGAGCATCTGGCAGTTGTCTGCCGTTGTTGTTCCGCCCTCTGCCCACGGAGTAATGTGGTCGCCCTCCATCTGCTCGATAGTGAATTTCTCGCCACAATGCGGACAAACGCCACCTTGTCGCTCGTATGCCTCGCGCTTCTGCTTCTCCGAGAAGGCTCGAATGCTCAAATATCGCTCATCGCCCGTCAGCAGATAGCCATATATTCCCTTCTTGTTGGTTACATCTTCGTCAAGCATCAACTCCTTCACTCGCTCTTCGAGCGCAACAGCGTCAAATGGCTGTGAGCCGTACTTATTATATAATACGCCCCAATTAACGCCCTTCATCTCCTTGCGATATTTCGGGAAAATCAGTCGCACCCAATTTATCACACTCTGAAAATATAGCCACAACTCGGCGGCGTTGGCATCGTTCTGATGTGTAGCCATATAGTACTCGATATTGTGGTTATTCCTCTCGGCTATCCACTCTATCGCTGTTTCGAGATACTCTTGTCGTATTGCCGAGCCACTCATATAGTTGCCACCGAGTCCGTAGGCAGGGCAAGCCGTCTTGCTGAAATATCGCTTTGCATCGGACACCCACGAGCCCGAATAGACCGCATTTCGCAACTCTTGGTCGGTAAGTTTCTCGCCGGCGATATTGATTGTGCGAAACCACTCCAATTTCTCACTATCGGTACCACTGCAAAGGTAAATCATCAACTTGTAGTCGAGGAATTTCTCCTGCTCGTCATTTTGGAGGTTGTGGAAATAACGCATATCGTAGGCGAATACGCTTGTAACATATTGACAGATGGATATTGTGCGTTGCTGACCATCTATCACCTCGAAAGTGCCGTCATCACACACCGCCCAATACATCACATTTAGCGGAAAATTACGATTTATGGTTGTTATCACCGCATCACGCTGTTTGTCCTTATAGACAAACTCACGCTGATACTTCGGGCGGATATTCAACTTGCCACCATAGCCCACAACGCCTTCCTCATTGCTATCACGATAACCCTCTACCAACTCACGAATGGTTATCTCTTTAAGTTCAATTTGCATAATATCTATTTTTTGATTTTGCGAATTAGAATTCGCTTATACATACCATTGCCATTTACAACAGGAGCGTCAAATCTAGTATGTGGCAATTTTAGATGTTCAATCATTCCATCGCCACCTCTGTCAGTAGTCCATACTATCTCAAATTGCAAAGGGTTGTATTTGTATAGGAATGTAATCGGCACGCCCATAACACCATCGTAGTCGCAAGGGATATCCGAAGTCTTATCCACATTTATTGCATCGTAATTATCATACTTTGGGTAATCTTCGGGGTTATAGGTCTTGTATAGAATAAGATCTTCGTGGCGTTTATCAATATCGAGGTTGGTAAACCACACAACGCCCGAAACTCTAATCATTCCCTCTCGGTGATCGCCAGCGGTTGCAGTGTCCTCATACTTTGAAATGAAATGTCCTGCCCCTCCCTTAAAACCATAACCGAGCCATATCTTGTTATCCTTGATGAGAGGAAATATTTCTTTGTAGGTAATGGCATTTTGATGGCCGATAATGACAAACTTTTTATTGTACTCGATTAGTTGTGCCACATATTCGCGGAATAGCGAGAATGGAGGGTTTGTAACAACAATATCGGCTTGCTTCAACAGTTCGATACACTCTGCCGAGCGAAAATCGCCATCGCCCTTAAAGTTGTGTATGCCTATCTCGTCAGGATTCGGAATCTTGTCGCCATTCTTGTCGCCAAAATACTCCAACCATATCGCTTGCTCGCAAGTGTTCATACTGAATAGGTCGGTATTCTGATTTTTATAGCAGGTGGTAATCAGGCGTTTAAGTCCAAGATGCTCGAAGTTGTAGGCAAAGTAGCGAAAGAAATTCGAGATGCGAGGGTCATCGCAGTTGCACAAGACTGTTTTGCCCCGAAAATGCTCCTTGTAGTGCGATAGTTCTCGCTCTATGTCGGATAGTTGAGTGTAGAACTCATCTTTCTTCGCCTTCTTGGCTTGGGTTAGATTTGCGTTTGCCATAGGTTTATTATACTTTCTGAACTATGCTCGTGTTCAGAAAGTCGGTGTCTATGGAAATAAAAAAGGTGTTTCCTGCCGACTTATTTACCTTGTCGAGGGATCCCCATCCCTTATACGCATAAACAAGCACGAACAGTCCACACCCAAAGGTGCGAACCTTCAAATCTTGTTCCTGCGTAATGTTTACTTGGGGATTTTCGACAAGCAGAACAAGAGCTAAAAGCTCAATTAGTTAATATGTTAAATCAAAATTTTCTCTTTTGTTTCTCTATGTTTTTCGGTTTGTGTAGTACAAATATATATATAATATTTCAAATCAACGATTATTTGCGCTTTGCTTTGCTTGGTTTGCGGTGGCTCTGCTTGCGGTTTTTCTTGATTTTGCGGCGAATGCCCAAAACAAACAGAACGCCAAACGATACCACGATAATCATCAAATTCCACAACGGAACATCATCACCCTTTACGCGCGCCCACATCTCCAACATCTTCGGTGTGCGGTCGCCCGAATCGTGCATCATAGCGCAACGCTCAATAACCGACTTGTCCGGATACAATACCGGATTTAACTTGACATTCTCGGCTCCCTCGCCAAAGAAATATGATGCATCAATGGTGCTTTCGAGTTCGTCATCGCTCTGTGCATCAAGTACTTCGGGCGATGCAATAACGCTCACATAGCCAATCTCGTCCATATTGCGAATGGCGATATCGGGGCGACACATAAAGTTGATAAAGTAGCGTGCAGCCTTGGTATTTACGGCATATTTCGGAATTACCCAGCCGTCAAACCATACATTACTACCCTCCTCAGGCACAACATAGTCCAACGGCACACCAACCTCGGCAGCCTCCTCGATAGCCCACACGGCATCGCCACTCCAAGTGAGGTTTATATAAGCCTTCTCCTTGGTCATCATCTCCTTGCCAAAGTCTGCCTCCCAGCCAGCAACCAACTTCTTCGCCTTTTTGAGGAACGCCTCCACATCGGCAATAGACTCATCGGTAGAGTCGTACATCAACTCATCAAGCGTGGTATTACCCTCCGCCAACTCCTTCTGACGCAGATAGATGAGTATTGTACCATAGACATCGCGGAAGGCATCTTTGATAAATATCTTCTTTGCAAACTTCTCGTTGTGGAGTGCTCCCCAGGTTGAAGCCTCCTCGCGTGTTACATAGCGAGTGTTGTAGAGCAAGCCCGTAGTACCCCACATATAGCCTACGGCGTAGTCGTTGGCATTCTTGCCTGAGCCGTCAATCTTGTTAAAGCGCTCGATGATATAAGGCGAGATATGTTGCAGATAGTTAGGCGTTTTACCAAAGTCCTTGTCGATAGGTAAAAGCATATTGTTGCGCAACATTCTCTCGATGATATACTCCGAAGGGCAGACCACATCGAAATCCTCCTTACCACGCTCAATCTTCGCCAACATAATCTCGTTGATGTCGAAGAGCTGATAGATAATCTCGACCTCCTCGCCTGTCTGCTCCTTGTACCACACCTTGAAGTCGTCAAGTACCGACTCGTCGATATAGTCTGCCCAGTTGTAGATTTTGAGCGTGTGGGCACGGTCTGCCGCACCTACCGAGAAGGCGGTGCAGAGAGCGCAAAGTATTGTAATAAAAAATCTTTTCATATTCGGTTACATTGCTTGTTTGCGCTTGGCATTGCGCTTGGCACGAACATTTATAATAATAAGTAGCAGCAATACGACCACGAAAATAATGGTCGAGAGTGGTCGCAATTCAGGAGTTAAACCACCCTTTCGTGCATCGGCATATATATATGTCGAGAGGGTTTCCAATCCCTCGTTGCCTTTCGTGAAGAGGGTTACCGCAAAGTCGTCAATCGAGAGCGTAAAGGCGAGGATAAAGCCCGATACCATACCCGGACGAATCTCCGGAATGATGATTTTGCGCAGTGCCTGGAATGGCGTTGCGCCCAAGTCGAGAGCCGCCTCGTAGATATTCGGATTCATCTGCTGCAAGCGTGGCATAACATTCAGCACAACATAAGGGGTGCAGAATGCGATATGCGCCAAAACAACAGTTGTGTAGCCCTGCGATATGCCCAAACTCACAAATAAGAGGAATAGCGAAATACCCGTGATAATATCGGGGTTGAGCATCGGGATATCGTTCAAAAAGTTGATAACCTGCTTCTTACGACCACGCATATTGAAAATGCCGATGGCTGCGATAGTTCCCAAAATGGTCGAAGCAACGGCTGCGATGACGGCAATACTCAGTGTGTTCTGAATTGCCGAAAGCAACGAGTGGTGCGCCCCACCGCTGAATAGCGAGGTGTAGAGCTTTGTCGAGAAGCCTGTCCAGTTTCCCAACACCTTCGACTCGGTGAATGAGAATATGGCGATAATGATTATCGGTGCATAGAGCAACGCCAAGAGAATCCACAAATAGAGTTGTGCAAAAAATTTCTTCATCTTCTACCCTCCCCTCGTTTAGATTAGGCTTTCGCTGTCCGACTGCTCATCTCCGTCAGAGAAGAGCGATGTTATGCCGATGATTACCAGCATAATAAGCGACAACGCTGCGCCATAGTTCCACATTCCGTTATTGATATTCTCCTGAATGGTTGTACCGAACAGTTTGACATTGTTCATCGTAAGCAACTCGGCGATGGCAAAGGTGGAGATTGTAGGCATAAAGACCATCATTATTCCCGACATTACACCCGGCATCGAAAGCGGTATCGTAACCTTGCCAAATACCTCTATTGGGGTCGCGCCCAAATCCTCAGCTGCCTCAATCAGCGAGTGGTCCATCTTTTTGAGGGTATTGTAGATAGGATAAATCATAAACGGCAAAAAGTTATAGACCATACCGAATATCAAAGCCCCCTCGCCAAGTGGAAATTTCAAGAAGTCGAACAGAGCCACCGTAGCGAGTGTGCGCACCAAGATATTTATCCACATCGGCAGGATAAATAGTACTACTGTAACCTCTGAGCGATTGAGTTTCTGGTTGCTCAAAATCCACGCCGCAGGATAGCCGAGCAAGATGCACAATATGGTGGTAATCAGAGCAATGCCTATTGAGTATATAAAGGTATTTACCGCTTCGGGTTGTTCTACGAACTTTACGAAATTTTCGAGCGAAAAGGCTCCCTCGGCGTTCTGAAAGGCATAGACCACGATCAGCACGAGAGGCAACGCCACGAACAAAGCGAGGAATATGGCGTATGGTATCGCCCAATTTGCTCGTTTATTGAATATTTTGGCTATAAAATTCATCTCTGCCGAAAAAGTTAAACTCGTTTCGAAATATATATATCACGCTTGTTGATTGAGATACCCACAATATCGAAATTATCCCATATGTCGTTGGTATCCACATAGATAAAGTCGCCATCCTCGGTCTTTACGGTGAGGTGATAATGGTCGCCCTTATAGAGGATAAAGTGAACCGAGCCAATAAGCTTTCCATCCTCCTTGTAGTCGTGCAACTCCACACGATTAAAGGCCACACGCACCGTTACATTATCGCCCGCCTGCAAGCCCTGATCCTT
>JAZQYJ010000118.1:0-1208 GCA_045633465.1 Alistipes sp.
CAAGACGTAGTGAAATAGGTCGAAAAGGTTAAGTCGTAATGCAATAAACCCTTTAATTTTTTAATTGTTAATTAAAAAGTCTGCGACTTTTTTAGTATCTTTGCGCACTATTTAGGCTAAAAAATATAAAAACAATATAGTTATGACACAAGAGGAATTGTTTAAGAAATTGGTCGCTCACTGCAAGGAGTATGGTTTTATCTTCCCTTCGAGCGAGATTTATGACGGTCTGGGTGCCGTTTATGATTATGGTCAGAATGGTGTGGAGCTCAAGAATAACATCAAGCGTTACTGGTGGGATTCGATGGTGAAGCTCAACGAGAATATCGTTGGTATCGATGCTGCAATCTTTATGCACCCACGCACTTGGGAGGCATCGGGCCACGTGGCTGCCTTCAACGACCCTCTCATCGACAACAAGGACTCTAAGAAGCGCTATCGTGCCGATGTTCTGATCGAGGATTGGATGGCCAAGCAGGACGAGAAGATTCAGAAGGAGGTCGACAAGGCAAAGAAGCGTTTTGGCGAGGCTTTCGACGAGGCTCAGTATCGTGCCACATCGCCTCGCGTGTTGGATATCGCAGCTAAGCGTGATGCTATCCACGAGCGTTTTGCAAATGCACTTAACGACAACAACCTCGAGGAGTTGAAGCAGATTATCCTCGATTGCGAGGTTGTGTGCCCAATCTCTGGTACTCGCAACTGGACAGATGTTCGTCAGTTCAACCTTATGTTCTCTACACAGATGGGTTCTACGGCTGAGGGTGCCAACACAATCTACCTTCGTCCCGAGACTGCACAGGGTATCTTCGTAAACTACCTCAACGTACAGAAGACAGGTCGTATGAAGCTCCCCTTCGGTATTGCTCAGATTGGTAAGGCATTCCGTAACGAGATTGTAGCTCGTCAGTTTATCTTCCGTATGCGTGAGTTCGAGCAGATGGAGATGCAGTTCTTCGTACAGCCCGGCACCGAGATGGATTGGTGGAACAAGTGGAAGAACACTCGTATGGCTTGGCACCGTGCTTTGGGCTTCGGTGATGACAACTACCGTTTCCACGACCACGACAAGTTGGCTCACTACGCTAACGCTGCAACCGACGTAGAGTATAACTTCCCCTTCGGCTTCAAGGAGGTTGAGGGTATCCACTCACGTACAGACTTCGACTTGGGTCGCCACCAGGAGTACTCTGGTAAGAAGATTCAGT
>JAZQYJ010000119.1:0-3387 GCA_045633465.1 Alistipes sp.
CATCGCTAATAAACTTATCCGTCAAGCTTTCGCTGTTGTTAACAATAATCAACCTTATATTGATGGATATGTATCAACTTTTGCATAAAAATCGCTTTTTTTGTTAAAATTTTATTATAGTTCGTTGTTGAGTGAAAAAAAAATGTCTATAATTGTCTCCATTATTGTCGATATTGTCTGATAACATATCCGATTGGCTATTTACCTCCGGTGGTTAACGTCGCTCGCGCGAAATTTAGACATTTATCTGCGATGCTTTGAATGAATCCGAGTAATTGTTGATCAGCGTTGCGATTAAGATTCATCGCACAAGTATCTGTCCCCCAATAATAACTACTGGGTCCCCGCGAGCTTCGTGAGCGAGTGCGGGTGAAGAATCTCCGGTGGAGATTCGATAGTGAGCGCCTGCAATAACTCCTATTGCAGGAGTCAAGCGAACGGGAGAATTTCGGAGGCATCGAACGCCCAATGTCGCGGAGCGACAGTCAATGCGCGAGATTGCCGAACGCGTGGCGCAGCGAGTAGGAGATTATATATCCCTCGCCAATCACCAACTAATAGTCTTTTTTCAAAAAAAAATTTGTGTGTTTGCAAAAAAAGTAGTAATTTTGCAGTCTAATTTATGAAGTATAGTTATGAAAAGATTTTTACCTTTGTTTTTATGTAGCTTTATTGTTGTTGCTACATTCGCCAAGTCTGTTACGCCAGCCGAATCTTTGCCCGCTTACTACGCGGACATAGATGGCAAGTCGGGCAAGACCTTGTTTGATGCCATACACGTGGTATCCAAGGTGGGTTACTCATCTCTTGGCTATGATGGCTTGTGGAGTGCATATCGCTATACCGATCTTCGTGATAATGGAAAAGTGTGGGATATGTACAGCGATTGCAATTGGACATTGGGTTCTGACCAATGTGGTACTTATAGCAGCGAGTGTGATTGCTACAACAGAGAGCACTCCATTCCTAAATCGTGGTACGGCGGTAAGACCAGCGGACCAGGTTGCGACATTTTCCATCTCGTTCCTACGGATGGTAAGGTCAACGGTATGCGCAGTAATTATGCTTTTGGAGAGGTTTCAAGCGCAGATTATAGTTACGATGGCGCGAAGAAAGGTTCTGCGAAGAGCATTACCATCGTAGATGGCAATACCATCGCAGGCAACGAGGGTACCACCATCTCTGCTTCGGGTACGGTGTTCGAACCTCGTGATGAGTACAAAGGCGACTTCGCACGTGGTTATTTTGGCGCTATGATCAGATGGGCGAATGGGGATCACCAATCATTCACAACGGGCGAAGGTGGCAAGATCTTCTCATCCAGTTACAGCACAGGCGCTTTCGGTTTGACCAAGTACGGCGTGGCATTGCTGATGAAATGGCACCGCCAAGACCCCGTGTCGCAAAAGGAAATCGACCGTAACAACGGTATCCAGCAGACACAAGGCAACCGCAATCCTTTCATCGACTATCCTTACTTGGCAGAATATATTTGGGGCGAGAAAGCAGGCGAGAGCGTGGATCTCTCTCAACTCATCACCGCTTACGACGACCGTTTCGTATTGGGCGAGAGCGATGGCTACCTCGGCAGCAACGCGGGTACCAACAACAATTGCACCATCACTTGGATGGTCAACAACTCGCCATACACCGCCGGCAACCCTACCACCACTGTGAAGAAGGGTGGAGTAGTAACAACCTTGCCTAAGGCACCCGCATCTTGCGACGAGATCAGTAGCCAGTTCGTCGGTTGGAGCGAGTATATCATCAACGGCACGACCGATCGAGTGCCATCCGACCTCTTCTCGGATGCCAACGATGCACCCGACATCCTCGGAGACATTACTTTCCACGCAGTGTTTGCACAACTGACCGAGGAAGAGGTGGCATATGCACCTGCTGCTACCAATGCTACCACCTATCAGATGGATTTGAACAACACCGATGGTTGGACCATCTCCGGCTTGCAAAAGCAATCCAAGTATTGGAAGATGATCAGCGATTCGTATATCGAATCACCATCTCTGGACGCAAGCCAAATCACCAGCATCACGATTAATATGCGCACGTGGGGCGGCGCTAGTTATAATACAATTGAGTTCGCTTTGGGCAGCCAGAAAGTGGGCCAGTTGGTGGCATCCAACAACAGTCTAAACGACTACACTTGGACTCCATCCACCACCGTTTCCGGTACAGGCGCATTGCATTTTTCCAGCCCAACCTGCACCGCAGATAATGGTCCAGCATTGAGCAAGATCGTCATCGAATTAAGCGGCAACGGCACCGGCGATAATGGCGGAGGCAACGACGATGGTGGCGATGTAGTCTACACCTACTCACGCTATATCACCTCCTGCGGCTCAACCGATGTAGAGGACATCATCTCGCCCAACCAACCTTCGGCAGGCAAGAAAATCCTCCTCAACGGCCAACTCCTGATCGAGTACAACGGCGTGTATTACAACACGTTAGGACAGGAACTCCGCTGACGCGCGAGCGCTTTGCGCCCGGCTATATTATCTCCTACTCGCTGCGCTCGAGAAATCTTATAAATCTCATTGCCGCGCAATTAGCCCCCTATTACGAAGTACTCCGTAATAGATTGCCTCATCTCCGCGTATCGATATTTCGATACTTGTGCGATGAATCTTATTGCCCGCATAGTGTAAAAATACAGCGGCCAAAGATTTCAGAGCGAAGTAGCACCGCAGGTAGATGTTAAAAAACCAACTCGCGGTAGCGACTTTAACCACCGGAGGTACGCGTTCGGCAATTGAAGCGCACGGAATTTGCTCGGCAAATTAAAAGCGCTCAATGTCTCCGAAATTTTCCCGTTCGCTTGACTCCTGCAATAGGAGTTATTGCAGGCGCTCACTATCGAATCTCCACCGGAGATTCTTCACCCTCAAAAAGCCACGAGCTTTTCGGGGACCCCAATAAAATAGTACCGAAGGTAAATGACCATTAGAACAGTTTTTTGACGCAGATGCCAAAGGCAGATGCACAAATTTGCAAAGCAAATTGTCAAAAACGCTCCTCTTACTCTATATTAGAGGAGAGGAATATAAAAAAATGTTCGCAGAACATTAATTAAAACGGTTCGCAGAACATATAAAGATTTTGGTGAAATGGAAACTTGCATAGCAAGTGAGTAGCAATGCAGCTATAAGGCGAACAAAGGGTACTTCTATAAATTGCTTTGTAGAGATTTTGAGAATTATGCGCAGTAGATTTTTGTACGAAGGGAGGGAGTAATGCGGGCATTATGACCGACTGACAATCAAAAAGACACAAGCAGAAAATCAAAATATCATAAAAGTGATGAATAGAGTATTAAATGTTAAATTTGTAAAAAACGGGCAATTTATAGAAGTGCCCTAGAGCTTG
>JAZQYJ010000120.1:0-1381 GCA_045633465.1 Alistipes sp.
CAAGAGGCTATCAAGCAGAAGCGAGTTGGTCTTGTCGAGAGACGCAACATACTGAAGCGCGTGATGACAAAGCTCCGCGCCATCATTGATACATTTAATTGGGACTAAAAAAGTAAAAAGATATGAGCGAAGAATTACAGCAAAAACTACGCAACCAACTTTGGACGGTTGCAAATACGCTGCGTGGCAATATGTCGGCTGGCGACTTTATGTACTACACCCTCGGATTCATTTTCTACAAATATCTGTCGGAGAAGATTGAGAAGACGGCTGACGACATTCTCAAAGATGATGGCGTGTCGTTCAAGCAGGCTTGGAATAGCGGAGACGAGGAGTTAAAGGAGGCTCTCAAAGAGGAGTGCATCCAAGACCTTGGCTACTTCGTAGAGCCAGAGTTCCTCTACTCAACCATTATCTCGATGATTGAGCATAAGGAGAACATCCTCCCTGCGTTGGAACGTTCGTTGAAGAAGATAGAGGATAGCACAATCGGACAAGATAGTGAGGATGACTTCGGAGGTTTGTTCTCTGATATCGATCTGGCTTCTCCAAAGCTCGGAAAGACTGTCGATGACAAGAATCGCCTTATCAGCGATGTGCTTGTAAACTTGCAGGGCATTGACTTCGGTTTGAACGAAGCGGAGGATATAGATATCCTGGGCGATGCTTATGAGTATATGATTGGTCAGTTCGCTGCTGGCGCAGGCAAGAAGGCGGGAGAGTTTTACACACCGCAGGAGGTCAGCGAAATCCTCTCGGAAATTGTCGTTACGGGCAAGACTCGTTTGAAGTCAGTTTATGACCCTACTTGCGGTAGTGGCTCGTTGTTGTTGCGTACTGCTCGTGGTGGTAATGCCGACACCATATACGGCCAGGAGAAGAATCCGACCACCTTCAACCTTTGCCGAATGAATATGCTGTTGCACGGCATCAAGTACAAGGACTTTGAAATTCACAATGGCGACACCCTCGAAAATGACGAGTTGGGTGAGCATCAGTTTGATGCGGTTGTTGCTAACCCACCATTCTCTGCGGAGTGGACAGCAGCCGAGAAGTTCAATAACGACGACCGTTTGAGCAAGGCGGGCGTTCTCGCTCCGAAGTCAAAGGCGGACTACGCATTTATTCTCCATATGCTCTATCACTTGAACGATGGCGGTACGATGGCTTGTGTTGCACCTCACGGAGTGTTATTCCGAGGTGCTGCCGAGGGCAAGATTCGTAGATTCCTCATTGAGAAGAAGAACTACATCGATGCAATTATCGGTCTGCCAGCAAATATCTTTTATGGCACAAGTATTCCAACTTGTATCCTGGTAATGAAGAAGTGCCGTCAGTCGGACGATAATATTCTCTTTATCGATGCCAGCAAGGAGTTTGA
>JAZQYJ010000121.1:0-1403 GCA_045633465.1 Alistipes sp.
CTACAAATTTAGAAATTTATTTTTTAACGAACAAAAGTTTTCCGATTTTAGCTCTCCGTTTTCCGTTTTTTTACTAACTTTGTCTATACAAATAACTAATGATCAACAGTAAGACAATCAATAAAAACTTCATAAAATGAAAACAACCGTATTTACAAAGTATCACATTGCAAATGGTGCCAAGATGGCGGAGTTTGCGGGTTACAACATGCCTATCGAGTTTTCGGGCATCAACGACGAGCATATGACCGTGCGCAACGGTGCGGGCGTATTTGATGTGAGCCACATGGGCGAGATTTGGGTTAAGGGCGAGAATGCCACTGCCCTCTTGCAAAAGATTGGCACTAACGATGTTACAAAGCTCTACGATGGCAAGGCGCAGTATTCGTGCATGCCGAATGGCAAGGGCGGCATCGTCGATGATATCATCATCTATCGCTACTCGGAGCAGAAGTACCTTATCTGCGTGAATGCTGCCAACATCGACAAGGATTGGGCGCATATCTTGGAGCAGGGCAAGGCTTTTGGCATGCGTGAGGGTGTGGAGTTGGAGAACGCTTCGGACCGCATCTCGCAGTTGGCAGTACAGGGACCTCTCGCAATGAAAATCGTGCAGAAGATGTGCGAGGAGGAGGTTGAGAATATGGAGTACTACACCTTTAAGCAGTTGCAGTTGGCAGGTTGCGAGGTTATCCTCTCGATGACCGGCTACACCGGCTCGGGTGGTTGCGAGATCTATATGCACAACGAGGATGCCGACCACATCTGGGAGGAGCTTTGGAAGGCCGGTGAAGAGTACGGATTGAAGAATATCGGCTTGGGTGCGCGCGACACGCTCCGCTTGGAGAAGGGTTTCTGTCTCTATGGCGACGAGATTGACGATACAACATCGCCTATCGAGGCCGGCTTGGGATGGATTACCAAGTTTGTGGATGGCAAGGAGTTTATCGACAAGGAGTTCCTCGCAGCGCAGAAGTCCAATGGCGTGGAGCGCAAGTTGGTAGGTTTGAAGATGATTGACCGCGGTATTCCGCGTCACGAATATAAGGTTGCGGACACCGAGGGCAACGAGATTGGTCACATCACATCGGGTACGATGTCACCTTGCTTGAAGGTTGGTATCGGCATGGCGTATGTCAAGAGCGAGTTCGCCAAGGTCGGCACCGAGGTTTGCGTAATTATCCGCGATCGCCTCTTGAAAGCCGAGGTTGTGAAGCTGCCATTTGTGTAGCGGCCTGAGCGGCAGAGCCAAAGAAATGAGATAAATTTGCATTTTGAATTTTGCATTTTGAATTTTCTTTGTATCTTTGCAACCGCAAAAAGGTTTTGGACCCATAGCTCAGTTGGTTAGAGCAGCGGACTCATAATCCGAAGGTCGTGGGATCATGCCCCTCTGGGTCCAC
>JAZQYJ010000122.1:0-50370 GCA_045633465.1 Alistipes sp.
CGACATCACCAAGTTGGCAAACGCTGTAACTACCATTACCGACAAACCCATAACAATAGCAGGTTTGAGTTGCACGGTAACAGCCAAAGCCGAACAGATTCCGAGAATCTGAACGATGACAGGGTTATTTCCGCTGAGCGGCGCTGTCAAATTTTTCAAACTCTTACTTGCCATTGTTCTCTGTGTTTAATTCGTTAGACACTTGCTCGGCTGCCGCCTTCACAGCCTCGAAATAAGGCTTATACGACACCAAGCAATCCTTAATCATTGCCGACACACCATCCGAGGTCTTTGTACCACCGGTGATAGCATCAACCTCATGAGGATTGTTCTTGTCTGCACCACCCTTCTTCAAGGTGATACCTACGAACTCCTCGCCCTCGAATACGGTCTTGCCAACATACATAGCCTGGTGCTTTGCAGTTGTAATCTCCGCACCCAAGCCAGGGGTTTCGCCAGAGTGGTCGAGTACGATACCCTTAACGGTATTCATATCCGGAGCCAAAGCGATATAGCCCCAGATTGGTCCCCAAAGACCTGCACCATACAAAGGCACTACAACGCTACCGTCGGTTGCCTTGAAGATTGGGAACTGACCCGCATCGCGGGTATCCTTAACGCTCTGCAAAGCGTCAAAAACCTTCTGCGTATCATTCTCTACGACTGCGCCCTCTGCATTGAGCAAAGCTGCCTCTGCAACTACATCGTCATAAGAGGTTGTTGCATCGTAGCCAAGAGCCTTAACAATCTGTGATTTCTTCTCGTTGAGGATATTTGCATCCTGGCGTGGCTTCAAGCCGATAGCTGCCAACGAAAGCAACACCGCTACGATTACTACCATCACTACCGAGTAGGTGATGATATATACATTACTATTTGTATTGAATTTCATAGCCTTACCCTCCTTATTTAGCGATTTTAACACGATTCTTACGACGGCGGATATTTGCCTCAACTACGAAGTAGTCAACGAGTGGAGCCAACGCATTCATAAAGAGAATCGAAAGCATCATACCCTCCGGATATGCAGGGTTAATCTCACGAATCAAGATTGCAATAGCACCCGTCATAAATCCTACGATATACTTACCTGTCGAGGTCTGTGCCGAAGTTACTGGGTCGGTAGCCATAAATACCGCACCGAAGGCGAAACCGCCAACGAGCAAGTGCATATAAGGCTCAACACCCTGCGAGCTCAATGCACCAACACCGCAAAGCGAGAAGGTGTAAGCCATAGCCAAACCACCAACAAACACCGATACCATAGTCTTCCACGAAGCAACACCTGTATAGAGCAAGATAGCGGCACCAATCAAGATTGCCAAGGTCGAGGTCTCACCGAACGAACCTGGGATAAAACCGAGGAATGCATCGAGAGCCGACCACTGCATCTCGCCCTTCGAAGCCAACTGCTCCAAAGCGGTTGCACCGGTCTGTGCATCGGTTGCGCCGAGGAACTTCCAAGTCGAGTACCAAACGGTCTCACCCGACATCTGCGGAGTGTAGGCGAAGAATACGAATGCACGAGCCAAAACGGCAGGGTTAAAGACATTCATACCGGTACCACCGAAAATCTCCTTACCGAAGATTACAGCGAATGCAGTACCAAGACCAACCATCCAGAGCGGAGTGCTTACAGGCATTACGAGAGGAATTAAGAGTCCCGAAACGAGGAAGCCCTCATTAACCTCGTGGCCACGCCACTGTGCTACGGTGAACTCGATACCCAAACCTACGATATACGATACGGCAATCATAGGAAGGATACGCACCAAACCGTAAGCGAAAGCGGTCAAGCCCTCCAAACCTACCTGCAAACCGGTGTTGTAGCAACCGAACAAGAGAGCCGGAATAAGAGCCACGACCACAGTAATCATAGTACGCTTGATATCGTTGCAGTCGCGAACATGCGCACCGTGCTGAGTGGTGGTGTTAGGAACGAACAAGAAGGTCTCGAATGCATCGAAAGTCGAGTGCAAGAAACCGAGTTTGCCACCCTTCGAGAAGGTAGGCTTAATCTTATCAACTATATTACGAAGTGCCTTCATTACTCCTCCTCCTTAATCATTGTGTTAATACCATTGCGGAGAATCTGCTGAATCTCAATCTTCGATGGGCAGACGAACTCGCAGAGTGCCAAGTCCTCTTCCACAACCTCGTAGATACCGAGATTCTCCATCTTATCCAAGTCGCCTGCCAAGCAAGCCTTAATGAGGTGTACCGGGTACAAATCCATTGGCAAGTACTTCTCGTAGAGGTCGTTCATAACGAATGCACGCTCACCACCATTGAGGTTAGTGTCGAGGTTGTACTTCTTCCAAGGGAACAACCACGAGAAGTATGAACGCGATACCGAGAACTTCTTGAAGCGAGGCATTGCCCAACCGAGCAACTCATACTCGTCGCCCTCAGGAATAGCGGTAATCTGGTTTGCATTTACGCCGAGGAAGCCCTCTTTGCCGACATTGCGGCCTGTGAGAACATTGCCCGAAATGATACGGGCGTGCTCGTTCGAGAGCTTACCACCGAGGATAGACTCGATAGAAGCACCTGCAATTACACGGTAGTACTTAGGTTCTGCCACACACGAACCTGCAACTGCAATTACGCGAGTCATATCGACCTTACCTGTAAGGAACAAACGACCAAGGATTACAACATCCTGAATGTTCAAGGTCCAAACCTTCTCACCCTTGTTGATTGGGTCGATGTGGTGAATCTGAACACCAACATTGCCTGCCGGGTGCTTACCCTCGAATGCGTGGAGCTCTACACCCTCAATCTCAGGCTTCACGCCCTTAGCATTGTAAGAGAGATGCACCTTGCCATCGGTTAAACGACGCAATACATCAAATCCCTTCTGCAACGACTGCTGTGACGATGCAAGAGCAAAGCCATAGTCAGTAGCGAGAGGTGCGCTGTCAAATGCCGACACGAAGATAGCCTTTGGTTTGTCGCTTGGGTTAGCAACCACTCCGTAAGGACGCTGAACGAACATCGTCCACAAACCCGATTCGAGCAAAAGCTCGACAATCTGCTCACGCGATGCCTTTACGAGGTCGAGCGACGAGAACGACTTGTAGGTGTTCTCTGCATCTGCTGCAACAACCACCGAGAGAATCTTACGCTTCTCACCACGATTGACAGCAGCAACCTCACCGCTAACAGGCGAAGTGAAGAGAATCTCCGGACGCTTCTTGTCGAAGAAGAGCGGAGAACCTGCCTCTACCTTATCGCCAACCTTAACGAGCATCTTAGGAGTTACGCCCTCGAAATCGAGTGGCGATACGGCATACTCCGAAGCCTTCGGAGCATCGACGATGGTCTTTGCCGCCTCTCCCTGCAAGCGAATATCCAAACCTTTGCAAAGTTTAATGATTTTCGACATGTTTTTTGTTTTGTTAAGAGTTAATAAATTTGTTTTTATTTTGAAAAAATAATGTTTCCGTAAAAAGCCCGTGCGAAGATACAAAATTTTTCGCCTCGTTATCCTCTTTTCTGTTATTATTTTCACAATTATTGCTATTTTTCGCTATCTTCGCACTCGTTATGGTTACGGATATTCACACGCATAATGCACATGCGCAAGCGCAAACCATTGATACTGTGGGCATTCACCCCTGGTTTGCACTCGATGGCGACATTGCCGAGGTAGAGCGACTTGTGCTATCGGCAGAGGCTATCGGCGAGATAGGCTTGGACTTTGCTTGCGATGTTCCGCGCGAAGCGCAGGAGCATATTTTCCGAGCGCAACTCGCCCTTGCCGAGCGATACAAAAAGGTTGTCGTTCTGCACTGCGTCAAAGCCTTCGAGGAGGTCTGCAAAATCGTGTCGGAATACCACCTGCCTGCGGTTATTTTTCACGGCTTTATCGGCTCGAAAGAGCAAGCACAACGCGCTGTTACACAAGGCTTTTACCTCTCTTTTGGCGAGCGCACTTTCCACTCTCCCAAAACCATCGAGGCGATGCGCTCCACCCCTCTTTCACACCTCTTTGTCGAAACCGACGAGAGCCCGACTCCGATAGAGAAAATATACGAAAAACTTGCCGAGTTGCGAGGAACCTCCGTCGCCGAACTCATCACCGCAACCGAGGATAATTTCAAGAGAATTTTCAATTCTTAATTCTCAATTCTTAATTCTCAATTTAATTTACTACCTTTGTATCAAAGGTAGCGATTTTATGTGGTTAGAACGAAGTAGACTCCTCTTTGGTGAGGAGAAATTAAATATTCTGCAAGGAGCAAATGTGCTCGTGGTTGGACTTGGTGGCGTAGGTGCTTATGCAGCCGAGATGTTGGTGCGCAGTGGCGTGGGCAAGATTACTATTGCCGACTCGGATTGCGTGGGCGAGAGCAACATTAACCGCCAACTCATTGCGCTCCACTCCACCATTGGTCGCCCCAAGAGCGAGGTGTTGGCAGAACGCCTGCTCGACATCAATCCAAAGCTCGATTTGAGGGTTGTGAATGACTACATAAAAGACGAAAAGACCGACCTTCTGCTCGACAGCGAAAGGTTTGATTATGTGGTAGATGCGATAGACACTTTATCGCCAAAACTCGCCCTCATAAAGGGTTGTTTGGACAGGGGCTACCCCGTTGTGAGTTCGATGGGTGCAGGGGCAAAGTTGGACCCGACAAAGGTGGAGATTGCCGACATTTCGAAGACACACCACTGTCCTTTGGCGCACATGTTGCGCAAGCGATTGCATAAGATTGGTATCCGCAAAGGATTTAAGGCAGTATTCTCGGCAGAGCCACCCGTTGAAGGGGCAATGGTGTTGTGCGAGGAGCAGAACCACAAATCGCAGGTCGGAACAGTGTCGTATATGCCGGCAACATTCGGCATTGCGTGCGCTTCGGTGGTTGTGAGGGAACTCACAATACAAATTGAGAATTGAGAATTGAGAATTATTTTTGACTATGAAGATTGTTTTCCTTGATGAGTATTCTTTGGGCGATATGGATTTGTCGCCAATTAAGGAGTTGGGAGAGTATGTAGGCTATGACCGCACCTCGAAGGAGCAGGTGGTGGAGCGTTGTAAAGATGCCGAGGTGGTGATCTGCAACAAAACTTTGTTACGCGCCGAGACGCTTCGTGCGCTACCAAACTTGCGATTTATTGCCATCGCTGCTACGGGTATGAACAATGTCGATTTGGAGGTCGCTGCCGAGTTGGGCATAGGCGTTAAGAATGTTGCCGGCTACTCGACCTCGTCAGTGGCAGAGGCGACAATCACATTCGCCCTCTCGCTCTTCAAAAACACCAAATACTTCGACGATTACTTCAAGAATGGAGCATATGCTACAACCGAAGATATATTCCACTTTGGTCGTCCTGTGCGCCAGTTGCGTGGCTCGAAGTGGGGCATTATCGGTATGGGTGCCATTGGTCGCGAGGTTGCCCGTTTGGCAGCGGCTTTCGGTTGCGAGGTGGCATACACATCGACCTCGGGCGCAGTACGCAAAGAGGATTATCCACAGATGTCGCTCGAAGAGTTGCTCGGTTGGGCAGACATCGTATCTATTCACTGCCCTCTTACCCCTGCAACAAAGGGGCTGATTGGCGAAAAGGAGTTAGCAACAATGAAGCCAACATCCATTATCATAAATGTTGCACGAGGTGGTATCATCGACGAAACAGCCTTGGCAAACGCATTGAATAACAAGACGATAGCAGGTGCAGGTCTGGATGTATTCTCGCGGGAGCCATTGCACTCATCGCCACTCTACGATCTCTCGGACAAATACTCTCTCGTCGCCGCACCACACACTGCCTGGGCTGCCGACGAAGCGCGCAAGGTGTTAATCAAACGCATTGCCGAGAATATCAAAGAGTACCTTGAAAAGAGTTGAAAGTTGAGAGTTGAGAGTTGAGAGTTGAGAGATATTTTAATTTTCCTCTCTAACGACTCTAACTTGATTTCTAAATTTCTTGTCAGAAGTCGTGAGATGCGGTGCATCGCAAAAGAAAGACCTTCGGGATAGTACTTTAAGCGTACAGCCCGAAGGTCTTTACTTTTAGCAAAGTCCCCCTCACAGGAGGGGGATTTAGGGGGTGGGTAACACACTTTGGCGTAAAAAAGGCTGCAAAATTATGCAGCCTTTTATTACGCCACAGATTGCGGCTTATCACAAGAAATTATAGTTGGTCGGAATATACCGCTGCCGGAAGGTCGTGCTGATTATAGCGTGACGCCATCGACATTCCGTAGGCGCCTGCGGTTTTGAGTGTGAGCAAATCACCTCGCTTGGTAATCGGGAGCGATACATTCTCATCAAAGACATCAGTACTCTCGCAAGCCGTTCCCACGATTGTATATTTGGTGCGCTGCTCGCTCTCCGAAGTGATATTCTCGATATTGTGATACGAGCCATAGAGTGCCGGGCGAATAAGCTCGGTCATACTCGCATCTACAATCACGAGGCGACGACCTGTTGCGGTAGTCTTATTGAAAAGCACCTTGGTAATCAACTCGCCACACTCGGCAACAATCGCTCGACCAAACTCGAAATGAACTTCACGCTTGCCAACCTGCAAGTGCTGCTTGATAATGGCAAAGACCGATGCAAAGTTCGGAATTGGCTCATTCTCAGGCATATCATAATTCACGCCAAGACCTCCACCGACATCCACAAACTCCAATTCGAAGCCAAGGTCGGTGAGATTTTTGACAATCATATTCACCTTGTTACACATATTCTCGAATACATGCAACTCACGAATTTGCGAGCCGATGTGGATGTGCATACCCACGACATCGAGGTTTTTCAGAGCCTTGATATCCTCTACGCGGTCGAGAATCTCCTCGTAGGAGATACCGAACTTCGAGTCGGCCTGACCTGTATCGATACAATGGTTGGTTTTTGGGTCGATGTCGGGATTTACGCGCAAACCCACACTCATAACCTTACCCATCTCGCCAGCAATCTCGTTCACCACATACAACTCCTCGATAGACTCGCAGTTTATGGCGAAGATACCTTGCTCAATGGCGTATCGAATCTCCTTATCCTTCTTACCCACACCTGCATAGACGATAGTCTTGGGGTCGAAGCCCGCCTCGATAGCACACTTAACCTCGTTACCGCTGGCGCAGTCAATGCCCAAGCCGTGCTCGCGGATAATCTGCAAGAGGCGTGGATCGTAGTTCGCCTTTATGGCGTAGTGCACCTTGTAGTTATAGCGTGACGCCATAGTCATCAGGCTCTCCAATGTCTGGTGCAAAAGCTCTACATCGTAGAGGTAGAATGGGGTTTCGTATGTTGCCAACTTCGAGGCAACCTGTCTGCTTAACATTTATATACCTATTATATAATGTATTACTTCAACTCTACGAGCGAGTGTCCCTCCATCTCCTTTGGCTGAGGTACGCCCATAAGCGACAATACTGTTGGAGCAACATCTGCCAAGATACCGTTCTCGACCTTTGCTACTCGGTCCGACACAACTACAATTGGCACCGGATTCAATGAGTGTGCAGTATTTGGAGTGCCGTCCTCGTTAATAGCGTTATCAGCGTTACCGTGATCTGCAATTACTACCACCTCGTAGCCGTTAGCCTTTGCCGAAGTTACAACCTTCGCTACACACTCATCAACAGCCTTAACAGCCTTCTCGATAGCCTCGTAGATACCTGTATGACCTACCATATCGCCATTTGCGAAGTTCAAGCAGATAAAATCGTATTTCTGCTCGTCCAATGCGCCAACCAACTTATCAGCAACCTCGTATGCGCTCATCTCCGGCTGCAAGTCGTAGGTTGCAACCTTTGGCGAAGCAACCAAGATACGATCCTCGTTCTCGAACTTCTCCTCACGACCACCGTTAAGGAAGAAGGTAACATGGGCATACTTCTCGGTCTCGGCAATACGCAACTGCTTCAAGCCGAGCGATGATACATACTCACCCAAGGTATTCTGAACATTCTCCTTATCGAAAAGGATGTGCAAGCCCTGGAACGATGCGTCGTATGGAGTCATACAGCAGTAGTAGAGAGGCATTGTGTGCATACCCTCAGCCGGCATATCCTGCTGTGTCAATGCTACGGTAATCTCGCGAGCACGGTCGTTACGATAGTTGAAGAAGATAACCATATCGTTTGGCTTGATAGTGCCGATTGCGTTACCCTCTGCATCAACTGCTACGATAGGCTTGATGAACTCGTCGGTTACACCCTCTGCATACGAAGCCTCGACTGCACCAACCATATCGGTAGCCTTCTCGCCTACGCCATCAACCAAGCAGTCGTAAGCAATCTTTACACGCTCCCAGCGCTTATCACGGTCCATTGCGTAGTAACGACCAATAATCGAAGCAATCTGGCCTGTCGACTTAGCCATATGAGCCTCCAAAGCCTCAACAAAACCCTTACCGCTCTTAGGGTCGGTATCACGACCGTCCATAAAGCAATGTACAAAGGTATTCTCGATGCCGTAGTGCTTCGAGATGTCGCACAAGGTGAAGAGGTGATCAATCGACGAGTGAACACCACCGTCAGGGAGCAAGCCCATAAAGTGAACATTCACGCCATTCTGCTTTGCATACTCGAATGCTGCAATAACCTCCTTGTTCTCCAAGATTGAGCCGGTCTTGCAAGCACGGTTAATCTTCACGAGGTCCTGATATACAACACGACCTGCGCCGATATTGAGGTGACCTACCTCCGAGTTACCCATCTGACCCTCAGGAAGACCTACATTTTCGCCATCGGTGCGCAACTCTGCGTGCGGATTTGCCGCTGTCAATGCGTTGATAAACTCAGGATTAGTCGAGTAGATAGCATCAGACTTGGTGTGGTTTCCAATTCCCCAGCCATCCAAAATCATCAATAATACTTTGTTAGCCATATCTGTAATAATTTATAATTCTCAATTCTTAATACTCAATTCTTAATTTAGGCTGTTAAGAATAAGGCTTTTAGCCTTTTCAATAGCCTCAGTCAAGCCGTCAGGGTTCTTACCACCGGCGGTAGCAAAGAACTTCTGACCGCCGCCACCGCCCTGGATAGCCTTTGCAGCCTCACGAACCATTGCACCTGCATCTACGCCCTTCGCAACAACATCGTCACCGAGCATAATGGTCAAGGTTGCCTTACCGCCCACATTCGAGCCTACAACCATAACAAGGTTAGACTTGCGAGTGCGCAAATTGTAAGCCAAATTCTTAACAAAGTCTGCCGAGTGGTTCATCTGACGAGCAACAACGAAGTAGCCATTCTCCTCGGTAGTACCCTCAATAATCTTCTCGGTGATAGCGTTCAACTGCTCCTTCTGCATAGCCTCAACCTCCTTTGACAACGCCTCGTTGTTCTCCACCAATCGCTTGATTGCAGGAACGAGCTGCGAGTTGCCGAGCATCTCGCCAAGTTGTGCGAGCAAATCCTGTGCTGCATATACCGTAGCCTCTGCCTTCTCACCCGTTACAGCCTCAATACGGCGAACACCTGCCGAGATTGCTGACTCCGACACAATCTTGAACATACCGATATTTCCGGTAGCCGAGGTGTGGGTACCACCACACAACTCAACCGACTCGCCAAAGCGTACCATACGCACCTTGTCGCCATACTTCTCGCCGAAGAGCATCATAGCGCCTGCCGCCTGAGCCTCTTCCTGGGTAGCCTCGCGATTCTCGTCGAGTGGAGAGTTCAAACGAATCTTCTCGTTCACCTCACGCTCTACGGCACGAATCTCCTCGTCGGTCATCTTCTGGAAGTGCGAGAAGTCGAAACGGAGAGAATCTGGCGATACCATCGAGCCCTTCTGCTCCACATGCGAGCCCAACACCTTGCGCAATGCTGCGTGGAGAAGGTGGGTTGCGGTGTGATTGTTTGCCGAGCACTGACGCTTCGAAGGGTTTACCACTGCGTGGAACTCAGCCTCCAAATTCTCTGGCAACTGATTTGCGATATGGATAATAAGACCATTCTCCTTCTCGGTAGCAACAATCTCAATCTTCTCGTTTGCCGACTCGATGTAGCCGATATCGCCCACCTGACCACCCGAATTACCGTAGAACGGAGTCTTGTCGAATACCATCTGGTACGAAACCTTATTCTTGGTCTGCACCTTACGCACACGAGCGATACGGACATCTGCCTCCAAAGTGTCGTAACCCACGAACTCCTCGTTCTTTGCGTCAGCGATAATCTCCTTCCAATCGTCGATATCCTGAGCCGCAGCGTTGCGCGAACGCTCCTTCTGCGCTTGCAACTCCTTCTCGAACTCTGCCAAATCAACCTCTACGCCCTGCTCCTTTGCAATAAGCTCGGTCAAGTCGATTGGGAATCCGTATGTATCGTAGAGCAAGAATGCATTCTTACCCGAAATCTTACCATTGCACTCCTTGATAACGCCCTCCAAGAGGTTGATACCCGTTGCCAAGGTGCGGAGGAACGATGCCTCCTCCTCCTCGATAACGCGCTCAACGAGCGACTGCTGCGCCTTCAACTCCGGATACTGCTCGCCCATCTGCGCTACCAAAGTTGGCACCAAGCGACAGATAAATGGCTCGTTGAAGCCGAGGTATGTGTAACCGTAACGCACTGCACGACGCAAGATACGACGGATAACATAGCCCGCCTTCACATTCGATGGCAACTGACCGTCAGCAATCGAGAACGAGATGGCGCGGAGGTGGTCAGCGATAACTCGCATAGCCACATCGGTAGCCTCCTCCTTGCCGTAAGCCTTGCCCGACATCTCGGACAATACCTTAATGGTCGATTGGAAGACATCGGTATCGTAGTTCGACTTCACGCCCTGCATAATCATACACAAACGCTCGAAGCCCATACCCGTATCGACATGCTTTGCAGGCAACGACTCCAACGAGCCATTAGCCTTGCGGTTGAACTGCATAAATACAAGGTTCCAAATCTCGATAACCTGTGGGTGTCCCATATTTACCATCTCACGACCAGGCTTCTCGGCAATCTCTTTTTCGTCACGAAGGTCGAAGTGAATCTCGCTACAAGGACCGCAAGGACCTGTCTCGCCCATCTCCCAGAAGTTATCGTGCTTGTTACCACGAATGATGTGGTCCTCAGGCAAGCGCTCCTTCCATATGTCGTAAGCCTCCTGATCGAATGGCACACCATCCTCCTCCGAGCCCTCGAATACGGTTGCGTACATACGCTCCTTTGGCAACTTATAGACCTCGGTCAAGAGCTCCCAAGCCCACGCGATAGCCTCCTTCTTGAAGTAGTCGCCAAAAGACCAGTTTCCGAGCATCTCGAACATTGTGTGGTGATAGGTGTCGTGACCTACCTCCTCCAAGTCGTTGTGCTTACCCGAAACACGCAGACACTTCTGCGAGTCGGCTGCTCGTGGTGACTTGCGCTCGGCATTACCGAGGAAAATATCCTTAAACTGATTCATACCCGCATTTGTAAACATCAAAGTCGGGTCATTCTTTACAACCATCGGAGCCGATGGTACAATCAAGTGCTCTTTCTCGGCAAAGAAGTCGAGAAACGCTTGGCGTATTTGTTTAGAATCCATTTGTGTATAATATATTTAATTTCAATGCGTTATAACATTGATTTGCGCGCATTACGCATACGCACGCGCCAAATCGGTTGCAAAAGTACAAAATTTACCTTAATTTTGCGCAAGAAAAGATAAGTTTTTCGCATTGAAAGAGGATATTCGCCATACAAAAGGTGTAACAAACACCTCCAAACGAAAAAACCGATACAACATTTTGCGACAAGTGTTGATTGGATTTATTGTTATCTCCATTCTCAATATGGCGATTTCATACCTCTTCTACACCCCGAAGATGCACCGCATAGCGAACGAAAACCGTGAGCTCGTATTGAAATACGAGATTTTACAAGACCGCATCGCCTCGATGCAGAGCAAGATAGAGGAGATTCGCCACCGCGACCACTTTGTATATAGACGCCTATTTTCGAGCGACACACTCGCTTTGAATGGTATTTACACCCAATATCCCGACTCAAAATATGCTTCGCTGACCGGCAATGAGTACTCCGAGTTGATGATCTCGACTTGGCAACAACTCGATGCCGTAACTCGCCAAACATACGCCACTTCACGCTCGCTCGACGAGGTGCAATCCCTGGCGAAAGACAAGGAGCAGATGTCGCTTGCCATACCCGCTATTTGGCCTATCGATCGCACTCGGCTGAAAGCTTTTTACGCCTTTGGCGTACGCAAAAAGCACCCTATACTCAAAATTCGCACTATGCACAAGGGCGTTGATATGTCAACCGATTATGGCGTACCGGTCTATGCCACGGGCGATGGTGTGATAGAGAAGGTTGATATGGGTAAGCGACGCCGAGGTTATGGTCGCCAAATTATGATAAATCATAAGTTCGGATACAAAACTCGCTACGCTCACCTACAAAAGATTTTTGTAAAGGTGGGCGAAAAGGTGCAACGAGGACAACTTATCGGAGAGGTAGGTTCTACGGGAGGCTCTACGGGTCCTCACCTTCACTACGAGGTACTCTACCGCAATCACAATGTCAATCCGGTAAACTATTTCAACCGTAATATGACCAGCGACGAGTATCGTCAGCTGATGGATAACATGAAGTACAATGCAACCCTCGAAACCGACGAGGGAACATCGAACGAAGGAGTTTAGAGATGGTACAAAATATCAATAACAGAGTGAAGAAGAGCGGTAGCCGCCGAGCCTTACAGATTTTGGCGTGGTTTGGTGCTGCAGTGCTCTACTACTTTATATTCTCGCTTCTCTTCGATACCCCTGCCGAGTACGATCTACGCCACTCGACCGACCGATTGAAAGATGAGTATGCTACGCTGCTCGAAGAGTACGACTCGTTATCAATGGTGGTCGATAATATCGTCGAGCGAGATAAAAACATCTTCGCCATAATGTTCGACTCGGAACCTTACGACTTCGACTCGGAGTATAATAATCAGCGTGTTGAGTTGCACGAGTCATTGCTCGGCAAGAGCAACCGCGAGATGTCCTCCACGCTCGAAACATCACTCGAAGAGTTGGAGAGCAAAATCGAAACTCTCGACAACAGTTATTTGACCCTTGGCGAGGAGTTGCAAAAGATTGGCTCAAAGCGAAATAACATACCTTCAATTCAACCCGTAACAAATCACGAATTGACACTCTTAACCGCTGCATACGGAACACTGATGCACCCCTTCTACCGCACTTTGCAGTCGCATCAGGGCGTTGATTACGCAGTACCTGAGGGCACTCGAATTTTCGCCACGGCAGACGGCACAGTCAAGGAGGTAAAAGGTAAAAATTCGACATCCGGAATAACCATCGTAATAGACCACCGCAACGGCTACACAACATCATACAGCCACCTCCAAAGCGTTAAGGTGAAGCGAGGTCAAAGAGTGCAGCGTGGCGACATCATCGCTTTGTCGGGCAACTCGGGACTTTCGCTTGCTCCGCACCTACATTACGAAGTGCGCTACAACGGTATGCGAGTAGATCCTATTCACTATTTCTTTATGGAGCTTACTGCCGATGAGTATCAACGCATTATGCGCATTGCACAGTCGGGTATGCAGTCGTTTGATTAACTCTTGTTGCAATGCAAATCAAACTTATTCTTCTCGATTTTGACGGTACCCTCGTTTCGACCAAAGAGGCGAATATGGGGGCGTATGTTGCAGCACTTGCCGAGGAGGGCATTACGCTCGATCGTGAGCTCTACTGTGCCCGCTATTTTGGTATGCGATGCCCTGAATTTCTGCGAGAATTGGGGTTTTCTGACGAAGAGGATATTGACCGCATACGCCGCCGCAAAATAGAGCTCTACCCTACTTTCTTCGACTCGGTACGGCTGAATGAGCCGTTGTGGAACTTCGTGCAGGAGTTCCGTGCGCAGGGCGGCAAGGCGTGGATTGTCTCGACAGGGCAGAAAGCCAATATCACAAATGTTATGCGCCATCTCGGCATCGAAGAGGGTGTTGATGGTATAATAACTTCGCTCGATGTAGTCGAACCTAAGCCCTCGCCAGAAGCCTTCTTGAAGGCGATGGAGATTGAGGATGTAGCTCCTGCCGAGACTCTTATCTTCGAGGATTCTTTGGTTGGTTTGGCCGCTGCCAAGGCAAGTGGCGCAGCATACTTCAAGGTGGAGTTATAGAACTATCCGCTTTTATAAGGCTATTAACAGGTAAAAAAACTGACAAACTCATTTTTTTTATTTTTTTTTGAAAAAAGTTTGCAGATTAAAAAAAATGCCTTACCTTTGCACTCGCAATACAACAACGGGATGTAGCGCAGTCCGGTTAGCGCATCTGGTTTGGGACCAGAGGGTCCCAGGTTCGAATCCTGGTATCCCGACAGAGAGAGATGAGAAATCATCTCTCTTTTTTTGTCGTGATACCAGGATTCGTTTACTACTCTCTATTGCGCCTTGTCGATTTATCGATAAAAAAGAAAATTATTCCCTTTTTTTGTTGCGCAATGAGAAAACTTTTGTTATATTTGTACTACACAAAACCTATAACCTAAAACTAAAATATGAACGGAAAAGTTAAATGGTTCGACCCTAAGAAGGGTTACGGATTTATTGTTGCCGAAGATGGCAAGGAGATTTTTGTACACTACACAGGTATCGTAAAGGAGGGATTCAAGGCTCTGAACGAAGGTCAGCTCGTAACCTACGAGATCGGCAACGGAGATAAAGGCGAACAAGCCGTAAATGTACAGCTACTCCCTAAGGAGTAAAGAAAAAGAGGTCCTAAGACCTCTTTTTTCTTTGTTATTACCCCAACTATTAAGCAACAGCGGCAGCCTTAACCTCCTCGTAGAATTTAGCCAACACCACCTGATAGTAAGGATAGAGCCAAAGGAGCGGAATACCCAATGCCAAGATTGAGAGCAAGGCAAAACCTGTGTATCCCAGCCACATAAGGAAGAGGCTCTTCTTGTGGCCCTTCATCATCTCCATACTGCGGTTGATTGCCTCGTTTGCAGTGAGGTCCGGATTATCTGCCAAGATATATGGCGCCAAAGCATACGACAAACTCTTGATGATACCCGGAATAATAAGGAGCAGAGTCCAAAGTGCAGTAAATATCGCGGTCAAAAGGTACAATCCTATTGACTTACCGTAGTAAGGCTTTTTGAAGGCCTTGAATAGCCCTTTCACTTTGAGAGTCTCTGCGCCACGCTGAAAGCCCAAGAAGAGCATAATAAGAGAGAACGACAGCGGGAACACAAATAAAATAGATGCAAGCATACTGAATATTGGTATCAACACACCTTCGTCATCGCCTATTGGTGTTCCAACAAACATTTCTATTGTTGTAGCAACCAACGAGCAGGCATACACCAATAGCATAAACACGAGTGATACACCTACTGCCACGCCCCAATTACCCTTCATAAAGGCGAGGGCCTCCTGTCTGATTTCAGAATTTGTTTTCATAGTTTTATAAATTTAAGTATTTTCTTCTTTTGTACGCCATCTCTCGGTCAAACTTCTTCTCCTTCGCCTGGTTGATGCTATACCTCCACATTAGGTATGCTGCACCGAACAACACAACGCAAACGCCCAAAGCGATAAAGTCGTTCTTATCGACTGCAACCTCGCTATCGACACCATCCATCACAATCGTGATAAGCAGACCTCCAATGGCTCCGCCAATCATTGCCAAGAGCGTAGCCCAACGGTAGCGTGGAAATAGTTTGTAGAGCGAGCGTAAAATAGCCTCACCGAGAATCAAGACCGAGATACAACTCAAAGTTTCGCTTACAATATGTGCCGTTTCAGGCTCCATCGGAACAAACTTGCCTATGAGTTTCTCGCCGATAGCGAAGAGAAAGAATAGTGCCATCTCCAATCCACCGATGCGCACACGCCAGATATTGAACGACACCCCACGGTTAATCTTGCGCAGTTTATGTATTAAATTAGTTGCTTCCATAATCGTTCTATTTCTCTCGTCTTTTCTTGATTCGACCACTTTTGCGCAGAGCCTCGGCAATTATATATTGCAACTGGCCGTTGGTGGAGCGAAATTCATCTTCCGCCCACCTCTCGATAGCCTCCATCATATCGGCATCTATACGAAGTACAAAACTTTTTGTAGCCTCCTTTGCCATAAATTCCTTTCTAATTGAGAATTGAAAATTGAGAATTGAGAATTATTTTCTTCTTTTCAATATTCATTCAAAAATTGCTTATAATGAGATTATTTTTGTGCAAGGCGAGGTGACAAAAGCGCAGCATAGTATGCCTATGTGAGCATTTTGAAATCCGAAGGCTTGTGCAAAAAGAACTCATTAGAACGATTTTTTAGTGGTGCAATGTTCCGGTATTAACCACCGGCTGTGCCGACTCATCACCGCACAACACTACGAGCAAGTTGCTCACCATTGCTGCCTTGCGCTCCTCGTCGAGCTCTACAACCTCGTCTTCCGAAAGCTTGTCGATAGCCATCTTCACCATCGAAACTGCACCCTCGACAATCTTCTCGCGAGCCGAGATGATAGCATCTGCCTGCTGACGGCGCAACATTACGGCTGCAATCTCGGGCGCATAAGCGAGGTAGTTGATACGAGCCTCGACAACCTCGATACCTGCCATTGCAAGACGCTCGTTAAGGCGTGTTTCGAGCTCCTCGTTAATCTCGTCGGCATTCGAGCGGAGAGTAAGTTCCTCATTTGCTGCGGTATTGTTGTCGTAGGCATATTGTCCTGCCACCTGGCGCAACGCCGCATCGCTCTGCACTGCAACGAAGTTTTCGAGAGCCTTCATACGACCATTTGCAGTAACGGTAACCTCGCCCGTAGCAACCGGAGTGTCGATATCGAATACTGCCTTATAAATCTCGTTCTCACGAATACGCCACACCAAAACCGAGCCGATAATAATTGGGTTACCCTGCTTGTCATTCACCTTGATAGGCTCTGCGTTGAGGTTGCGGGCACGGAGTGAGATATTCTTCTTGGTCATAAATGGATTAACCCACCAATAGCCCGTCTGCACGAAGTTACCACGATATTCGCCGAAGAAGAGCAACACTCTCGCCTCGTTAGGCTCCAACAACATAAATCCGCACGATGCGATAATCGCCCACAAGAGGATAATTGCGCCTGCCACAACTGCGATAGCATCGTAAGGTGCAGTAAAATTAACACCGCCATAGATTGCAAGTGCCGGACCACCAACCCACGACAACAATACGATGAACAACATCGCAAATCCGTTCATCTTCCAACCCGAATAGATTGTGTTCTGATTCTTCTCCATAATAATAAAGTATTAAAGGTTTATAAATTAAAAGCGTCGTTAGGGGCGTTAGAGTCGTTAGAGGCTATTAGTGTTTTTTAATCTCTCAACTTTCAACTCTCCACTCTCAACTAAAATAGTATCATTTTGATATCACAAAGTAAATGCAAAAATTCTCATTTTCCAAATAATTTTCGAAGAATTTTTCACGGAAAATAAAAAAGCACCTCAGAGAGGTGCTTAAATTTTTTAGGAGATTGTATTTTTTATTAGTGCTTAACCTCAACTTCTGCGTTAGGGTTGTGCTTATATTTGAAAACCAAAGCAAAAAGCACAGCCACAACGAGTGCATAACCTGCGAAGATATACCACGAGAGAGGCCAGCCCCACTTATCGACAACCCAACCTGCAACATACGAGCCAATAAATGCTCCGAAGCCGTTGGTCATAATCATAAATACACCCTGCGCACTCGCACGAATCTCCGGTGCGGTCTCCTTCTCGACATAGAGAGAACCCGAGATATTGAAGAAGTCGAATGCTACGCCATAGACAATCATCGAGAGGATAAACATCCAAACTCCGGCACCTGGGTTACCTGCACCCAACAAGCCAAAGCGCAATACCCACGCAAACATCGAGATAAGCATCACATTCTTAATTCCGAACTTCTTTAAGCAGAACGGAATGAGGAGGATACACAATGTTTCGGAGATCTGCGACAACGAGATAAGAATGGTCGAGTGCTCCACACCGAAAGTGCCGAGGTACTTATCGCCGTGCACCGCTACATCGCCAAAGCTCTTGATATAGCCATCGGCAAAGGCGTTGGTAATCTGCAACGACATACCGAGCATCATCGAGAAGAGGAAGAAAATTGCCATCTTATACTCCTTGAAGAGAGCAAAGGCACGCAAACCGAGAGTGTCGATCCACGACTTCGACTCCACATTGCGATTTACCTCACACGCAGGAAGAGTAAAACAGTAGATACCCAACACTATACCCAAGCCTGCCGAGAGGAGCATCTGTGCAGACGAGAGTCCGAAGCCCAACAAATCGACTGCCCACATTGCACAGATAAAGCCTACGGTACCCCAAACACGAATTGGCGGAAATGCCTTAACAGTGTCGAGTCCTGCCTTGTTGAGGGCGTTGTACGCTACGGTATTGCTCAATGCGATAGTTGGCATATAGAACATCACGCTACACAACACCAACGGATAGAGGGTCTGGTAACTATCCTGCATAGATGCAGCAATCATAAATGCCGCAGCCAAGAGGTGCGAAACGCCCAAAAGACGCTGCGCCGGAACCCAACGGTCGGCAATTACGCCCATAACAGCGGGCATAAAGAGCGAGGCGATACCCATAGTAGCGAAGAAGCTACCAATCTCTCCACCCGAGAATTTGAGCGTACCACCCAGGTATGCACCCAACGAAATCAGCCACGAACCCCAAACAGCATACTGCAAGAAGTTCATCACTATCAGACGAAATTTAATGTTTTTCATAGAAGTAGTTTTATTTAGTTGTTACAAAAATCGGAACAAACTCTATTCTTTATGGCAAAGATAACAAAAAGTTACAAATTGTGCAAAATAAAAAGACCCCTGCTTTTGCAGAGGTCTTCGAGTTGGGCTACCAGGATTCGAACCTAGAATGACAGGACCAGAATCTGTAGTGTTACCATTACACCATAGCCCAATTACTGATTGCGAGTGCAAAGGTAGATATATTTTTTATTTTCGCAAAAATTTTTCAAAAAAAACATCGCAAATAGAGGAAATATCACGAAAATCCCTATTTCTCAAAAAGAGGGTGAACAAAAAGATGCAGTTTTAGGTTACTTCTTCGGTGTAAAGCCCTGCGCCTGCAATGCGATAGTGCTACCATCAGGCGTTACGAGCGCTGCACCCGTACTCTCGGCGGTGATATGACCAATGATATCGATACAGCCCAAATTTACAATCTTCTCACGCAGTTCGAGCGGCACGGTGAAGAGCAACTCGTAGTCCTCGCCACCATTCAAAGCGGCAATCACAGGATCGATATTCATCTCCTCGGCCAATGCAGTGGTCTGCTTTGCCAACGGCATACGCTCCAAATAGATACGCGCACCGCACTTCGACGCCTTGCAAATCTGCAACACCTCCGAAGCCAAGCCATCGGTAATATCAATCATCGAAGTTGGCACTATACCCTCCTTACGCAATGACTCGACCATATCGTAGCGTGCGCGCGGTTTGAGATAACGCTCCAAGAGATACTCATATCCCTCGAACTTTGGCTGAACAGCATCGCCAATACCCTGCAACACTCTGCGCTCGCGCTCCAACAGTCGCAAACCCATATACGATGCACCAAGATTGCCCGTAAGGCATATCAAGTCGTGCTCCTTTGCTCCACTGCGGTAGGCAATCTCGCTCTTCTTGGCGCGACCTACGGCTGTAACATTGACAACAAAGCCCGTAACCGAAGCCGAAGTGTCGCCACCAACCAAATCAACCCCTGCCTCTTTGCAGGCAAACTCCACACCCTCGTAGAAGTCGTCGAGAAACTCGACCGAAATCTTCGACGAGATACCGAGCGAAAGGGTAATCTGCTCAGGCGTGGCATTCATCGCCACCACATCGCTGATACCCTTGGTTACAACCTTGTAGCCGAGGTGCTTCGGAGGGAAGTATGTCAAATCGAAATCGACACCCTCCAACATCGCATCGGTCGAAACAACAATTGCCTTATCCTTCGACGCCTCAATCACCGCAGCATCGTCGCCAACACCACAAATTGTCGATTTGTTCTTATTCTTAAATTTTGCGGTCAAGTGGTCAATCAAGCCAAACTCACCCAACTCGGCAATCTCAGTTCTACCCTTCATATTTTTAGACGAAAGACGAAAGACGAGAGAGATACAAAATTAAGAGCAGAAAATCTTAATTTCCCTAACGACTCTAACGCCCCTAACGACTCTAATTAAATTACAAATACTTCTCTACAACAGCTGCAATGCGCTCCGACACCTCCTCGATAGTACCAAGTGATGGTACGCTCTCGAACTTGCCCTGCGCACGATAGAAATCGGCAACAATAGCGGTCTGGGCATTATAGACATCGATGCGATTGCGGATAATCTCCTCCGACTGATCGTCGGCACGACCCGAATCCTTGCCACGCAAAAGAATGCGCTTTACGAGCTCCTCCTCTGGAACCTCCATATTTATCATCACCGACACCTTCTGACCATGCTTGGCGAGAATCTCGTCGAAAGCCTCAGCCTGAGCGGTAGTGCGAGGAAATCCATCAAAGATTACACCCGTACCTTCGTTATGTGTTGCAACATAGTCGGCAACCATATCGATAACAAGTTGGTCGGGAGCCAACTCTCCACGCTCGATACAAGCCTTCATCTGCAATCCCAACTCGGTATTTGCTGCAATCTGCTCACGAATAATGTTTCCTGTCGAGATGTGACGAAGAGAAAAACGCTTCTCCAAAAGTTCCGACTGTGTACCCTTACCGCAGCCCGGAGCACCAAAAAGTACAATGTTAAGCATTTTATGCATTTTTTTTTGTTTACAACGGCAAAGATAGCAATTAAAACGGAAAACGGAAAGCGGAAAACGGAAAACTTTTAGTTATCTTTGCGTAGCAAAATTTATAGAAAATGAGAATTTACAGAGTAACCAAACCTACCGAGCAACTCTCCGAGGCTCTCGCAACGCTTCTTCCTCAGCTCTCCACTTCGGCAACCATGCTGAGCGATGAGCATCTCGAAAGTATGCTCAATAACAAGAATTTCCACCTTTTCGTAGCCGAGCACGAAGGCACAATTGTCGGTATGCTCTCGCTTGTTGTGGTCGATATCCCAACGGGGCGCAAGGCGTGGATAGAGGATGTCGTGGTTGATGGCTGTGCGAGAGGGCTTCACATCGGCCAAGCTCTTGTCGAGAGGGCGAAAGCCGAAGCCGCTGCGCTCAGAGCAAAAAAGATATATCTCACATCGAACCCTTCGCGCAAAGCGGCACACGCTTTGTACAAGAAATGCGGATTTGAGGAGTACAACACAACGGTATTTAGAATAAAGTGTTAAAAAACTCTCAACTCTCAACTCTCAACTCTCAACTTTTTTGTATATTTGCGCCTTGATAACTCTTTTACAATATGGGAATATCTCTTAATAAGGCTTCTATCGGCACAACCATCAAGGAGTATATCCTGATGGCTTTCGGTATGTTCCTCTATTCGTTTGGTTGGATATGTTGCATCCTTCCGGCAAATGCAGCGGGTGGTGGAGCGACAGGTCTTTCTCTCATCCTCTATCACATTACAGGTGGAGCAATTTCAATTGGTACAATGGTGTTGATTATCAACGCCATTCTCCTCATTATTGCAGGATTTGTTGTGGGCTGGAACTTCGGCTTAAAAACCATCTACTGCGTAGTTGTGATGTCGGTCATCATGCACTTCTTGCAGATATGGTTCACCACGCCTGATGGTTGGGTTGCACAAATTATCACTGTGCGAGATGCGCTGACAGTACCCGACGGCACGATTGTGGATCTCTTCAATATCAAAAATCGTCTGCTCTCGGCAATCCTCGGAGGTATCTGCTCGGGTATCGGAGTGGCGATGTGTTTCCAGCAGGGTGGCTCTACCGGAGGCTCGGATATCGTCGTAATGATTGTAAATAAGTTCTACACTATCTCTTACGGCAAGTTTATCCGTTTGACCGATGGTGTAATCATCTCGTCGGCACTCTTCTTGCCAGATGTAGGTATTGACGGTGTAATCTATGGTTTCGTAATGGTTGCTGTATTTAGTTATACAGTCGATATGATTCTCTCGGGTAACCAGCAGTCGAGTCAGATATTTATCATCTGTAAGGACTACAAGGCGATGGCGGATGCTATCAACCAAGAGGCAAAGCGAGGTGCCACCGTTGTCGATGCTATGGGTTGGTACTCGAAGGAGAACTCCAAGATTGTGATGTGCGTTTGTCGTAAGCGCGACTTGGCTATGGTATTGAAGATTGTCCGCAGTGTTGACCCCGAAGCATTTATCACTATCGGCTCGGTAATGGGTGTATATGGCAAGGGATTTGAGGCACTCAACAAGGTATAGCAACTGCTCTATGCGGAGATTTTAGATGGTGTGGAGAGTAGGACTTTCCGCACCATCTTTATTTTACCATTTAGGAGTTATACCCACAAATATCTCAAAATTTATTCCCGGCATCGGATGCGAGAGTACCGACAAGTACTCCTCGTTGAAGAGGTTGTTTATTGCCCCTTTGAGCGAGAGATCTGCCCAGCGGAGCGAAAACTGCTTCTCCAACTCGATGTTATTCATAAAGTATGGCGGAAGTTTACCCGTCAGAGCGACATCGTTGCTCGACATTGTAAATCGTTCGCTATAATGGCACCACTTATACAACAGCGACCACGAGCGGAACGACAATCTTCCCGTAACGGAGGAAGAAAATCGAGGAATATATGGCAGCTGCTTGCCTATCGAGTTGTCGCCTGCCGAGATTGCATTGCCCACATTCACCGACGGAGTCCAAGCAGCCGAGCCATTCAGCTCCAATCGCCAATCCTTCGCCAAGCGCACAGAGAGCGATGCTTGCGCCTCAACGCCGTAGGAGTGGACTTTTTTAACATTGCGTGGCGAGAAGAAGCCTTTATTCGTAGGCAACCATAAAATCCAATCGTCAATCCACGACTCAAACCACGATGCCGACATCTTTAATTTATATATATCTTTGCGCCCCACCTCGCTCGAAATGCCTGCATCGTAACTCCAACCCGTTTCGCTACGCAAGTCGGGATTTCCACCAGGTCGAAAGTACAAGTCGTTGAGCGATGGCGCACGATGATTGCGTGAGGCAGAGGCTCGAAGCGTTATATTACCCTTTTTCGATACAACGCCCTCAATAGCCACAACCGGTATTGGCATGGTCCACTCTCGCCCATACATCTCCTCACGAAGTGTCGCTGCAACACCAAGTCTATCAACTGGCTGCCAACGAGCCGACACCACAGCCGAGAGTTCTGCCCTATCAGCACTATACCCTACTGCACCATCTGACGAGCGCACAAAATTTTCGTGCAAAGTAATATCGCCCGATAGCAACACCTTCGCCTCCTCGAAAGAGTAATTTCCCGAGACCGAGGCATAAATCGTATTTATGCGACTGCGAGAACAGGTCGCAGTAACCTTATTATAACTATAATCGTAACCGAGCCAAGTGTAGATATATCCCGCTTTGGCACCCACCTGCCAATTACGACGAATATGGTCATAGCCAACCACCCCACGGAATGAATTTTCGCGCTGATAATTCTCGTATTCAGGCGAAGAGCCATAATCGGTAGTGAGTAGCGGAAGTTCGCGATAGGAGTTTGTGTACCAAGCATTTAACGACAGCCTATCGCCCTTTTTCATCTTGTAGTATAGCTCCTGCAATAGGTGAGTATCACGGAACGCAGCATTGCGGTTGCGCTCCACGGGATAGTACTGCCCCACGATATTGTGTTCGTCATCGTAGATGTTCTCCTTTTTGTCGTAGTTACGGTAGCGATAGTTGTTTTTCGAGGTCGAGAACACCACTCGTGTTGAGGAGTGCCAACGCCCCTTGCCGTAGGTCAGACGCAAGAAATCGTCGAAGGTGCAGAACGAGCCAACGCCCTGCACAAAGTGCAAGCCAAAGCCCTCCTCCGCAGTTGGCTCGGTGGCAAGTTTTACGGCTCCGCCCAAGCCTCCACCCGACTCCGAAACCGAAGAGGAGCCGTGCAACAGTGTAGCCTTATCAACTAAGAACGACGGTATCATCGAGAAATCGGTCATTCCGAGCATTGGCGAGTTTATTCGCAGACCATTCCACATCACCTGCGTATGCGATGGCGAAGTACCTCGGAACGACACGGTTGAGAGGGTTGCACGACCGCTATTTTTAACAAAAATCGAGGAGTTGAACGAGAGAATATCCGCCATCGAAAGCGAGATATTCTGGTGCAACATTGCCGAATCTATCTTTGTCTGCTCCACGCCAATATCACGCATCGGGCGACGAGCCACAACCTCGATATCGGGGATATCCAAACCATCACGCAACCAATCTCGTTCCTCCGCCCTAACCGACAGAGAAACAACGAGTAACAACAATATGGATATTCCCTTGCGCATTATCTTTTCCAACAAAAATCGCCTGCAATAACGCCTGCCGTAAATGAGTCCAATAATTCACCCTCCGCAGAATAGCGATAGATTACGGAGCGTTGCTGATAGTCGAGCGCATCGCCCACATAGACCTCCTCCGTATCGGGAGCCACACCCAGAGCGTAGTACAACGAGCGATTTACACCCTCGACAGGCTCGATAAATGGCTTGGCAGGCAACTCCGCCGCATCAATCGCCATTCGCCACACACCGCCATCAATCCAATAGAGCGTGTCGCCATTATCGTTGATTTTCAGGCGTGAAGCAGAGCGAGTAGCATCGCCTCCACCATTCAAGCCGAGTTCAAAAGTCTGCTCCACCTCCAAATTTTCGGGGTTTATACGGTACAATTTTGCCGGCTCATAGCCCAAAACATTACCCTCAAAGCCGCCATCGCTAACAACCCAAAGTTTGCCGTTTTTATCCGCCACCATCGACTTTGGTTGCAAGCCGATATCCCTATAATCAACCACCTCGTCAGTGCGAGTATCAATCTTCAAAATTCGTTTCTGATACGACCAGCAAGCCACATATAGGTAGTCGCCGAGCAATACCATCTGCTCGGTCGAGCCGGTGCGATATTCGGTTGTCATAGGGCAGACAATCTCGCCCGTAATCGTAAATGTTTTGGGATTTACAATGATTATTCTGTCGCTATCAAGCTGCGAAATATAGGCCTTTTCGTCTGATGCAAAAGCGATATAACGAGGTGATGGCAAATCGGTTATACGCCCCACTTCACGGAAAGTTTCGACATCAATCGCAAAGATAACATGCGAATTATTAACCACCACCCAACCGATGCCGTTGCGTACCACCATCGACTGAGCCACATCGCCCAACTTCATCGCATTGGCACGGAAGAAAACCTCATTTTCAACGCTCTTGAATGTGGGGTCGTAATATGACAATGTTGCTCCACCGTAGGTGAAATTACCCTCATTAGTGATAAATAGACCATTTGCCGTGGCATTGAACTGCTCCATAAGACCATACTCCCAACGCATACACGAAGAGAGCAACAGCGCAAAAACAATGATTATTTGGTGTAGCTGGCGCATCACTTCACGCTGTTATATGATACAAAACCACTCACCTCGGTCGACACCTCACCAATAATCGTGTGGATTACATTCGTAGCCGACTGCACCTTTACAAAGTCGATTTGTGGGAGGTTTGCCCTCTCGCCATCGGCAGTGCAAGCATTGCTGATTCGGAAGCGATTTGCTCGGTCTGTTGCAAGGTCTATTGCGCTGAAATTATCGGCATAGCCCCACTCAAAGGCGTGTAGCACCCACTCCTGATTCTTCTCGCTCCACTCGCTGTTGTCGGGCAAGAGCGTTCCCGAAAGTGTATATTCGTCTGCTCTCACCCACGCAGGAAAATAGTCTTGTCTGTGTGCAGCATTCCTCTCAATAACGCCACTCTCACCCATATTATCTCTCCACGCAATCTTCGTTTCATCATCTGTACGAGAGTAGGTTATAGCGTAATTTTGCAGAGTGCTATCCTTACCACTCTCCGAGCCTCGCAACTCAAACCATTCGTCATCTGCCACACCATTTTCGTTTGCATCTTGCGACACCCAAACAATGCCGGGCTCTGAACTGCCGTCAAAAGAGTTTCCGTAGATTCCGAAGTCGTAGTCGCCCTTAGAATTTGCAATCGGAGTTTTGAATTTCACAACGACAAATCCACCAAAACCGCCCAACGACACGAAATAGCGATTTCTGAAACGCTCTTCGGCATAAGCGCAAGCCTCCGCCATCGTTGTAGCAGAGTAGCCCTCATTGACGAACTGACCGGGTGCAGGGAGAAACTCCACCACTTCGTACTCTAACTCTTTGGGCGTGGCATCTTCGCTACCACCTTCGCCACTTTCAAACGGTGCACAGCCACCTACCACCAATAGGGCTGCAACAAGTGCAAACTTAAAAAATTTGGACATAAAATGTAAGTTTTATAATCCGATTGCCTGCGGATTGTTAAACAAAAATCGTCGAGGTAGGTCTTCTGACTTGTTCCGCAAGGCGCCTTCCCAATCTCTCGAAAAGATCAGTGGCAAAGAGTGCCTTTTTACCCCTTTTGAGCAAAGTTGCATCTCTACGACACAACCCTTACACCCTATGGGGCAGGAACTTACAGCAGCAGGTACTGTTTCGGATTTGCACCGAATTCCGTTTTAATCCGTGCGAGCGTGGCTCTACACCGGAACCTCTGACGATGCAAAGATAATAAAAAGTTGAGAGTTAGGAGCTGAGAATTGAGAGATTTTTCTCTTTTTCCTATTTTTATTAGAAATTATCTAAAAATCAGTGCGTGGATTTTAATCATTGCCTTATCGGCAGCATATAGCATCCCCCTTACAACTCGGCTGTGGCGGGTGCCTCGATGTTGCCAATGACGCAACAAATCGACCTTAAACAGATTATTAACCGGAACGGAAAATTTTTCGATACGACACTTTGCAACGAGTTGCATAAAGCGCACATAGACCATTTCGAAATCCGACTCTGCAAATGTTGCATCGTTCATCACGAGCAGATACTTACGAAAAACTATGCGAATGCGGTCGGCAACTATATTTCGCAGGAATGTCATTCTCACAGACGAGCGTACAGACCTTGCAGACGCAACAAAATAGCGAGCCATACCCTCGGTAACAGCCACCAGCTGGGCAAGGCTTCGCATCTGCACCTTCTCATCCATAGTCTGCCCCTCGCGAGCCACATTGTAGCGATAAAGCGGAATATCAGCAAAGGCTATTGTCTTAACTTGAAATAACGGATAGAAAACCCACTCTTGGTCGGTATATGATACGCCTTCGCTTTGGCGATAGTTCATCTTGCGTAGCAACTCGGTGCGATAGCAGACTCCGTGCATCGCAAAGAAACGAATTGCTCCGTCGGCAAAGACCTTCTCGGCGTTGTACGACTTGGCATATTCATAGATTTTCTTGCCGTAGATGTTGTACTCCACTCTATGCTCGCTGCGTTTGCCCACCTCGATAAATGGCGTTACGACCATATCCACACCCTTCATCTTGCGCAAAAAGGCAATAAACTCCGCTACACGCGAGCCATTGAAGCAGTCGTCAGCATCAAGGATTTTGACATACTCACCCTGCACCTCCTTCAATGCAGCATTTATGGTCGAGCCATAGTTGCCATTCGGTTTATCCACCACTCGCACAGTCTTGGAATATCGGTCAGCATATTGGCGAGCAATGCGCAGCGTTCTGTCTTTGCTGCCATCATTTACGATGATAATCTCAACCTCCGCCAACGAGGGGGTGCGAAGTATCGACTCTACGCACTGCGAGAGATAAGACTCCATATTGTAGGCTGGAATTATTATCGATAGTAGTTTCATAGCTCTATTTACTTGTATCGAACGACAACTTATATGGTGCATGATTTATCTGCTCCTCCTCGGGCAATACGGGGCGAAGACGAGGGTAGTGGTGGCGCAGATAGACCTCTATATTGCGAGGAGCCTTGACCATCATTCCGCCAAACTCCATATCCACCGTATTCTCGATATCGGCTCTCGCAATCTGGTCCTTCGGCATACGCACAATATTCACACGCTCGCTATTGCAGTTGTTATAACGCCCCAGCACCCTATTCATCTTGCGATATATCGCCTTGCGCGACATCAGCAATACCACAATCCTTATCGCTACGCATCCTATCCACGACTTCGGAAGTGGCTCGTCAATCTCGCACTTGCCACAGTGACGCCACAGCCACACCTCCTTGCCCATAAAGCAGTTTATCCAGAACTTTGCCGAGAAGCGATGCAACTTTTCGAGCCAAGCGTTGTCGGGGATACGATCGTATGGGAATATATCGACAAAGATGCCGTGATGAATATCCATTTTGCGCCAAATCTCCTCCACAAAGAGGGTATTGTTGCGCTTAACCTTTGCAAAGTAGAACGGTGTATTCTTCTCCGTGCCAAACCACTCCAAGAAGTAGTCAGATGAGAGGTGAGCAGGGGCCTCACGCAGGAAACGCTCGTAGTTTTCGCGCGTCATACCAACATCAACATCGTCGTCCCACGGCACTATGCCCTTGTTATAGAACGCACCAATAGCCGAGCCACCCTGAATAAAGTATGGAATACCACATACCTCGCAGACACGAACAACCTCTGCAAGCGTACGATACAACTCCTCGTGGAGTCGCTGTAAATCTTCCTTTGCATACTTCATACCGTTACTACTGCACCAATAAGTTACAACCTCTGATATCACTCTGCGAGATACGCCCCTCGATACGGAACGAGCCGTCGTCGTAGCGTATGCCCATATCCTCGGTAGCAATAAATGCACACGACGAGCGATTTGCCAAATCTATAATATCCAATCCGCCTCGACGACCCGCTGCCAAGCGAGCAAACGGATTATTCACATCTCGCACCAGCACCTTCATCCACTTTGGCGCGCGGAACAAGCCTCCGCCAGAGGAGTATGCCTGCGACATCAGCTCCGCCATGCCATACTCCGAGTGTATCCGTTCAACACCAAATGCCGAGCATAACACCTTATGCAACTCACTCTTCGGCAGCTCCTTACGCTTACCCTTCATACCGCCCGTTTCCATCACAATCGTATCTTCGAGCTTCGGAGCATAGTTCTCCGCCAGGTCGAGTAAAGCATAGGTGACACCAAGCAAAATTTTCGGGTTCGGGTCGTGCGACATATCGTCGAGCAGCTTCTCGTAGTCGTGAAGATAGAATCCTCCGCCACCACTTTGGGCTATGAGTTTTTCTGCCATATAGACCAATGACGATCCCTCGCGTTCGAGGTACGATGGTAACAATGCGTAGATGCTACACTCTCGCTCATCGCCATAGAAGCTGCGAAAAGCCTCGGTAAAGGCTCGTTCGTAGAGCGAAATATCAGCTACATAGTGGCACGACTGCACCATTCCCGTTGTGGCACTCGATGTGAAGACCATCTGCGGCTCCTCTTCACCACAATAGACCTTATGCGACTTGAAAACCTCGATTGGCAACATCGGAATATCCTCGACTCGCTGCACCCGCGAGGGCTCTACACCGAGCAGGTGCACATACTCGGCGTATGGCGCACAGTGCTCCGCCTGATAGCGAAACAGTTTCAACGCCTCGCGCTCAAACTCCGCATCGGAGGTTATCGAGAATATGGTGTTACAACTTGTCATAGTACAAAGATACAAAAAAAAGTATAAAAGTATAAGTCGACAAAAAAAAGTGCCAAGTTTTTCACTCGGCACTTCTCTCAACTATAATACAATTGTCTGTTCGTTCTACAACCTTGGTTGCTTCTGACGAATTGTGAACTCCAAAGTCTTAGTATCGTCCCAACCATCCACATACGATATGCGAATAGTCACGATTCGAGGCTGCTGCTCATCGTTTTCACTAACTCTGAACGAGAATACGCTATTCTCAAATTTGAAACCACTAACGATTGTCTTGTCCGAAGTCCAAGCCGAAAGTTCGTGGTCCATGCACGAAGTACGCAAACGGAACGAAACATCGCCACCATCGCTTTCAACCTCCAAACGATTATTCTCGAAACGCTCTTTGTCGTCATCGTGAATATCGAGGAAGTCCTCGAAGCGACCCTTCTGCTTAATCTTAACTGTATCGCGGCGGGTATCAGACGAAAGTACCAAATAAGCAACTCGCTTCTCGTTGTTATTCTGCAAATGCTTAAATTTGAGCGACATATTACCGCTGCCACTAAAAACAACATCCGGAATTGCTTCGCCATCCTCGTCTGCGAACTTCAACCACTCTGTACCTGAGGTAAGCGTAGCATCGAACGCCACATTCGAGATTACTCGCAAATTCACATTATCCTCGGTATTCTCACACACCAAGGCACTTGTCTCTGCGCCCAATGCAACAAGAGGGCGATACTCCGGATAGTATGGCGAAGAGCATGCCGCTAACGCCATAACACTCAATATTACTACAAAAATCTTCTTCATATCTCCACTTGTTAGCTATTCTGAGTTATATACATTACGCGCTCCTCTCCTGTATCAAGACGCTTGATATGGAATGTTGCATAACGCTTATGGTCCTTATTAGCGGTGTACTCCAATGGCAAATAGGTGATACCTGCTTTACCTCGCACTTTACACAACTTTGTTGTAGTGCCTTCGAAATACTCTACTGCCTCAGCAACATATTTGTAGTTATAGAGAACAGTATAGTCATCCTCGCCCTTAATATAATGTCCCTCAGCATCCTTCTGCGGTGTTACATGGTAGTTCCACAACCAGCACCAGATTTCGCCCTTCTTCGCTGGGAGGAGAGTAGCCTCCCATGGACCGGTGGCAGTAATCTGAATGTAATGTACAAGCTCGCCATTTACACCCTTCTTCTCATCTTTGGTAATATCCTTATTCAAAGTCAAATCGTAGTTGTTAAGACCCAACGATATATCATTCGTGTAGGGCTTAACACACGATGGCATTGCACATACTGCAAACAATACCGAAATTATTACAATTATCTTTTTCATTATAGTCCGTATTTTGCGTATTCTTTATTATCCAAATTGTAGTTCGAAAGCACAATCTGCTGGTCAGGAATTGGATAGTACTCACGACATGGACCTTCCTTTACATAGATTGCGATATCGCAGTCTTTCAATTTGCCATTCGCAATAGTAGCATCGTAGTTTCCGTACTTAGCATGTTTTACTACCTGGTCGTACCAGATGCCCCAACGAACAAGATTGTGGCGACGAGTGAACTCACCGAACAACTCGCGACCCGACTCCATCTGCAACTCCTGAATAAATTGCTTTTCGTTACCATCATAGCCGCCAGTCGTCATAATTCCTGCACGCTTCTTCGATGCATTCAAGCAGTCATAAGCCTTCTGCCATTGTTCTGTATACCAATATGCCTCTGCCATATCTAAAAGGACATGTGCAAATCGGAAAATCTTGATATTGTTTGAATCTTGAGTGTAAATCATACCCGGACACCAGAACTTAGGACCAAGGAACGGAACACCCTTTTCGCTTCCCACACTAGTGAAGAAGTACATCTTCGAATCCGTCTCTATATTCTCGGTGAGATATTTACATCCCTCATGGCACCATGCAAGCCATCCTCCACCATCTTCGATAGTACAACCTTTGATATTGGTGATGTCATCATTAACCTTTGGCACATCATATACCGAACGACGCTTGTCTGTCGAGTTGTAAGGCAAAAGGTCGTGAAGGAGATAGTAGGTAGGACGATATGGAGAAGTTGTACGAGCATTTACGCCCAACTCCGGAATACGAATACCATTGTAGAAGTCGTCAAACTTCTCATTCTTCGAAGCGTCCTCCGAGTCCTCACTCATATCCTCATCTGCACCCTCAACAATATTCGAGCTACGCGATGGAGTACAACGCGATGCCAAGTTCTGGACAACACGCAAACCATAATCTTTCGAATATCCCGGCAACTCCAAGATAGACTCAGGAGTATAGCGGTAACGGAACATTACATCCTTAATAGGATATCCCAACAATGCATTCGAAGGATCATCTGTCGGATCAGCCTCTGGATCAAGTGGATTCACGATTGTTGCCTGTGGCGACTTGTACAATTCGTAGATAGGCTGGAAGAATTTGAGAGCCCTATCATAAGACTTATTCCACAAAGCCAACTTACCTGCAATGGTAAGACCTACCATCTTGCCAATACGATACTCGTTTGCAGAGTCATAAGTTTTGATGTTTGGCAACGCCTGCTTTTCGAGCAACCAATACTCCAACTCATCCATAAGGATAGTGCGGAGCTCCTTCGCAGGCTTACGTGGCATCTGCGAGATACGGTCGTTGTTAGCATCGGTAACCTCCTCGAAGTAGTAAGGTATATCGCCAAAGTTGATTGTCAAGATGTAGTAGTAGAATGCACGAAGAATAACAACCTCCGCCATCAAAGGAGCCTTCTCGTCATCTGTAAGCGGTGAACGCTCGATAGCGGCATCCATTGCATTACAACGCGTTACTCCTACAAATGCATAGTTCCAAATAGTTTTACCAAAACGAGGCTCCGACTGTGTATAGTTACACATCGCATCGTAGTACGAATCCGAGTTGTGATAAATCAAATCGGCTGCAACCTCACACGCCTCAAAATAGTCTCCATTCTTATAGAGATCTCTCAATGGAGTATAACATCCATTGACACCTGTTCTGCACTGTTCAATTGTCTGATAGTAGGTCTCAGGCTTAGAGTTAGACAACACCTGCTCTTCAAGAGTACAACCCACAAGTGCAATTACTGAAAGTATTACTAAAAAAATCTTCTTCATAATTAGTAGCGAATTTGAATTGCAAGTGAATAGTTACGGTTCTTTGGATAACGACCGTTATCGATACGCTTACCTCCCCATATTGCATCAGGGTCAAATCCAGGGAACTTGGTAAAGAGAGCAACATTATTAACAGATGCTGTCAATGAGATGTCGCGCAAGTAGCGTGTCTTCTTTCGCAAGTCGAAACGGTAACTCAAATTGATGTTCTGCAAACGCAAATACGATGAGTCGTAGATCTGCAAGTCACTACCATAGCTATCGCTTGTGTATGCGCCTGGAAGGTTCGAGAATGGATTACGAGCTGCATGCCATGCTCCTAACATTCGACGGTCCTTATTAGATGTCGCACTACCCTTCATTGTTGTGAACTCGATGATGTTGTACATACGGCCACCAACGCTATATGTAAAGTAAACACCCAACGACAAGTTCTTCACAATCTTGAAGGTGTTGTTGAAACCTCCATATACGATAGGGTCTGCCGAACCGAGGTATATACGGTCCTTGTCGTTCAAGACACCATCGTGGTTAATATCGGCATAACGAGCATATCCACGGCTCTTGCTGTAACTTACATAAGCCTTGGTCTGCTTGTTCTGCTCAATCTCGTCTTGTGTGTGCCATACACCCTCGTACTGGAAGCCCCACAACGAGTTTGCAGGATATCCCTCGGCATAACCATAGAGCATATAACCACCCTGGCTGTATGTCGATACATAACCGTATGCTGTCGCAAGCTCAGTAACCTTAGACGAGTTGTGCGCAATGGTCAAGTTGGTTGTCCATTGGAAGTTGCGACGCGAAATATTACGAGTTGTGAGGGTGAACTCAATACCCTTGTTCTCGGTGCTACCGATATTTGCCAAACGAGTACCGAATCCGGTAATACCCGCATTCTGCATGGTGTAGAGCAAGTCCTTGGTGTAAGCCATATAGCCCTCCAACGACATTGTAATACGGTCGTTCAAAATCGAGAAGTCGATACCGACATTGAACGAATCGGTCTTCTCCCATGTCAAATTAGGGTTATTTACACGATTTGGCCATGTTGCTACCTCCTGTATATCGCCAAACAACCAACCACTCTGGTTAGAGTTGAGCAATGTCATTGATACATAACGACCAATCGAGTCATTACCCGAACGACCAGCACTAAGACGAAGCGAGAGGTCGGTCAACCACGACTTTGCACCCTTCATAAACTTCTCATTGCTGATGCTCCACTTGAATGCGGCAGCAGGGAAGAATGCCCACTGATGACCACGAGCAAAGTTAGACGATGCATCCGCACGACCAGTGAGAGTGAGGTGATAGCGACCGCCATACGAGTAGTTTGCACGAGCCAGCACCGAATAACGCTGCAACATCCATGCAGACGAGCTCGATGTCAAGTTTCTCTTATCCACCAAACTTCCCATATTGTAGTAAGAAACATTATCATCAAGATATCCTCTACCTGACATCGAGAGATAGTCGTTTCGTGTATTCTGTGCTGTAAATGCACCCACAACATCCAACTTATGCTTCTTCTTAAAGGTCTTCTTGTAGGACAATGTTGTCTCACTAAGCATATTGAAAGTCTCACTATCTGTACGAGTCGCATCACCACCATAATGATAACGCTGTGCTGTCGGCATGGTCGATGGCGAGTACCTAAAGTTGTGAGTCTGAGTCAAAGTGTAAGAGAATTGGCTCTTCAACTTCAAACCCTTTGCCAATGTCAACTCAATATACGGAGTGATGGTAAAGATTGAACGGTCGTAGATATTGGTAATATTCAACGCCTTCAAGTAAGGAGAGTCGTAAACCGAACCTCCGTTGGTACCATTATCACCCAAAATATTCCAAGTTGCTGTTGGTGTATTCAATGGGTTCAAGTTGGTTACTGCGGTTGTAGAGGTACCCGAAATATCGTTATTTGCCTTATCCTGAGTACGCAATGTGTATGAAGTGTTGATACCAAGCTTCATCCACTTGAACGCAGTATGGTCAATCTTCAAACGACCTCCCAACTGAGTCTGTCCCGAGTTGATTACAATACCCTGACGGTCGTTGTAGCTAACCGAGAAGTAAACCTTTGTTGTCTTGCTACCTCCTGCCAACGAGAGGAAGTAGTTGTGAGAGAATGCCTTACGAGTCATCACATCAACCCAATCTGTACCCTCACCCCAGCTTGCAGGGTTCACATACGACAAGGCATCAGATGGCTTCATCTGCAAACGATTTGTACCATTGCTATTGGTTACATAGTCGTTACGATACTGTGCGAACTCGGTACCATTCATCATATCCAATGTACGAGGCAACTCCGAGAGCTGGAATGTAGCCTTGAAGGTTACATTGAGCTTGTTAGCCTTCGCCTCGTGAGTGGTTACGAGAATTACACCATTCGCACCACGCGAACCATAGATAGCAGTAGAAGATGCATCCTTCAATACTGTTACATTCTTAATCTCGGCCGGATCGATATCTGCGAAGTTCGCTACTGCATCCATCACACCATCGACCACGATAAGTGGCTCATTCGATGCGGTAATAGAGCGCGAACCACGAACTCGAATCGAAGCTGCCGAACCCGGCTCACCATCGGTGGTCATAATCTCGACACCAGCCAAACGACCCTGCAATGCCTCATCTACCGACGATGCTGCGGTATTTGCCAAGTCCTCCATATTCACCGATGTCACGGCTCCCGTCAAGTCACTCTTCTGCTGTGTACCATAACCGATAACGACAACCTCGTTAATGCTCACATTCTCCTGCTGCAACACGATATTGATAGCGGTACGGCTACCAACACGCTCTGTTACCTCCACATAACCGAGGAACGAGAACGAGAGCTGATCGTCTGGTGTAGCCTTAATCTTATACTTACCCTGCATGTCGGTAGTTGTTCCGACACCTGAATTTCCTACAACTACAACGGTAGCACCAATCATTGGCTGACCGGTATTATCGAACACCTGTCCCGTTATAGTACGCGCCTTCTGCGCCATTGCTGTTTGGGCGAACAGCAGGGCAACGATGCAGAACGATGCGTAAATCACACTGTTAATTATGCGTTTCATCTGCTATTCCTCACTTTTAAGTGTAACAATAATAGGATAGTGTGTAACTCCCAAGTCGGTTGCAACAGTTGTGTCGAAATCGAACGATTGGAACATTGTCCAACACTCATCTGTTGCATAGACGAAGTTACATCTATCTCCCTCTTTGTCGTTGATACTCGATGGAGTATAAACCGAATGATGTACTGTGTTACAATCTACCAAATTGTAATACTCCATCAATTGGCTTACGCTGAAATAGATATCATATCCTTCAAGAGTCTCACTAACCTCAAAGTACTTGGTCTTGTGAGATAGGAAAGTTGCCCACTCAAAGTCAGCCACATCTGCGGCATCATAGCACTCCTTGCGCAAGAACTCTCGACCATAGGTAACAAGGTCGTGATGCGACTCCGCATTTGTGTTGATTGCCAAAAACCAGCACTCATCCTTAACATAAGCAATATTATCCACAGTTGCCTTGATAAGGTAGTTCAACTCGGTCTTGCGGTCTGCAAGATTGTCCGGCTCATACTCCAATGGAGCAGCAGCTTTATTGGTAGTCATCGCTGCCACCTGTTCCTTCCAATCGCTTGGGATAGCATTTCTGGCAGGGAGCAACTCCGTAACGACAAAGTGAATACCATTTGCCTTAAAGTGGAGAATAGCATTGTTGTATCTGCTACCTTGCTCTAACGGAATATTCTCCGATGGCACCTCGCTCTTGATAAGCGCTGCCATAGTAAGACGGTTGTCATAGTTGGTTACACTCAAAACGGTCAAGCCGCCCTTCTCCGAAGCATAACCATTGAGCCAACTCTTAAAATTGGTTCCTCCGACCGATGCAGGTGCCACAAACATAGCCACATCTGCATCATTTGCGGTCAGATACTCGCTCAACTTCTGCAAATCCACAACATTGCTCTCGTTGAGATTGCAGTAAAGTGTCTTCATCTCCAACTTGGTCTGCATATCTGCAACCTCCGCATTGATATCGTGGTCACGAGATACAAGGACCTCTTTGGTACATCCTACCGAGAGAAGCGACACTGCAACTAATATGTAAAGTATCTTCTTCATTATTTCACATTTTCAGTTTCTGTACTAGGTTGATTCTCTCCACCAGGAGTTTCCGTATTCTCTCCTCCCTGCTCTGGAACCTCAGGAGTTGGATTCTCCGGCTCTGGCTCCGGCTCTGGCGCAACAAATGCTTTGTGAGTAAGCACACACTCCGACGAATGCGCGTCACCCCAAGCATCGACAAACACCACCTTGATATTAGCCGAACGCTCTGCGCCGCCGTTTGCAGCGAGAGTAAGCTTCAACTCGCCTCCATTGCCGAGGTACTCAATATTCTCAACCCATTCAGCATCAGCCGAGAATGTGATATTCGGACGACAAGCATCGGTAAGATTTGTATTAAATGTCACCAAGCATGTGGTTTCGGTAGCCTCAGCCGTTGCATCCGACAACTTCATCGAAGGTGTAAGACCGCGCTGCTTAACAACTACGGTATCGGCAACAAAGCCGTCATAGGTCTCAACCACGAGGTGTCCTACACGAGCAAAGTTGCGGGAGTTTGCCGACGACTCGTTCGAATCGCAACGAACAAGCACATTGTATGCATTCTGTTTCCATTCTGCGTCATCGACATGCAACCACTCGCTCAACGGACGAACTTTCCATACGAGTTTGTTCTCATTCTGCACTGTGATAGGCAACATAAAGGTACCACCCTTTACAGCCACCTCCTTAACAGCGATAACCTCGCCTTGCACATCAATAACCTCCACCTTGGTACAGCTGAATGCTGCGAACAAGGCTGCCATTATAACGAGTAAATAGGTCTTTCTCATAATCTCATTCATTTTAAAAGTCAAACACTTCATTTACTCTTAGTTCAATGGATTAAATTCACCACTCTCACCCTCAAAGTCGCCTACGCCGTTGTCGTACTTAATCTCCTTTGCGGCACAAACTGTTTCGCAAAGAGCGCACTTTTCAACAACGAACGGACCCTTCACTGGTGTCGAAGTAAAGCCATCGGCATTTGCCATCTCAACAACCAAGTTCTCATAGACACCCGGTGCCAACACTGCCCAAACGGTCAGAGGATTCTCGATAGTCGAGTTCACGCCCTCTGGGAAGTTCGAAACAACAATGCGATTCTTACCATTTACGAGATACTCCTCGGTGTCGTCATCGGTTGCAATATCACCTGCGAGGTAGTCGTCATAACCACCTGCTGCATCAATATTACCAACTGTTACAGCTACCGAAGTGATGTTCTCGATGTTGTAATGCAACTCAATCTTCACAAGACCTGCATGATAGCCGAACTGAACTTCGCCCACGCGTGCAGATGCAAGGAAAGTTGAATTGTACATGAAATGCTCTAACGCATCAGCATAATAGTTCTGCTGCGTAGGCACAGGTACGCGACCACTGAGTGCAGCCTCGCTGCCACCACTAACATAAGGCATGTAGATAGTCATATCGCCACCTACCTCATTTCCGAAGAATTGAGCCTCATTGCTACCAAGCGTAGTCTTTACAGGAAGATAGCATGCATTCTCTCCCGCTGCGGTGCCATAGATACCGATAGTATGTGTCTCGTTCCACTTATAATTTCCGACACCCGGAACACCCTCCAATTGAAGGGGTTCCACTGATGCCTTAATCATAGTGATGACACCGTTATCAACATCCGGCATCGACTTCTCGGGGATGCGCTCTGTACATGATACCAGCGCAAGCGAGAATACTGCCACAATGCAAAATAATGATTTCATCTTAAACATGTGTTTTATTTTTTATTTATCAATTATTATCGTTTTGCTGGTTCTGCACCCTCTTCGCCATCCTCAGGAGTCTCCTCCGGAGTCTCAGTTGGTGCAACATAGAATGTACAACCATCGTATGGCTTATCCTCTATCACCGAGTAGAACTTATTGGTCCATGGCTCGCCATAGATAAGTCCCTGATAGTTGTTCTCATCCACCTTGAAGTGATCTACGGCGCCTCGCAATACCGATCCGCCAACCTCACAATTTCTCACACCATTCTGCCAACTGCGAGAGAGCAAGTAATTTGTGATTTCGTTGACATCTGTACCGGTGTAAGTAAACATACGAGGCATACCTACGATTGCTCCGACATTGATTGTACTCTCCTCCAAGGCGTAGATATCACCTGTGTTACGGCAGAACTCCAAACCTCCACGGTGATTTATCAACTTACCCTCACGATTCGCAGCCTCAACTGCCGAGTAGTAGTAACCTGCGATACCTCCGGCCATACCGGTAGAACCTACGGCACCCTCATTTACGGCATACTCAATACGGCAATACATATGCTCAGGCATATAGTCAGGGTGAGCATTGTTATCTCCCTCCTTTGCACTCTTCACAGCGTAATCTACACTGTGGAACTCGCGCATATAACCTGCAATACCACCGGCATACATATATTTATTACCATAGCGATTACTGGTAATTATAGTACCCTTATCGCGTATAACTACGATATCACCCTTGTTGATGGTTGGTTCATCAGGAGTACCTGTAATCTTAACATACCAGTTACCATTTCCGATAATACCACCAAGGATACCCGAGAAACCGTGAATGTAGCCCTCATTCTTGCACGAGATAATCTGGGCATTACAAGCATCTGCACGAGATACTGTCGTTCCAGACTGGTTATCGGCATTACAAGTACGACCCATACCACCTGTATAGTGTCCTACGATACCTCCAACGCATGTCATAAATGGATCGGAGTTATCCGATGCATTACCATTGCTTCGGTCAAATTGGATATCTCCCGCGTTTGTACAATGGTCAAACACCAAGTTTATTGCATTATACCACTGTGCAACACTTGCGTGTCCATAACCTCCACTACCAAGGATTCCACCACCATAAGTATAGTTGTGGTGAGAGCTCAACGAAGACATACAAGATGAGACATACTCAATCTTACCCTTGTTAGTATTCGTACAATTTTCAAATGTTACATCCGTAAAACTCTTGTACCATTTACCAGCAACATATCCATTATGATTGATATTTACAGAACGGTCTGCTGCTGTGTGAAGAATCTGACCAACAATACCTCCGGCACAATGATATACCGAAGCGCCCGTCTCATAGAAGCGAAGCGATGCATTGTTAGTACAGTTATTGAATGTTACATGGTGATGAGGGAAATTATTTGTCCAATCCACCGCCGTATTTGCAAATATTCGATGGTCAAAATATGTTGCAACTATACCGCCCAAGTTGATAAAGTATGCATGCATCATCTGCTTGCCGGCAATAATATTTCCAACTCCAACATTCTCAACGGCAATCTTACCATTGTTGGTAATATTTGTGAAGTCCATGTGGCTGATGAGCAAATCCGCAACAGCTCCTGCAACGCTCAAACACTTAGCGCCACCCGCCTCTGGCACGGTTACATCACCATCATTGATACAGCCTGACATAAAGAATTTATTCTCAACATTCTCACCAGCAGCACCTGACTTCTGCGAAAGGTCCATCATACGACCAACCAAACCTGCTACATTCACACGGGTATATGGACGCTTATTCATACGGTCTGCATCATCAACATCAGTCCACTGATACTCACCATTGTCCTCCAAGTCAGCAGATGGAGAACAGAGAGTTGCCGATGGAGTACCCTTGATTGTAACAGCTCCGCTATTCATCAAACCGTCCATAGAGAGTTCGTAGTAGTTTTTATTTGACTCCTTCACAAATACGCGACCAGCAATACCACCAACATCGAAACGCGAAGTTGCTGTTTGACCCAAGTAATCGATACGCAATGGGTTAAGCAAGCACTCGTGAGTAACATCGCCGGTATTACTACAACCCGAAATGTCGAGATCTACCTCACCGACAATTCCTCCCACTGCAAGGTCGTGATTCATATAAGGGGTAAACTCGCGTGCATCCACCTTTTCATTAGCCTCAGTCTCGCGAGGGCTCCACTCTCCTGCGTGACCATCAGAGAATACCTTACCGTCATTTACGCAGTTGAAGATTGGAGTTTGGATAGCAGCACCTACGATACCTCCTACATACGCGCCATCGCGCGCGATACCACTATATATAACATCGCCGGTGTTTGTACAGTCAGCGATAGCCTGGGTCTCGGAAATCTGTCCAACAGTTGCCGGATAGGCATTGCCCGCATTAGCATATCCGAATACACCTCCGATATAGATGCTTTCTGGGAATCCCTTAGGATTGTCGTTTGCAGGATACTCAACAATACCATTGTTTGTCAAGCCTTTGACACCCTGATTTCCTGTAACAATATTTGGAGCTGAAGCAGATCCGATATTCATTGATGATGCTGTCGCAAGATATCCGAAACAACCCGAAACATAAACCTTCGGAGCATATCCATAAATCTTAACATTACCATTATTAACCATTCCCTTCTCGAACTCACCACCAAGAATTGGAGTGTACTCCTCTATCGAAGTGACAGTACCTACCGGATTAGAATTTGAAAGGTTGTTGGTTACAATCGAAGCTCCAATACCTGCAACACCGCCTACATAAGCACCACACGAAGCATCTCCTCTAAACTCTACAACACCCGATTTTGTGTTTGTAAATTGAACTGTATGAAGATACTCCTTATACTGACCACAATAGCCTCCCACATACGCAAGAGCCGATTTTCCGGAATAGGTTACACGACCACTATTAACAATTCCCTCTGTTCCTGCACCGGTATTAGAGAGTGTCGAGAATCCGAAAATAGAACCCAGATATGTCTCGGCTGTAGCCACAGCCTTCGACTCTACATTACCCGAGTTGAAGCAGTTAGGGTACTGAATCTTGGTGTTGATGGTACTTGCCATGATGCCTCCGATGTATACATTTCGGACATTAACATCATCGTAGACGATAATATTTCCCGAATTACCGCATCGAGTAAGCTTGATAGCAACACCTGTCATAGCTGTTCCCAACAATCCCGACACATAGAGCATACGAGTGCATGAATTACGCACCTCGATTGTACCGGTATTTTCACAATCATAGATATGATTGCAATTCGAATAGATACATCCAAACAGACCCGACACATAGAAGAGGAAGGAATTTGCAGTAGGATTAGTGTATGAATCTGACGAAGTACTTGCCTCCACGGAAACTATTCCCTCATTCTTACATCCCTCCACATAATCCGAGTCGAAGATTCCGATACAAGCCGAGTTAAAGATGTATGCAGCACTGCAATACTGCCATGTAAATTTAACATTACCACGATTGCTACAATTCTTCATTGTTACATCTGCATCGATGCCCAAGCTGGACTTATTTCCTGTACGGACACCAATAACACCTGCAATCGCCGATCTTTTCACCAACTCTGTACCAGCAGACTTATTACCATTACCGGCAACTTTACCTGCGATATTCAAAACACCACTCGCCTGGTTATGGCACTCGCTAATCGCCTCTGACCAGCTAATTCCGATAACACCTCCGATTACAATGTTTGCACTACCTTTGGTTGCTGTGTTGCTACTAAACATACACTCGCCGAGATAGGTGATCGAGCCCGAGTTCGAGCAGTTCTTAATCTCCTTTGTACCCTTATCAGCGTATGCAATCACACCACCGATATTTACATTATCGTTGATATAGAACTTTTCATCGAACAAAAGCGCACCGCTATTCTCACTATCTGTAATGGAACCTGCCTCCAACTTACCGATAACACCACCAATATTAGCCTTGGTAATCTTCTCGTTAATTGTCAACGAGCCCTTATTCTCGCAGTGTACAATATCAACCATCGATGCACCGATAACGCCACCCCAATCGAGATCGCACATCTCCGCTGTAATTTGGAGCGCACCCGAGTTGATGTTATCGGCAAACGAACCTGCGGTTACATATCCAGCAACACCACCGATAAACGGAAGCAGAGTTGTACTCTCCGAGTCGTCATCCCAAACGATTGCACCACTGCTGGTATTCTCCATAACAACAGGAAGGCTCTCGCCATTCTTGCAAGCATAACCTACAACACCTCCAACACATGGAGTGTAATCCGTAGTCTTGCCGTCAGCACCGGCCGAAGTCGTAACGGTGATATTCACATCGCTATCCGAGAGAGTCACCATACCACCATATACTCCACCGACAACGCCTCCGATATTGATCAATTTAGGATCATTGCTTACAGGGAGTGTTTCGTTCTTATACTCAATCGAGCCCTTTGCCGAGCAGTTGAAGATTGTACCAACCTTCTCGCCATCAGCCACAAGCGAACGAGCAATAAGACCAACCTTTCCGTCAGTTGTTTCAACCAAATCGCCCTCGACATTCAAGTTCGAGATTGTTGCAACTACATTCTCTCCGAAGAGCGGAGTTTTAAGACCTCTGATTGTAAAACCACGACCTTCCAAAGTCGAAGTAAAGCCATTCAACGATGTCCACTCTTTGCCGGTCATATCCACATCTGCAACGAGGAGCGCGCCAGCGTACTTGCTATTGAAAGTACCGGCCTTAATCTCATCTGCAAAGGTCTGCATATCGGCATCGTTACCGATAAGGAGCATCTTGCTACAATTGTCGTAATCGAACTCGATTGTCTCGAACTCGCGGACCTTACCTCCACGCAACTGCTTATCGCCATTTGCACCGAAGGTTCTCGAATATACCAAGCCCGACTTCTCTACGAAATTAACCTCAAAGCTATTGTACTCGCCCTTTGGCACTACGATATAGAAGACAGACTCTTCGTTTGTCAAAGAGAAGATTTTATCCTCGCCATCTTCTGTCTCTCCGAAGCCGTAGAATACGGTAGGAGATGTATTCTTGCGAGGTTCGAGAGTTCCAGCCTTCACATCACCCTTGTCTGCGCAATAGACATCAAACACACCAGCGATTGGAGTAGCATCCGGTGTCGAAACCGAAACATACTTCAAATCAACCTTCTCGCCTGCCATAGCCTTGATGCTGAAACGAAGGGCTGTTGCGAGATGCACCATCTGAATATCCTTGAAACCATCCGACCAACCGTACATAGGTGCGCTACCCTGCGCAAACGAACCCTCGGTGTACACCTGCTCCGCAGAGAATACTACCGGATACTTTCCGCTGTTAGCCTCAACCGCAACATTGTCACCCTGGTAAGGATAGACGATGTGGTACGGAATCGTGATTCCCATTGGCAAATTGAACACCGCAACCGACCTATCACCTTTCTGATGTGGGTCGATGGTGATACCTGTCGTCTTCTTTCCGTTGATAGCAAGAGCATCACCCTCACTCCACGACACAGGATACTTTCCATCAACCTTCTCGCCCAACTCAGTACGAGTCGATACAGGCATCGAAGCTTGCAGCGTCTGAACTTCGCCACTTCCACTACCAACCTCCGAGATTACCGGAGCCTGGACTTCGGTTGGATCCTGCACACAAGCAAAAGTTGCGAGCAGAACTACCGACATCAAAAGTTTAGTAAAATTTTTCACGCTAATAGTTTTTAAAAAGTTTGTAATTGTTATTTGTTATTTTTTGTTTGTGTTTCTCTCCTTTTCTCTTCCTTTTCTTCTCCGCCTCAGCTTTTGCTCCTCACATACGAGCGTAACGCGCGTACGCAAAAAAACAAAAAGACTATTCGCTCCGCTTATTTGCGAGGCGACCAATCTCTACCGCAATGGGCTCACTCAACAATAGCAGCCCTCATAATTAGCACAATTTCATCACTTTAAGGTACCTCCATGCAAAACGCACTACATTGCATGGCAATTTTTAGTTCCAATTGGTGTTACAAAGGTAGATATTTTTTTCATATATCCAACCGCATAACATAATTTTTTTGCAAAAAAATTGTCTATTATTTTTCTACCACTCCACTGGCGTTTTCCCAATCGACGCAAGATAACTATTCGCCTTGGAAAAGTGGTGCGAACCGAAGAAACCTCTGTAAACAGAGAGAGGTGACGGATGAACTGCTTTAAGCACAAGATTTTGCAAAGGATTTACCATTGCACCCTTCTTCTGTGCATAGCTACCCCACAGCATATAGACAACACCCTGTTTGCGCTCGGCAATAAGGCGCACAACAGCATCGGTAAATCTCTCCCAGCCACGACCTGCATGCGAAGCCGCCTCGTGGGCTCTGACGGTAAGTACCGCGTTAAGCATCAACACCCCTTGTTCTGCCCAACGGTCGAGATTTCCGCTCAATGGTACAGGCTTGCCCATATCGTCGGCAACCTCCTTGAAAATATTGCGCAATGAGGGTGGAAAATCGACCCCGTCATCAACCGAAAAGCACAATCCATTTGCCTGACCATCACCATGATATGGATCTTGACCGATAATCACGACTTTCAACTTATCGAGTGGGCATTTATCGAAAGCTCGGAAGATATTTCGAGCCGCAGGAAAGACCTGATGCGACGCATACTCCGCCTTTACAAAATCGACCAACTCGGCAAAATAGGGCTTTTCGAACTCCTCTTGGAGTAGCACCTTCCAATCCTCTGCTATACGAACATTCATACCTCTTCTTTACTTTTAGCCGTTAGCCATCAGCCATTAGCTTTTTTATCGAAAGCGAAGATAGCGATTTTTAGCGAAACGATTGCACTTTTTGCAAAGTTTTTCTTATCTTTGTGAAGATAAACTTACAAAAACAGTATAATTATGAGAAATTTATTTGCCATTTTGGCACTCCTCGCCATCGTATCGTGTGGAACAAAGCAGGAGGTAAAACTTTTAGACAAAGCCGACTTCGAAACAACGGTTGAAGGAAAGGCTGTTTCGCTCTACACACTCAAAGCGGGCGACCTTGTGATGCAGGTAACAAACTATGGCGCGAGAGTGATTTCGTTGTGGGCACCCGACCGTAACGGCAACTATGCCGATGTGGAGATTGGCTACGAGAATATCGACCGCTACATCAACAACACGGGTGAGCGCTATCTCGGTGCAGTTGTAGGTCCTGTGGCAAACCGCATTGCCAATGGCAAATTCTCGCTCGACGACAAGGAGTATACCCTTCCGCAGAACAACAACGGACAGACATTGCACGGCGGAACGCTCGGTGTGGATCGCATCGTTTGGGATGTAAAAGAGATAACCGACAACAAAATCGTCTTCTTCTGCGAACTCCCTGACGGACAAGACGGTTTCCCTGCAAATCGAGCAATCGAGATGGTTTACAAGCTTACCCCTAACAACGAGTTTGTAGTATCATACAACGCTACAACCGATGCAAACACAGTATTAAACCTCTCACACCACTCATTCTTCAACCTCGAAGGCGATGGCGAAGGCACGATTCTTGACCACATCCTAACAATCAACAGCAAAGCAATAACACCTGTAAACGAATACCTTATCCCTACGGGCGAGATTATGTGCGTGAAGGATACTCCGTTCGATTTCAACGAGCCACACGCCATTGGCGAGCGAGTAAACGAGGAGCACCCACAACTCAAAGCAGGCGCAGGCTACGACCACAACTGGATTATCGCCCGTGAGGACAATGGTGAAGTCGTAAAGGTTGCAGATGTCTACTCACCAAAGAGCGGTCGAGGTATGGAGGTTTTGACCGACCAGATTGCATTACAGTTCTACTGCGGCAACTTCTTTGATGGCTCGTACAACAACAAATTCGGCAAGCCAATCCTCTATCGTGGAGCGATTGCGCTCGAAACACAGCGTTACCCCGATGCGCCAAACCAGCCATCATTCCCAAGCGTTGAGTTGAAGCCGAGCGAGGTCTACAAACATACTTGTATTTATAAATTTTATGCAAAATAATCGAATATTATGACAGATTTAACACCAACTCCACATATCGGAGCAAAGCGTGGCGAGATAGCCGAGCGAGTAATTATGGCGGGCGACCCACTGCGTGCAAAGTTTATGGCAGAGCGTTACCTCGAAAATCCTAAATTGGTTAATCAGGTGCGCGGAATGTACTGCTACACGGGAACTTACAAAGGCAAGGAGGTTTCGGTAATGGGACACGGAATGGGTATTTCGTCTATCGGCATCTACACCTTCGAACTCTACAACTTCTACGGCGTCAAACGCATTATCCGCACAGGTTCAGCAGGTGCATATCAACCCAATTTGCATGTTGGCGATATTGTCATTGCGCAGGGTGCTTGCGACAACTCCAACTTTGCCGCACAATTTGGTTTGCCGGGCACATTTGCGCCTATTGCTGACTACGAGATGTTGAGCGCAGCGGTCGAGAAGGCTAAGTCAATGGGCGTAAACTACGCAGTCGGAAATATCCTCGCATCAGAAATATTCTACAACGACAACCCCGAGGCGTGGAAACAGTGGCAGAAGATGGGTGTTTTGGCGGTCGAGATGGAGGCTTCGGCACTCTATATGAATGCTGCGCGCAGTGGCAACCAAGCACTCTGCATCTGCACCATTTCGGACTCGCTCGTAACACACGAAGATACCACTGCCGAGCAGCGCGAGAAGACCTTTACCGATATGATGGAGATTGCATTTGAGATAATCTAAACACCTATTTATATATGAAGAGACTTTTTGCAGTAATTCTCGCCGTAGCCGTCGTTGGTATCGAGAGTGCTTCGGCGTGGGGAAAGTTGGGACACGAGGTAATCATCGAGGTTGCCAAGCGACACATCACCGACAATACAAAGAAGAATATAGCAAAGTATATCCCGTACGACATCACAAAAGATGCCGTATATATGGATATCCACCGAGATGACAAGGAGATTGGCTACACCACAGCGTGGCATGTATACAATGTAGATGAGAGGGGCGAGTACGATATGAATCCTCGTCTTTACAAGGGCGACGCCATTCTTGCGATGAAGATTGTTGAGCACAACCTCACCAAGCAAGAGCGATTGACCGACTCGGCTATCGTGATGAACATTCGCTGCCTTCTCCACTTTGCGGGCGATATGCACTGCCCGACACACTCGTATGTTCCAGGTCCTCGTTGCCATTGGCCTTGCGAGTTGAATGGCAAGAAGATTAAGTCGTTCCACTACGCCTACGACATTATGCCTGCACTACTCCACCCTAACAAGTCGTGTGTGGAGATTGCTGCCGAGATTGACAACGCCTCGAAGGGCGAAATCAAGAAGATTCAGAAAGGCGACCTCCACGAATGGGTGAAGGACATTGGACCTAAAAACGCTGTTATCTACAAATGGAACCCCCACAACACGCCTGTTCTCCACGAGAATACAGTAGAGTTATCGCGCGACCTCGTGAATTTGGAGATGCGCAATGCAGGTTACCGCCTTGCACACCTATTAAATCGTTATTTTAATCACAAATAACAATGAAAAGAGTCCTAATTACCCTCACGCTCATCGTCACAATATTCAGCGCACAGGCGTGGAACAAACTTGGTCATCGCACCGTAGTCGAAATTGCAAAGCGTCATTTGACCGAGAAGGCAAAGACGAATATCGAGAAGTATATGCCTTACGACATCACAAAAGATGCGCTGTGGATGGACTATAACCGAGGCAAGAAATCGCCATATAGATTTACAAACAGCTGGCACTCATACTACTACGACTCGAAGCTTCGTCACGACCCTAATGTAGCCCATAAGATTAAGAATGGAGATACTATGCGTGGTCTTGACTTGGTTACTTATAATCTCGAGAACTACAAGGAGTTGAGCGACTCGGCGGTTGTTTTCAACATTCGTGCAGTTCTTCACTTCATCGGAGATATGCACTGCCCTTCGCACTGCAAATATATCAATGGTCGCGACGACGCTGCCCCAAAAGTTACCCTCAAAGGCAAAAAGATGGGCTCGTTCCACGGCTTCTACGACTCAATGCCTGAACACACCTACGGTTGGAAGAAAGACCCGGCAGAACTTGCCGCAGAACTTGACACCTACTCAAAGGGCAAAATCAAGAAGACCTGCAAGGGCGACCACCACGATTGGGCAAAGGAGTCCATGCGCATTACGAATGTAATCCACCAATGGAATCCGAACGACGGAACGGAGGAGTTGCGCGATGACACCATCGAACTCTCGAAGGATGTGATTGACATACAGTTACGCCACGCCGGCTACCGATTGGCTCATCTACTAAACAGATATTTTGGAGAGTAACACAATAAAGGTCGCAATCTTATGGTTGCGACCTTTATTGTGCTATTAGCTATTGGCCATTAGCCATTAGCTTTTTATTTTGAGAAAAAACAAACAGACCCTCCCATCAGCCACAAAAAATTGGAATTTAAGCAGATGAGAGCAAGGCAAACAAGGAGCCGAGTGCGCAGCATACTAAAGCGTATGTGAGCAACTCGGTTACCGAAGTTTAACGCAGCTATCGCTGCTTAAAAACAATTTTTATCTCAATGCTGCAAGCTGCGCCTCAATAGCCGCAATCTTTGCCTCAGCATCACGCTTCTTGTTCTGCTCGTTTTCAACAACTTGTGCAGGGGCAGATGACACAAAACGCTCGTTCGAGAGTTTCTTCATAACGGTTGCGAGGAAGCCCTGCTGATATGCCAAATCCTTCTCGAGCTTCGCAATTTCAGCCTCCTTGTCGATATTGTCGCCCATAGGAACGAAGTATTGCGTAGTCTTAACGATAAATGCAGCATCCATAGGGTTCTTCTCGGTTACGAAAGTAACTGCCGAGAGGTTTGCCATCTTCGCAATTGCAGCCTCAAACTCCGATGGGTAGTTCTCGTCGCGAACAACCTTCAACTCCAAAGCCTCCTTCTGTGGCAAGTTCTTCTGCTTGCGGATATTACGCACTGCCGAAACAACCTCCTGCGCCAAAACAAAGCGTGCCAAAGCCGCCTCATCTGCCGCCTGAGCCTTAGGCATCGAAGCTACACAGATTGACTCGCCCTCCTTACGCTCTGCCAAGTCCTGCCAAATCTCCTCGGTGAGGAATGGCATAAATGGATGCAAGAGGAGCATCAACTGCTCGAACATATGTTTTGTCGCCGCCATAGTCGCAGCATCGCAAGGCGAGCCGTATGCAGGCTTAATCATCTCCAAGTACCAACCGCTGAAATCGTCCCAGAAGAGCTTATATGCCACCATCAACGCCTCCGAAATGCGGTAGTTATTGAAATTCTCCTCAATCTCGGCGAGTGCAGCGTTGAAACGGTTTGTAAACCAAGCCACAGCCTGCTTCGAGCACTCGCTCTGTGCAAGCGATGCGTCAACCTGCCAGCCGTTGATAAGGCGGTATGCGTTCCAAATCTTATTTCCGAAGTTACGGCCCTGCTCGCAGAGAGCATTGTCGAACATCAAGTCGTTACCAGCCGATGAGCAGAGCATCATAGCCACACGCACACCGTCAGCACCATACTCGGCAATCAAGTCGAGAGGGTCAGGCGAGTTGCCCAACTGCTTCGACATCTTACGGCCAATCTTATCACGAACGATACCAGTGAAATATACATTTCCGAATGGTTTCTCGCCACGATACTCATAGCCTGCCATAATCATACGAGCCACCCAGAAGAAGATAATATCCGGACCTGTTACGAGGTCGTTGGTCGGATAGTA
>JAZQYJ010000123.1:0-56097 GCA_045633465.1 Alistipes sp.
AACTATGATTTCGTACAAGGAATTGGGTCTTGTGAACACCAAGGAGATGTTCGCAAAGGCAATTGAGGGTGGCTACGCTATCCCTGCGTTCAACTTCAACAACATGGAGCAGTTGCAGGCAATCATCATGGCTTCGGCAGAGACTAAGTCGCCTGTTATCCTTCAAGTATCGAAGGGTGCTCGTAACTATGCTAACCAGACTCTCCTCCGCTACATGGCAGAGGGTGCTGTTGAGTATGCAAAGGAACTCGGTTGGGAGAAGCCACAAATCGTTCTTCACCTCGACCACGGTGATTCGTTCGAGACTTGCAAGTCTTGCGTAGATATGGGCTTCTCGTCGGTTATGATCGACGGTTCGCACCTTCCATACGAGGAGAATGTTGCTCTCACAAAGAAGGTTGTAGATTATGCACACCAGTACGGTGTAACCGTAGAGGGTGAGCTCGGCGTTTTGGCAGGTGTTGAGGATGAGGTAGTTGCTGAGGAGAGCCACTACACCAAGCCTGAGGAGGTTGTTGACTTTGTTACTAAGACCGGTTGCGATTCGTTGGCTATCTCGATTGGTACTTCGCACGGTGCTTATAAGTTCACCCCTGAGCAGTGCACTATCGACCCACAGACTGGTCGCCTCGTACCACCACCATTGGCATTTGATGTTCTTGCAGCTATCGAGAAGGAGCTTCCTGGTTTCCCTATCGTGCTCCACGGCTCGTCGTCGGTTCCACAGGAGGAGGTTGAGACTATCAACAAGTTCGGTGGCGCATTGAAGGCTGCCGTAGGTATTCCTGAGGAGCAGCTCCGCAAGGCAGCTAAGTCGGCAGTTTGCAAGATCAACATCGACTCTGACTCGCGTCTTGCTATGACCGCAGCTATCCGTGAGGTGTTCGGTACACATCCAGCAGAGTTTGACCCTCGTAAGTACCTCGGTCCAGCTCGTGAGAATATGAAGAAGCAGTACATCCACAAGATTAAGGAGGTACTTGGTTCTGACGGTAAGGCAGAGTAAAAATTGTTTTTAAGCAGTGATAGCTGCGTTATACTGCGATAATCCGCTTGCTCATTTACGCTTAGTAAACTGCGCAAGCGGATTTCTTGTATGCCTTGCTCACATCTGCTTAAAATTCAATTTTTGGAGGGTGGCTTAGTATGCTGCGCATCGGGTTTCTTGTTTGTCAAAAAATTCCCTCACCCATAATCATTGTTATTGCGTTGGTGAAATAAAGCTAATGGCTAATGGCCAATGGCTAAAAGCAAAAATAAGAGATAGACCATAAACAGTCTATCTCTTGTTCTATACCTATATAATATATAAGCTATGCGATGGTGAAGCAGCGTTCGGTAGGCGATAGAACCTCGATGCGGACAACCATTGCATCCTTGGGTAGTAGGTCTTCAATTAGTTCGGGCCACTCGATAAGGCACAAATCACCCGAATAGAAATACTCCTCATATCCCATATCGAAGACCTCCTCGATGCGGTTTATGCGGTAGAAGTCGAAGTGATAGACCACTTTGCCCGTTGCCGTTGCATACTGATTGACAAGGGCAAAGGTTGGGCTTGTAACGGTGTCGGCAGAGCCAAGATGCTCCATAATGGCGCTGATAAGAGTGGTTTTACCTGCGCCCATAGTGCCACAAAAAGCCACAATATTGCGCCCATTGAGCGACTCAATGACTGCGTTGGCAACCTCTTTTAGGTCATCAAGTGAATCTATGACAATCTCTTTCATACAAAAACTTCTACACAACACAAAGATAATAAAAGAATTTGACAATCCCCTAATTTTTGAGCAAAAATTGAGGCACCTTGCTGTTTTATAGTCGCTTTGGGTGCTTTTTTGAGTGGTAAAGCCCACAATGCCGAACCAAATGACTCCTTTGGAATATATTTGTGTCACAACAGTCGGGATATGACGAGTTGTACCGAAATAGAAACCAAAACATTCACTAATAAAAATAGTATGAAAAACAAAATTAACACCTCTGCTACATCGGCAACGCTCTCTGATGTTGTAAAGATTACGGAGCACGAAAATTCGGGAGTGCGTTCCTTGTCCCTCACCCGCATAGCCATAGGTTATATTCTATCGGGAACGAAGTATCTCTATCGCAACGACTACTCCTATCCCATCGAAGAGGGGAGTGTATTTGTTCTTGACGCAGGATTCCACTACGAGGAGAATATCGTGGGTGCGAATGGTCGTTTCGAGCAGATAACATTCTACCTCTCGGCACAACGCTTGCAGCAAGTAATTTTTGGACTAAACATCAACTATGGTCTATCCTTTTTGTCGCATCACTCATGCTCGAAGTGCATTGCTCGTAATTTTGCCTCTATGGCGGCAACAACGCCAATACGCAACTTTTTTGTGGGTATAGATCTATCTCTGCGCAACTCGGGCTTGTTGCATAACGATGTGGGGCAGCGCATAAAACTAAATGAGTTGATATATCTACTTCTATCGGAGGAGGATGGTTGTATTCGACGCAAGGTGCTACGCTCGTCAGATGCTCAGTCCGGGCAATTTATAAGCATTGTCTATGATAATATCTTTAATGATATATCGGTTGAGATGCTTGCTGAACTGACAAATCGCTCGCTTACATCTTTCAAGAAGGAGTTTAAGCGTCTGTTCAACACTCCACCTCATCGCTGGATTGTGGAACAGCGACTCGACAGAGCAAAGATTATGCTTGCATCGACCTCGCGCACTGTATCTGAAATTGGGGCAGAGTGCGCTTTTGCCAACATCTCACACTTTATAAAGTTGTTCAAGCAGAGGTATCGCGAAACACCTGCTTCATTTCGTCACAAGTGCTCACTTCGGACAAAATCGGAGCATACAACTCTTTCTGCCGGATAATTTTATAATAAAATAGAAGATTTTAAGAAATAATCGCACCAAGCAAATAGATAATAAGCAAAAAGATATTATCTTTGTGACATGGAATTGTCAATAATAATATCAACATACAACAACGCTGCGTCGCTGGTGCGTACGCTCGACTCAGTTGCCAAGCAGGATGCCGACAAGGCTGCTTGGGAGTGCGTTGTAGTGAATAATAACTCTACCGACGATACGGCGGAGCAAGTGGCAAAATTTGCCAAGGAGCATACCGAGATAAATATCCGATTGGTAGATGAGCCTCAGCAGGGATTGTCCTATGCTCGAAACAGAGGTATCGCTGAGTCGAAAGGTCAGTTTTTGGCCTTTATAGATGATGATGAAACCATAAACGAAGGCTTTGTATCGGCATATATAGACCTTTTCCGCAACCACGGAGCCTTTGTTGGCTCGGGAGCATTGAAGGTGTGTTACGAGACGGCTCGTCCGAAGTGGATGTCGCACTATACCGAGAAGATGATTGCCAATCCGTTTGATTTGGGCGCCGAGATTGTTACGATTACAAGCAAAATTATGCCAACAGGTGGAAATATGGCTTTTAATCGCGAATTGTTCAATCTCTATGGGAACTTTGACACCTCGCTTGGTCGTCGAGGATCGGAGTTGTTTGGTGGAGAAGAGAATGATTTGTTTGACCGTATTCGTGACTTGGGCGAGCGAATATTCTACACGCCATATGCTGTGGCATATCACCATATCTCGGAGCATAAACTCACTCCGGAATACTTCGATAAATTGGCTTATGGCGTAGGTGCGAGCAAGCTCCTTCGTGCCAGGAAGAGAGGTGCCGAGCAGGCGTTATATAGCGATGAGGCTGCAAAGCGTCGCTACACCTGGCTACTTGCAATATTCTACACCCTAACCTTCCAATCACAGAAGGCAAAGTGGCTTATTCGTATGAGAAAGGGTATCTCGAAAGGTGTATTTGAAGAGTAATTCTCTGATAATATAACATAAAATGCCGAGCATTTGCTCGGCATTTTATGTTGTCTATATGTAAGACTACTCCAAACGGCGCGAACCGTCAGAGATAACCACATCGTAGATCTTTGGCTCGTGACCATACTTTGCAGCAAACTCCTTCTTTGCAGTCGCTACGAAGTTGTCGTACAACTCCTCCTTAACGAGGTTGATGGTACAACCACCGAAGCCACCACCCATAATACGAGAACCGGTAACGCCGCACTTCTCTGCCAACTCAGCCAAGAAGTCGAGCTCCTCGCACGATACCTCATAGTCCTTCGACATACCCCAGTGAGTCTGGTACATACGCTGACCTACGGTCTCGTAGTCGCCCTTGATGAGTGCATCGCAAACATCCAATACGCGCTGCTTCTCGCCGATTACATACTTAGCACGCTTGTAGTCCTCCTCCGAGATATCGCCCTTTACGCGCTCCAAGTCCTCAAACTCTGCATCGCGCAAAGTCTCTACGCCGAGGTGCTTTGCAACTCGCTCGCACGACTCACGACGCTTGTTGTATGGAGAACCAACCAACTCGTGCTTCACGAGCGAGTTGACAAGCAAGAGCTTGTATCCCTGAGGGTCGAATGGGAAGTACTCGAACTTCATCGAACGGCAGTCAAGTCGCATAAGGTTGCCCTTCTTGCCGAATACTGATGCAAACTGGTCCATAATACCGCAGTTTACACCTACATAGTGGTGCTCGGTCATCTGACCAACCTTTGCCAAGGCGAACTTGTCAATCTTGTTGTCAGCGAACATATCGTTGATAGCGTAAGCGAAGGTGCTCTCCAAGGCTGCCGACGACGACATACCTGCTCCGAGAGGTACATCACCTGCGAATGCGCAGTCGAAGCCCTTAACCTCTACGCCCAACTTTGCCATCTCGCGGCATACACCGAAGATATACTTAGCCCAGCCCTGCTGTGGAGCATCCTCCTCGTTCAAGCCAAACTCTGCCAACTCGTCCATATCGATAGAGTATGCACGAACCTTGTCGAGTCCGTTAGGAAGAATAGCAGCTACGATACCGCAATCTACTGCGCCCGGAAATACGAAACCGCCGTTGTAGTCGGTGTGCTCACCGATAAGGTTGATACGACCTGGCGAAGCATAAACGCCGCACTTGCCCTCGAAATGGTCAGCAAATGCCTTTTTTACCAAATTGATGTCCATAGTTTTGAAATATTTTTAGTGTGTTTAGGTTTTTCTATCCCTCAAAGATACAAATAAAAACGGAAAACGGAAAACGGAAAGCAGAAAACTTTCATATATTATCCTATATGTTCGTTGTTATTTGTCCATTGCCAGAATTGCTTCGGCAAGGGCGAGGTCGTTCGGGGTGGTGATTTTGATGTTGAGGTAGTCACCTTCGCATAGCGAAACCTTCTCGCCCGAAAACTCCACAACCGAGGCATCGTCGGTAAACTCGCTGCGGAAGTCGGTATCGTAGGCGGCTCGCAAAACGGGAGCCGAGAATATCTGCGGAGTCTGCACTATGCGCAACGGGGTGCGGTCGATGATGTGCGACTCATCGCCCTCAACCACTCGATACGAATCGACTGCCTTCACAACGGGTATTGCTGAGCCATTTTCGACGGCACAAGCCACTGTGCGGAGAATCAACTCCTTCGTCGCGAATGGACGGACACCATCCTGTACTGCAATCAAATCTACCGCATCGCTCAACGCCTCGATACCATTTTTTACGGAGTAGAATCGCTCCTTGCCACCCTCGACAACGGAGTGCTTTGCCACCTCGAAACGGGCCGATAGATTTTTCCAGAATTCGATATATTCTGCTGGCAAAACTACCACGATGCGTGATGCGGGCAATGCCCTGCGGAAGGCGTTTATGGTGTGGGCGAGTATTGGTCTGCCCCCAACAATCGAGAACTGCTTGGGAAGCGTACCTCCCATTCGTTTGCCACTACCTCCGGCAACGATTATGACTCCTACTCTTGGCTGTTCCATATCAACTTCTTTCCGAAACCGAGCGTGTTGTCGGTAAATTTTATAAATGTAGGCTCCACCACCCATAGGTTGAGCGGAGCGACCGCAGCGTAAGGGAAACGCTTGATATAAGTCGCCTTGTCCTTCTCGTCACCTCGTTGGGCTATGCCACAAATCTGCACACCCTGCACCTTGCCCACGATGCGTGTTTCGAGGGTGATGCCGATGGCAACCTTTGCATTCTGTAACATCTGTTGTGCGTGGTGTGTCGAGTCGTTGGAGGTGAATATCAGGCGGTTACGCTCCTTGTCGTAGGCGTAGAAACAGGCGGCGCAATATGGCTCGCACTCGCCGGATGCAGTGGCAAGTGTAAGTACATGGTGTCGCTTAATGAAATCTATGATGCGCTTATCTACCATTGCTCTATTTGCATATTTCGATATTTGTAATCTTCATCGAGTCGGGTACCTCGCCATTCAACTCTGCCATAACTCGTGCTTTGACCAGCTCGAAACGCTCTTTATTCTCCTTCGAGATAGGTTCGGCAGGTTTTTGAGGTACTTTTAATGGGTTGATAGGTGTTGAACCCTTCCATAAGCGGAAATCGAGATGAGGTCCCGTTGAATAGCCTGTACTGCCAACATAACCAATAACCTGTCCTTGCGAGACTCTCGCTCCAACCTTTATGCCTTTGGCAAAACCTCGCAAGTGGAGATAACCCGATGAAAGGTTGCCCGGGTGCTTGATTTTTAGGATGTTGCCATCCGCCTTCTTGTGAGTCTTGACCGTAACCACGCCATCTGCCACTGCACGGACCGGTGTGCCCGATGGTGCGGCATAATCGACTCCGTGGTGAGGGCGCACCTTTTTGGTCACGGGGTGGCGGCGTGCGTGAGAGAACTTCGAGGAGATGCGGGTAAATTTCAAAGGCGCTTTGAGTAACTGCTTGCGCAGAGAACCGCCATCCTCCTCCCAATACTGCAACTTACCGCCCTGCTCGAAAGGTATGGCGTAGATATCCTTGCCACGATGTGTGAATTTTGCTCCCCAGACACGACCAATGCCAACCGAGAGAGTGTCGATGAAATTTTCGTCGTAGATGACAGTGAAACTATCGCCTTGCTGTATGCCGAAGAAATCGACTGTCCATTGGTAGATGTCTTCCATTTCGGCTGCGAGCGAGTAGGGGAGTTCTGCTTCCATAATTGCACCCCAGAGTGACGAGGATATTGTTGCCGAACTCTTCTTGCGGCGGACTTCTACCTCTCGCTGTCCCTCACGCACCGCCACCGAGTCGCCCACAAACGAGAAAACGACATAGTCGATAAGGTTCTTCTCATAAACGAGGTGGTCGAGCGCTACCGAGGTGGAGTCCTGCCGAGTAAAGGTGGTGTAGTGTGCCCCTGCTCGAATGGTGCGCAGTGGGCATATCTCCTTGGTGAGTTGGTCGAGGCGCAGAACTTTCTGTGTGCCAATGCCGTACGAGCCGAGAATTTTGCTCCACGACTCGCCGCTTGCTACCTCTTTGCGCTCAATGGTGTAGTTGTCGGCATTGATACCGAAGATGATATTCTCTCGCCTCTTTTGCTTGTGCTTCTCCGAAGAACAAGAGCCGAATGATAAAGATGCAATAGTGATTGCAAGTATGGAGTATAAAAATCGTTTCATAATTGACAAAGTTATGAAAAATGTCGGAAAATACTTCGCTTATTTTGAAATAATTGAAAAATATGAGTAAAAAATTGCACGATATAATAATTTGTTATATCTTTGGTTGGAATATGCTATGTAGGGTAGAGATATGAAGGAACTATTGCTTAAAATAGCATCGCTTTTCTATGGTGCCGCAATTAAATTGCGACACCTGCTCTTCGATATCAACATCCTCCATAGCGAGAAGTTTGATATTCCGATTATCTGCGTTGGAAATATTACTGTTGGCGGCACAGGCAAGACCCCTACGGTTGAGATGCTCGTCGAGCACTACTCTGAGAGTTATAATGTGGCAGTTTTATCGCGTGGCTATGGTCGCATCACAAAGGGTTATCGTGTGGTAACTACGGAGGATACCTATCGTCAGGTTGGCGACGAGCCGTTGCAGATAAAACTCAAATACCCGAATGTTACGGTTGTGGTGTGCGAGAAGCGAGCCTTTGCCATTCATCGTATCCAAGAGGAGTTTCCGGAGATTGATATGATTATTATGGACGACGGCTTCCAGCATCGTTATGTGGAGCCTCTCGTAAATATCGTCATTGTCGATTATAACCGCCCTGTCGAGCGCGACCACCTACTGCCGTACGGACAATTGCGTGATACTACAAGTTCACTCTATCGAGCACACTACTTCATTGTTACGAAGTGCCCTGAGACGATGAAACCAATCAATATGCGAGAGAAGCGTATGTGGTTGGTCGAGAAGCCATCGCAGGAGATATTCTTTTCTCGCATACAGCCGGCTCCTGCTTGCCCGATTTTTGCAGAGGTTCAGGGTACAGTGGCACATGGTGCTCAGGTGATTGCAATGTCGGGTATTGGCGACAACGAGGCATTCAACAAGGGTCTTACTCAACGATATAAGGTGGTTGCAACGATAGATTTAGACGATCATCACTCCTATCGTATGAGCGACTTGAAACACATGGCTCAGCTCCTTGAACAACACCCCAAGGCTGTGATTATGACCACAGAGAAGGACGCCGTGAAGTTGGCTCATAGCAACGCTGTGCCGAGTGAGTTGCGCCAAAAACTCTTCTACGAGAAGATTACGATGCGATTTGTGGGCGATAGCCGCATGGAGTTGTTCCAAAGAATTGATAACGATATAAAGAATAAGGATAATGGAGGCTATATTAAAGGCTTGTAAAGCGATTAAGGAGGCGACAAACGATTTTCAGCCCGAGGTGGGTATAATTCTCGGCACGGGTTTAGGCGGTTTTGTCGATAGCATAGATGTTGAGTATCGCTTGGAGTATAAGGATATTCCGAATATGCCCGTTTCGACTGTTGAGGGTCATAAGGGTTGTCTTATTTTCGGAACCGTAGCAGGCAAGAAAGTTGTGGCGATGCAGGGTCGCTTCCACTACTACGAGGGTTATGCTATGAAGCAGGTTACATTCCCGGTGCGCGTTATGGCATTGCTCGGTATTAAGTACCTCTTCGTGTCGAATGCAGCGGGCGGTATCAATACCTCGTTCTGCGTGGGCGATTTGATGATTATCACCGACCATATCAACCTCCTTCCAAATCCGCTTATCGGACCAAATATGGCGGAGTTCGGACCTCGCTTCCCCGATATGCACGACTGCTATGCCCACGCCTTGCGTTCAAAGGCGACTGCTATTGCCGAGCGTGAGCATATAAAGTTGCAGTATGGCGTATATGTTGGCACTACGGGTCCGACATTCGAAACCCAGGCTGAGTATCGCTACTTCAAGGCTATCGGAGGCGATGCGGTTGGTATGTCTACCGTTCCTGAGGTTATCGTGGCACGCCATATGGGTGTTCCTTGCTTTGGTGTGTCGGTCATCACAAACTGCGGTTTGAGCGATGAGAAGGGCGACCACGAAGATGTGCAGTTGCAGGGCAAAAAGGCGGGTGAGCGTATGGCTCGTTTGTTCACCGAATTGATTAGAGAATTATAAAAAACAGAGAGATATGATTAACAAGGTTATTTTAGTAGGAAATGTTGGACTTGACCCCGAAGTTCGAGCATTGGACTCTGGCGTAAAGGTTGCTCGTGTGCGCTTGGCGACCTCGGAGCGTTATACCGACCGTCAGACAAACGAAACCAAGGAGCTTACCGAGTGGCATACAGTTACTTTGTGGCGCAACTTGGCGGATATCGTTGATAAGTATGTTCACAAGGGTAGCCAACTCTATATTGAGGGCTCGCTGCGTACGCGCGAATGGACCGATAAGGATAATCAGAAGCGTTATACGACAGAGATTGTAGCAACAGATATGAAGTTGCTTGGTCGTCGTAGCGACGCACAATCCGTTCAGGAGGTTAATGACTACGCGGCACAGCCGGCATATCAGGCTCCGGTACAGCAACCGGTTTATCAACAACCAGCACCAGCACCAGCACCAGCACCAGCACCAGCACCTGCACCTGCGCAGCAGCCCGTAGTGCCTGCTGATAGTGCCGACGACCTCCCGTTCTAATTGCTTGGTATAAGACAAATATATAGGGGTGAGATGTTATTCTCGCCCCTATATTTGTTTGTTGTACAAGACCTACAAGACCTATAAGAACTTCTCGATTGCTACCGAGCGCACTGCCGTAGCCTCGCTCGCTTGGTCAATTACCCCGGCAGGAATCTCGGTTGCAGTGTAGATACCCACATCCTCTGTATCGCCTTTGCGAGTGAGTTTAATCTGCTTTGGCTCACCCTCGTTGTTGTACTTGATGGTGTAGTTATTCCACTTTGTGCCATCCGAATACACGCCTGTCAATGTTGAACCATTGAGCGAGAAAGTACCCTTGTGGTGTATCCATAGTACCGAAAGAGTGTGCTGATAGAGATCGAAGGTGTTGTCCTCGTTCAGACGGAGATATACGCCCATAGGGAGATCACTTGAACCGTTCCACGAGGTCAATACCCACTCTCCAATCGGAGAGCCACTATCGCTCCAAGTGGTGGTGTTGCCGCCATTTCCGCCACCATTGTTCTGAACGCACGCTATAACAGTGCAGAGTGCTACGATTGCTACAAATATCTTTGATAATTTCATAATTTTGCCTCCCTCTTTTACATCCAACCTCCGTTTGTGGTGTGACCATCACGAACAATAAGCGCAATCTTCTTTGTGGTTACGCGACCACCCATTTTATTGTCGCTACCGGCTTCCGAACCTCCAATGATACACTCGACATTGATAAAGCCGTGTCCTGTTTTATTGCATGTTACAATCAACTTACCGCCCGAAATACGAGGCTCGTTCGTAACCCCTAACTTATCCATATCCTCGCGCGACATAATAGTTGAGGAGTTGAGATTATCTTTATACTTAATATCGAGTGAGCTATCACCTATGTAGTCGCTTAGGTCAATTCGGCTGAACTCGCCTTTCTTAATAGAGATACATGGTGTTCCCTCGACATTCATCAACATTTTGAGCGCATCAATGCGACCAGAACCCATATTTCCAGGATATGCTCTTTTGTCAGGACGAGCTACCGAGAATTTAGGGTCTGCCTTCAAGTCGGCGTCTATATCATCTACCGAGAGAAGCAACTTTGCAGTAAACTCCTCTAACGAGAACTTCTTACCCAACTTCTTCGCATACGAAAGACCAAGAGCGGCAACGCCCGAAACGTGAGGGCAAGCCATCGAGGTACCCTGCATATAGCCATATTTGTTGTTTGTCAAGGTCGAAAGAACACCACCTTTATCGCCGTGGTCTTTCATATTGCCACCAGGTGCGCTGATGTTTACGCCCGGACCATAGTTGGTGTAGTATGCTGGCATACCATCGCATCCTGTTGCAGCCACCGAGATAAAGTCGCGGTAACCAGCAGGATAACCCGACTGGTCATAATCGTCGTTTCCCGATGCGAAGATAACCAAACCGCCGTCCAAAACATCGCTGTTCTTCACGCTCTGGAAGTAGAGAATACCGTCGTACTCAACACCTGCCACACGCTTGTAGTTAGCATCGTTCGAAATTCCTCCAGCATCAGCATCATAACCCCACGAACACTGTGCGATTACAGCACCATTGTCCGCTGCGTACTTAAACGCACGAGCACTAATCTCGGAATCACCCTTGATGCTACCGCTCATGAGCTGCGACGACATAATCTTTACGCCATTGCCCGAACCATCGCCACCTGCAACGCCGCAAACACCCTTACGGTTGTTGTTTACCGCTGCGACAGTACCTGCTACATGGGTTCCGTGGTCGTCATCCCACGATACCTGGCCACCTGTACAGTGGTTGTAACCGTGAACATCGTCAATATAGCCATTGCCGTCATCGTCGATGCCGTTGTTTGCGATTTCACCCTTGTTTACCCACATATTGTCCTTCAAGTCTTCGTGCGTGTAATCGACACCCTCGTCGATAACTGCCACGACAATCGAAGGGTCACCGGTGCAGTATTGCCAAGCATCCTTGACATTGATATCCATACCTGCAACCTGCTTCTCGTGAATGCGACTACCGGTGTTGTAGTAGTGCCACTGATCCTTGAAACCAGGGTCGTTTACAGCCTCCACTGCAAGGCGTGTCGTAGCATCCACATCGGCAAGAACCGCCTTCGAAGGCTCGCGCGAGAGTATCGAGTTGTACTGCACAGTCTCGACATCGCTGATATGAGCCAACGCCTTGGCTGCCTTCTCGAGCTCAACCTCTTTGTCGAACGAGAGGACATACCAACGGTGCAAGCCCGCCTTGCGAGTGCGCTCCTCGTGGCGCTCGTCGATAGGGAAGAGACGCTCGATAGAGGTGGCGTGAATATCGTTCAATGCCAAGTTCAACTCTACAATGTTCGAGCGTGTTATGTCGCTGCTCTTTGCGCTCTCGAAGGCGAGTGTAGCCCTCTCGTTGAACTTAATGAGCAACTTACCAGCCGTTGCCGAACGCGACGAGTTGATAATCTTTGTTGCAGAGGCGGATGCCGACTCTCCAACAAGGATATCCTCATTGTACGAGAAGCAACTTGTAAGCATTGAAATTGCCAATGCACATAAGCCAAAATTCCTAACCAATCTATTCATAAGAATCGTAAAAAAATAAAATTTATTTAGACACCACAAGCCGACGCATATATAGGTCGGCTTGCAGTGTTATTAAATCAAAGAACTATTTGTTCTCGGTGTTTTCTCCACCCTCAGTGTTGCCAGCGTTCTCGCCACCCTCGGTATTCTCGCCGCCTTCACCTGCCTCAGGTGCTTGTGGCTCTACATAAGGTGTGATGGTTGTGGTGCTCCTGTTGTTGAACTCCTTGTTGCCTGCGTGGTTGATTTCAGCCTTTCCGGCAACATTATTTCCATCAGGGCCTTGCTTTACCTTGTAGACCTGAATAGTGAGTTTATGGTTCTGCAAACCGATAGGCTGCTTGGTTGTCTTGTCAATATTGAGTACAATTGGTCCGGTTTTGAGATCGCCCTTATTCAATTGAGGCTCATATTGATAGCACAACTTATCCTTGTCATCCTCAATATAACCGAATAACTTGTTAAACAGGTTACCCTCCTTCTTGCGACCATAAACAGTACCATCAAGAGAGAGTGTTCCTGCCTCAGCGTCGTAAGTTGCAAACCACTGTGCATTGTCGTTGTAACCAATGTTCGAAACGAGGAACTTCTTTGAGCTACCCTGGTAACTCTTAATCTCGAACACGGTCTCATACCAGCTAAGGTCACCCTTACTCTTCAAGAGGAATTTACCCTCAACCAACTCTCCGGCATAAGCAGGTGCAGCAGTTGTATTGAACGAGTACTCCTTAATAGCTTTCTGCTCGTAGTTGTTTGTCGCAATGACAACAACAGTATATCCAGTGTTATCTTCGAGGTCTTGGTAGATGCCCTTCTTGCCCTCTGCCGAGTTAATTTTGCTCAACTCCTCAGTGGTAAATGGCGTCACGCCTTCCTCCTTAAAGAGTCTCTTATAGATGTTTACTTTGTCTGCATCAGATGTAGCACCGCCATTCTTTGCGAAATACTCCTCAACGAAGGCTGTTGTCCAGCAATAAATCGATACGCTCTTCAACTCGGCGCCCTTGATAGTGTAGCCAAATGAGTTGTAGTCGCCAAGATCCTCTACCTGCTCCTCGGTATCGAGCTCAGAGTATTTTCCGAATGTTACGGTGAGGTCGCATGGGTGATTGCCAGAACCACCAAGTCCCGAGTAGTAGAATGAATCAAGCGCAACCTTCTTCTCGATTAAGACCTCTACAAGGTTGCCATTGTTGTCCTTCTGAGGTGCAATAGGTGCTGCAACAATAGTGTATACACCCTCCTTGATGATATCGACGCTAATTTCGGTCTTCTCGCTTTCGGCTGCGAAATCTTCAACTTCGCAGATGTTGTCAGCTGTACCATTAACAAGAGCTGCGATAGCGTCAGCAGGGTTAGCCAATACATTGCCCTCTGCCAAGTAGTACTTGATACCTGTGATATCGGCACTGTGAGTAAATACGAACTTAGCCTTAATATCCTCGTAGTCAGACGATATGATAGTTCCATCATACTTAACCGAGAGAGTGTAGTCGGTAGGCACTCCGTCAGGAAGTGCAATGCGGAACATACCATTAGCTGCGGTTACAAACTTGTGATTATTGCTGTACTTAGGTGCAAAAATATACAAGCTGTTTGCCGGCCAAGTGATAACGCCATTGTCCAATACTCCTGCCAAAGTCTCATCAGGGTTCTCTGTATTTGGGTTGTATACAGAGGCGATATGCCACTCGCTACCGCTTGTCTGCTCCAAACCGGTAGACTGCGCCTCGATATAGCACTTGCTTGGATCCATACAGTTGATGATAAGGTGTTTAGCCTTAGATGTGTCCTCATCCGGCTCCGGATAGCCAAGTGCAGGAACAGCCATTGCATCCCAAGGATTATATACAAGGTAGCGACCAGCACCTGTCTCCTTGTTAAAATCTTTCTTGTGGGTATATACCTCTACATCAACTTCTGCCTTGTATGAGAGAACGCTGAACTTGCTCGAAAGCTCTTCGCCGGTGAAGAAGTCGCCACCACAGAACTTTCCATACTCGCTAAATTCGCCTTTGAGTCTGTCCCAAGGGAAGAGACGGAATGTTACTGTCCACTGCTGATCTCCATACTCAGTGGTCTGCGAAGTGTCAGCAAGAAGGAAGTTCATCGTGTACTCCTTGCCCTCCTCCATTCTCTTACTATCAGCCTTGATAGCCAACTTAGCAACGCTCTCTCCTGCTGCAAAGGTTACAACCTCGTCAACGGTGAACAATGTCTTGTCGTAGAGCTCCTCCTTATCGTCTTCAATCTTAGGGTCACTAAAATCGACAATAACAGGCACCGACAACTCTGCATCTGTAACCATTCTCGTAAGGGTAACATACTGAACATCATCTTTCTCCTCGCCCGAGATGTCGAATACCGTATCATTATGAACCGAGAAGCAAACTTGTGGGCCCGCAGGGACCTTTCCCGGTGCGTATGGGTCGCTGGTGCAAGACGCAAAGAGTCCTGCAACCAACATAACCAACAACGAATATATCAATTTAAGATTTTTCATACTCTTAATACTTTATTATATTATTATTGCCACAACTTAATGAGTCCATCTGGATTAGGGTTGTTTTTGAGAGAGAGGTTCTGATTCTCCTCGCTCTGTGGAATACAGAAGTTCCACCATGGGGCAACTCCTTCAACATTTACACGAGAATCCGAAGGGACATTTGTACCATCATATCCGCTGTGGATACCAAGACCCAAACGCTTGAAATCGTAGAATACGATACCCTCACCCCAGAACTCAACTCGCTTCTGGAACATAATCTCATCTACGAGGTCAGTTACAGCCTCGGTCGAATACTTAGGGTTGCGGTTTGCCATAAAGCTGATGAGATCAGCCTCTGCCTCGCTCTCTCTACCCTCAATGTGAGCCTTTGCCTCCATCTTGATAAAGTACATCTCCTCAACACGCATCAACGGCACATCGGTAACATTACCAATAGTGTACGATACGATATTACCATTTGCTGGGTGGAACTTCATATTTGCATACGGCGGAACATTCTTGATGAAATCAACCTCCGAGTAGTTGGTCAAATGACTATACTGCTTGTACCAGCTGGTTGGGTTTGCACCTACAAATGCCTTACGACGCCAGTCGTTAGCCGACATGCGGTTGTAGAACTTGGTATTAACGCCCTCAAATACGAACTTACCGCCATAACCCCAAGTAGATTCACCCGAACGCCATGCGATGAAGTTCACAAGGTTGGTGATACCCTCAGTGGTCTGTGGCAAATACCACATCCACGCGTTGTTAGCCTTGTTGAAGCCCGATGTTGGGTTCAACCACTCACCCTCGGTCATGATTGTTGCTTTCGACTCAGCAATTGCAATTTCTGCACACTCAATAGCCTTCTGGTAAGCGGCATCACCTGTCGGTACCTTGTTGTATTTGGTATCGAATTGACCTAACCAAAGATATGCGCGAGCCTTCAAGCCATTGATAACAGCCTTCGACGGCATGGTCTTCTTTACATCCATACCTTCGAGCAATGCCTCTGCATCGTTCAACTCCTCTAAGATAAACTCGAACATCTTATCGCGCTTTGCACGAGGGTTGTTACGAGCCTCTTTCTCGGTAGTAGTCTCGGTGATGATAGGTACGGTTAAACCTTCAACCTTCAACTTATCGAGCTCTCCGTTATACTTGCTTGCAGCAGCCTCATCGGTTACTCTGAATGGGTCGTATTGACGAGCCATATCCAAGTAGAAAGTTGCACGGAATGTCTTTGCTACGCCGAGAGCCAACTTCTCGCTATCCGAGAGAGTCTTGCTCTGGTCAACTAAGCCGATAACATCGTTGCACGACTTCATAAACGAGAAGTATGTGTTCCATGGGAAACCGCACAATCCGGCAGTTGGACCCAAGCTCTGACCACGCTCCCAGAAGAAGAACCAGTCGTAACCGGCTGCATCGTCACCTCCGGTGCAGATAACATCACCTGTACATGCGTCCATAGCACACAACAAGCCGGGATAACCGAAGTCAAATCCCATATTTTCGCCACTACCAAACGCTGAGTATGGATAGGCCATATTTACCGGGATAGCACCAACCATAGCCTCCAAAATAGTTGCCGCTTGCGACACCTGCTCTTTGGTTGCACCATCTGTCGGGAAGGTCTCTTTAATACATCCGGTTGTCAATACCGATGTAGCGAGAGCCAAAGTTAAAAATCTGTATATCTTATTCGTTTTCATAACTTATCTCCTTTCTGTCTAGTGTTAGAATGTAATATTGATACCTCCCGAAATAGTACGGATAGGAGCATACATTGCGTTGTTGGTACCTCCGGTGAACGACTGACGAGGGTCGAGACCCTTACGACGCGACCAATACCAAACATTGTCGCAAACCATGTATATACGCAACTTGCTTACAAGGAACTTGCGAGTAATGTTCTGTGGAAGAGTATATCCAACGGTGATGTTGTTTACGCTCAAATACGAAGCATCCATAAGGAAGCGGTCCGAACCGGCAGTTGTATATTCATCGCCATACTGCAAGCGAGGAATATTGGTGTTTGTGTTGGTCTCGCTCCACGCATTGAGAATATCGCGGTGATAATTACCACCCACACTTGTACCAACCGGCGAAGACATAAAGCCTGCATATCCCGAGTCATAAACCAAACCACCAATCTGGTATGTGAAGTTTGCCGAGATATCTACACCGTAGAAGTTGAACGATGTCGAGAAACCACCATAAACATCAGACATGGCATCGCCTGTGAGGTAATAATCTGCACGGTCATAGTCGGTTGTAGCCTTGCGTACAATATTGCCCTTCGAATCCATCTCTTCAACCCACCAGGTTGATTCTCCCTTCTCATTTACGCCTGCATACGATTTCATATAGAAGGTATAAAGAGGAAGTCCCTCAGCAACATAGTAAGAGCCGCTCAAATAACCATTGTATTTACCCATCTTATAGGTTTTGTGCTCATCGGCAAGGTGTGTAACCTTGTTGTCGATATGAGTGAGGTTGAAGTTGAACGACCAATTGAAGTTCTTGCGACGAATGATATCTGCACCCAACTCCAACTCGATACCCTGATTTGCCATATCACCTACATTCGAGTAGTATCCGCTATAACCGAGTGACGAAGGTACCGAGAAGTAGAACAACATATCGGTAGTCTTACGGTAGAAATAGTCGATATTACCATAAAGACGACCTTGCCAGAAGCTGAACTCTGTACCAACATTCAAGTTACCATTGGTCTCCCAAGTGATGTTAGGATTACCCTTAGAGAGGAAGATGATAGCAACTCCACCATCGTTGTTTGCGTAGCTGTATGTATCGGTATAGCGATATGCACCGATTTCGTCGTTACCCTGCGAACCATACGATGCTTTAACCTTCAACATGTCGATAAATGGAGCGTTAAACCACTTCTCGCGGTTAATCAACCAAGCTGCACCTACCGACCAGAAGTTACCCCAACGGTGATCTGGGTGGAAACGCGACGAAGCATCGCGACGATACGAAACGCTACCGAAGATGCGGTTGTCGTAGTCGTAACCAGCACGGAAGAAGAATCCCTCGGTGTTGTACTCGCCAACATACGAGCTTGCACCTGCGCCGTCAACAACTGCACTTGCCAACTCGTCGTTGTTGTAGTCTGCAATTACGGTCTTGTAGCCCGAAACCGAGTACGACTTGTTGTTGTAGTACTCGTGACCCAACATCAAATCGATTGTGTGATAGTCTGCAAATGTCTCCTTGTAAGAGAGCAATTGTTGCAAGTTGTAGGCGATTGTACGACCATGTCCCTTACCAATCGAACCACCCGAAGATGCAAACTGACCATAATATGGGTTTGATACGCTTGTCGAACGAGTTTCATCAATTGTAGTCGAGGCGTTAATCGATAACTTCAATCCCTTGTAGAGGAGGAAGTCTGCAAATCCATTAGCCGAGAATGCGTTACCCTCGCTATATGACTTGTTTAACCAGCTTGTTTGCAATGCGTTCGAGTCAGAAAGCATAGGACGGGTAAGACCTGCATTTCCTCCCTCGCCAATCTTGCCGTTACCATAGTCATACATGCGATAGCCGTGCTCATCAACCATGATATTACCCTTGGCATCACGGATATAGACAGGGTAGATAGGAGCCATCTGCGATGCAAAAGCAAAGATGTTTGCAGTCGAGCCACTCTCACCTTCACCCGAGTTACCGTTGCTCCAATAGAAGTTGGTGTAAGAGAGGTTTCCTCCAACCTTCAACCACTTCTTTGCCTGATAGTCAGCCTTCAAACGAGCAGTAAAGCGGTTCATCTCCGAACTCTTGATGATACCCTCGTTATCGAGATAACCAATCGAAGCGTAGAAGTTTGAACGCTGTGTTGCACCCGAAATACTTACATTATACTCCTGACGGAACGAAGAGTGGTATGCCTCATCCATCCAGTTGTCAGGATAGAGCATATACTCTGAAACCTGCTTTGTGTAAGGGTCTGTGTATGTTACTACATTACCGAGTGTAGCCGCAGGGTTGAGCTTACCGGTATTTCTACCGATAAGGTACTGTCCGGCAGGTACATTATATACATTGTAACCCAAACCACCTTGTCCGTTCTTGGTCAAACCTGTAACAGCCTTCATGTACGGATCATCGTAGTTGTTGGCTTTGTAGTAGTTGTAGAGAGCTGTATAGTGAGTCTCGTAGTACTGTCCCGGATTTTTGATTACATCATACTCCTGCGAAGCACGCGAGTTCACACCCCACTTTGCATCTACATTTACAACAGCCTCACCTGCACGAGCATTCTTGGTTGTAATCATGATTACACCATTCGCACCACGCGCACCATAGAGTGCATTCGATGCAGCATCCTTCAATACTGTCATCGACTCGATGTCGGCCATGTTGATGTTGTTCTTATCGCCGTCGTAAGGCATACCATCGACAATCCACAATGGCTCCTGTCCTGCATTGATAGAGCCGAAACCACGAACGCGGATTGATGGTGAAGCACCGAGGTCACCTGTTGCGGTCGACATCTGCACACCAGCAACCTTACCGCTCAATGCGGTAGCAACATTCGAGGTCTGAATCTTCGACAAGTCGTCTGCCGACACGACCTTAGCCGAACCTGTAAATGCCTCCTTCTTTGCCTCACCGAAAGCGATGACGATGACATCGTCGATGGCCTTTGAAGCCTCTTTGAGAGTTGCATTTACGGTCGTTTTGCCATTGATGGCAAGTTTGGCATCTTCGTAACCGATGAAGGAGAATACGAGAGTTCCGTTGGTCGGAGCTTCAAGTATGTACTTACCCTGCAAATCGGTCGAAGTACCAAGAGTGGTACCCTCTACCACTACGGTAGCACCGACAACCGGAGATCCATCCGGGCCGGTAACTGTACCGGTAACCTGCTTGTTCTGCGCAAATACCGAAGTACAAGCCAACAGAACGGCAGCGATTGTTAGTACAATTTTCTTAACCATAAGCATTTGTTTTTAATTATAATTATTATAAATATATGTGCGTTTTCGTGCAAAGATACAAATAAACAATCTTACCACCAAGAAATGTACGAATAAAAATGCGCGTTTTTGAGGGTCTATCGTAAAATTATTATTATTTGGTTTCAGATTGAAAGCAAAACCCCTTAAAAATGTGTTAAATTAAAATGTAAAAATTTTAATAATTCAAATAGGATGATTCTGGTGCGATTTAGTTGGTTTATATTGTTGATTTGTGCCGAATATTACCGCTGTGGTTACGAAATATAACCGCATAAAAATGCAAATATTTTGAGTTAATAAATGGGGTGTGGCAATGTGAGAGAATTGCTAATTTTGAATTTTTAATTCTTAATTTTGAAAAGTCTATGACTTTTTGATTATATTTGCACCAATAAAACGAAAATTCAAACAAAATCAGATAAAAAAACTATGGAAGCAATCGTTAAGACAAATTTGCAGTTGCCGGGTCAAACCGCTCACTATGTGGGTAAGGTGCGCGATGTATATAGCATCGAGGGCGACTATCTTGTAATGGTCGTTTCGGACCGTATTTCGGCATTCGATGTAGTGTTGCCAAAGGGTATTCCGTTCAAGGGACAGGTGCTCAATCAAATTGCAGCAAAGTTTCTCGATGCAACAACCGACATCCTTCCAAATTGGAAAATCGCTACTCCCGACCCAATGGTTACCGTAGGTCACAAGTGCGAGCCTTTCAAGGTGGAGATGGTTATTCGTGGCTACCTTTCGGGTCATGCTTGGCGTGAGTACAAGGCTGGCAAGCGTGTTATCTGCGGCGTGGAAATGCCTGAGGGAATGGTCGAGAATCAGAAGTTCCCAACTCCAATTATCACCCCTACAACCAAGGCTGCCGAGGGACACGACGAGGATATTTCGAAGGAGGAGATTATCGCACAGGGTATCGTATCTCGCGAGGACTACGAGCAGTTGGAGAAGTACACTCACGCAATTTTCCAGCGTGGTACTGAGATTGCAGCAAAGATGGGCTTGATTCTTGTTGATACAAAGTATGAGTTCGGTAAGAAGAATGGAGTAATCTACCTTATGGATGAGATTCACACCCCAGACTCTTCGCGCTACTTCTACGCCGAGGGTTACGAGGAGCGTCTTGCAAAGGGCGAGAAGCAGAAGCAGCTCTCGAAGGAGTTTGTTCGTGAGTGGCTTATGGCAAATGGCTTCCAGGGACAGGATGGTCAGCAGGTACCTGAGATGACTCCTGAGATTGTGTCGAGTATCACCGAGCGTTACATCGAGTTGTACGAGAATATCGTAGGCGAGAAGTTTGAGAAGGCTGAGTGTGATGATGTTGAGGCTCGAATTGCTGCAAATGTGGCAAAGTGCCTTGCCGATTTGAAATAAAAATGAAAAAAATATCAATTTTAGCAGTAGTAGTACTGACTTTGGCAGGTGTGTTATTTTATCGCACCTGCCTTCGTCATAGTGAGTTTGTAATTATCTCGACCAACGATATGCACGCCTCGCTCGATAATATGGCGAGGTTGGCTACGGCAGTCAAGGAGTGTCGCGATACGGTCTTTACCATTGTGGTCGATGCGGGCGATAGATGGACAGGAAATGCCTATGTCGATTTGGCGGAGGGCAGATTGCCGATGATTAAGTTGATGAATGCAGTTGGCTATGATGTGGCGACTATCGGAAATCACGACTTCGACCCTGGGCAGCAGGTGCTCGATAATGCTATCGGAAGGTCGAAGTTTGAGGTTGTGTGTGCCAATATGGAGTCGGAGGGTGAGTGGCTCGACGATGTTGATGATAGTGCACAAATTGTTACACCCGAGGGTGTTAAGATAGATTTTATAGGCGTGGTTACAAGCTACTCCAACGGTCATCCCGATGGCAATGATAGCAATTTCGTGGGTTTGAACTTTTTTGATCCGCAGGTTGTTGCCGAGCGCGAGGGAGATGAATCGGATGGCGATGTGAAGGTGCTGCTTTCGCATATGGGTCACGACCGAGATTTGGCGTTGGCGGAGCGATACAATGGTTACGATGTGATTCTTGGCGGTCATACACACAAACTGCTCGATACTGTTGTGAATGGCACAGTAGTAGGACAAACTCAGCGCAAATTGAAATATATCGGTGTTACGAAGGTGCAGATGCGTGGCAGCAGGGTGGTCAATATCGAATATGAGAATATCCCTCTGAAAAATTATGCAAAAGATGAGGCGGTTGAGAATATGATTGCCGAGATTGAGGCAAACCCTGCATTGAAGGAGGTTGTTGGCAAGATGGCTCACTCGACAAACCATGTCGGCTTGTGCAACTTGCAGACAAAAATTATCAAGGAGGCGACAGACGCAGAGATTGGCATCTATCATCGTGGCGGAGTGCGTATTATCGAGGGGTTGCCCGAGGGTGATGTTACGGTGAAAACTCTCTTCGATAATGAGCCATTCTTTTCGCAGGTACACCTTTGCGAGATGACTCCTGCGCAGTTGCGAAAAGTGATTGTCGAGAAGTATAATGATACGGTAAATGCCAAGGAGTCGCACTGCATAGACCTCTATGCTACAACACCTTATCGTATTATCACCGACGAGAATGATATGGCGTATGATGTTCGTTTCCCTCGTTTGCGAGAGGACAGAAAGTATAAGGTTGCGGTGGCGGACTATGTTGCTCGCAACTACAAGCACTTCGAGTGCGAGAACGAGGTGCGATTGCCGATTTTAGTCTATGATTTGGATAAGGCATACTTCGAGGCGAATTCGCCTGTGCGCATTTCGAACAAGCCGTTGCAAAGTGTGGTTGTTCGCAAAAAACGATAAAAAGTGTGCCAATTTGGCAAAATTTAACTACCTTTGCACTTTGTGCAATAAAAGCTAATGGCTAACGGCTAATGGCTGAAAGCGAAAAAATAGAAAAATATCGAAATATATGGCAGTAGAATTGAAAGATTTGACCAAGAGCGAAGAGAACTATTCGCAATGGTACAACGACCTTGTAATGAAGGCAGGTTTGGCGGAGAATTCCGCAGTGCGTGGCTGTATGGTTATCAAGCCTTACGGCTATGCTATTTGGGAGAAGATGCACGAGGTGCTCGACGGTATGTTCAAGGAGACCGGTGTGCAGAATGCATACTTCCCACTCTTTATCCCTAAATCGTTCTTCTCGAAGGAGGCAAGCCACGTTGAGGGCTTTGCTAAGGAGTGCGCCGTGGTTACCCACTATCGCTTGAAGAATGACGAGAATGGCAAGGGTATCGTTGTGGACCCTGCAGCTCGCTTGGAGGAGGAGTTGATTGTTCGCCCAACATCTGAAACTATCATCTGGAACACATATAAGGGTTGGATTAACTCATACCGCGACCTTCCAATCCTCTGCAACCAGTGGGCAAATGTTGTTCGTTGGGAGATGCGTACTCGCTTGTTCTTGCGTACCGCAGAGTTCTTGTGGCAGGAGGGACACACCGCACACGAAACTCGTGAGGAGGCAGAAGCAGAAGCATTGCAGATGATTAAGGTATATCAGAAGTTCGCTGAGGAGTGGCTCTGTTTGCCTGTAATCGTTGGTCACAAGTCGCCAAACGAGCGTTTCGCTGGTGCTGAGGATACCCTCACTATCGAGGCGTTGATGCAGGACGGTAAAGCTTTGCAGAGTGGTACTTCGCACTTCCTCGGTCAGAACTTTGCCAAGGCATTCGATGTGAAGTATGCTAACCGTGAGGGTAAGTTGGAGTATGTATGGGCTACATCGTGGGGCGTTTCAACTCGTTTGATGGGTGCCTTGATTATGGCTCACTCGGATAATAACGGTTTGGTATTGCCTCCGAAGTTGGCTCCAACACAGGTTGTTATCGTTCCTATCTACAAGGGTGAGGAGCAGTTGGAGGCGGCTCGTGCGAAGATGAACGAGATTGCCGATGCTTTGAAGGCAAAGGGCGTGCGTGTTAAGGTTGATGACCGTGACAATGTTCGTGCAGGCTTCAAGTTTGCAGAGTATGAGTTGAAGGGTGTGCCTGTTCGTTTGGCACTCGGTCAGCGTGACCTCGCAAATGGTACTATTGAGTTGGCTCGTCGTGATACCCTCACCAAGGAGACTGTATCGCAGGAGGGACTCGTAGATTATATCGTAAACTTGCTCGACGAGCAGCAGAAAAATATCTTTAAGAAGGCTCTCGACTATCGCAACTCGATGATTACCAAGGTTGACACTTGGGAGGAGTTCGTAGAGGTGTTGAACAATAAGGGCGGCTTCATCTCGGCGCATTGGGACGGAACACCGGAGACCGAGCAGGCTATCAAGGAGGCTACCAAGGCAACTATTCGTTGTATTCCTTTGGACGTAGAGCCGGAGGAGGGTAAGTGTATCTTCACAGGTAAGCCATCGCCATACCGTGTATTGTTTGCAAAGAGCTACTAATATGAAGCGTATAGCGATTATTATCGCAATGTTGTGCCTTGCTTTACCCGTTGTGGCAAAGCCGAAGGCGGAGATTAAGAGTCAGTGGCGAGGTGCGCGTGTTGCGTACCTCGGCGACTCTATAACCGACAAGCGACAAGTAGAAAAGGGGCAGAACGAAACATATTGGTCGTACCTCGAAGGTATCCTCGGCATAGAGTCCTTCGTCTATGGTATCAGTGGCCATCAGTGGCATCAGATTCCGGGTCAGACCGACAAACTCATCAAGGAGCACGGTCAGGAGGTCGATGCGATAATGATATTTGTCGGCACGAACGACTATAACGCTAACATTCCTCTCGGCGAGTGGTACTCGGAGGAGGTTGTCGAGGTCGAGGTGACTGGTCCAAAGGGCTCGAAATCGGGCGTTATGGCGGAGCGCAAGAAGCGCACTATCCTTATGGATAAAAAGACCTTGCGTGGTCGTATCAATATCGCAATGTCGCAACTCAAGCGTGAGTACCCAACCAAGCAGATTATCCTCTTGACGCCGATACATCGTGGTTTGGCTCTTCTCTCGGATAGAAATGTTCAGCCCGACGAGCTCCACGCTAACGGCGTAGGCGAGTATATTGATGCCTATGTCGATGTTGTGAAGGAGGCAGGCAATGTCTGGGCAGTACCTGTTATCGACTTGAACTCAATCTGCGGATTGTACCCATTGGAGGAGACAAATGCCCTCTATTGGCGCAGACCTTCGCTTGAAAAGAGTAAAAAGTCGGGCAAGAATCGCATAGACCGTCTGCACCCTAATAGCGCAGGACACTTGCGTATGGCGCGATGCTTGGCATATCAGTTGTTGGGCTATCCTGCAAAACTCGATTAGGAATGGAAAATAATACTTCCGAAATACGAACAAAACGAATATACCGAGTAACACTGCTCGGTATGTTTGTCAATATGATTCTCTTTACCTTCAAACTTGTGGCAGGTATTGTGGGTCGAAGCGGTGCGATGATTGCCGATGCTGTGCACTCGGCTTCGGACTTTGTTACCGATATTGTGGTGCTGGCTTTTGTTCGTATCAGCGCAAAACCTCGTGATGACGACCATAAGTGGGGACACGGCAAGTACGAAACCCTCGCCTCGCTCATTATTGGCGTGGCGTTGTTCGCTGTTGGTGTCGAAATTTTGGTTGATAGTGCCGAAAAGATAAAGGCTGTTGTCGAGGGTGAGGTGCTGCCTCGCCCGGGTGTTATTGCTATTATTGCCGCCGTGGTGTCGATTGTGGCAAAGGAGGCGTTGTATCAATACACTGTACGAGTCGGTAGGCAGACCGAAAGCCCTTCGGTGGTGGCAAATGCGTGGCACCACCGTAGCGATGCCCTCTCTTCGATTGGAGCGTTGTTGGGTATTGGCGCAGCCTATTTCCTTGGCGAGAAGTGGCGTGTTGCCGACCCGGTAGCGGCTATTGTCGTGGCTGCTCTTATTATAAAGGTGGCATACGACCTCTGTTGTACAGCCCTTGCCGAACTTCTCGAAAAGAGCCTTCCACACAAGGTTGAGGAGGAGATTTTGTCTATTATTTCGGCTACGCCGAATGTCCATAAACCGCACAATCTGCGTACTCGTCGCATAGGTTCAGATATAGCTATCGAGGTACATATCCGCGTTGATGGCAACATGTCGGTTTTTGCTTCGCACGAGATATCGAAAGATATTGAGCGAGCCTTACGCTCTCGCTTTGGCGAACGCACAGCCGTTGCTATTCATATCGAGCCGATAAAATAGTGAGTTGAGAGTTGAGGGTTGAGAGTTGAGAGACGAAAGACGAAAGATTAGTTAGGAGTTAAACTTTCAGCGCACCTCTAACAACCTCTAACAACCCCTAATTCTGCTGCGCCCCGCCCACCTTTGGAGTCCGCAACAAGTTAGCCGACAACAAAAAAGGGTTGCCATATAAGCAACCCTCCCACAAATTAACCCTCTTATGCCTCCGAATTGAAGACCGTCTGTAAGAACGAGTCCAAATAGAGTAGTTCCGCATCTCCGCAAACGACTTGCGATAGAAAAAGGTCCTCTTCGCAGACATTGTGTAATACTCGATTGTCGATCTGCTCCATAGGCAAAATGTTTTAGAATGAACTTCACCTACATAACGCAGAGTCCGAGTATTTTATTATTAAAAGTTTAGCATATTGCTAAATTTTTCTCCTTAATCATCTGGCGCATATTTATCAGGGCATATCTCATTCGACCAAGTGCAGTGTTGATGCTTACCCCCGTATGCTCCGCTATATCCTTGAAACTCAACCCTTCGTAGTAGCGCATCTTTACTACCTCTCGTTGCTCGGCAGGTAGGAGTTCGATCAACTGTCGCACCTCCTCTGCCTGCTGCTCCGACACAAGACGATCCTCAATCGAAGGCTCTGCAAAGTTCTTACTGCCCAAAATATCGAAACCAGCACTCGACTCGCTTACGGTCTTAACCTGCTTTTGCGCTCGGAAGTAGTCCAAAACCCTGTTGTGCGCTATGCGTAGCAACCACGGCTGAAATCTTCCTTTGTCGGTGTAACGCCCCTCGTCTAACACCTTCACAACCTTTATCAACACCTCTTGTGTCAAATCGTCTGCCACATCGCTATCCTTAACCAACATACGGATATAATCTCGTACTCGGCGTGTGTGGCGCTCCAAAAGTTGAGAAACGGCTTCGCGATTGCCCTGCTGATACATCTCTACCAGAGCTTGATCGCTTAACATTGTGCTCTTCATACTCTTTCTTTTCTAAAATGGTTCAAAGAGTAGAATTTTTTCGATAGGCAATAATTTTTAGTTAAACTTCTCGTTATACATTTGCAGAAATGTTCCAAAATGGATAATTTCTCTGTCGCAAGATATGTAGTTTTTGTAGAAATTCCAAATCGCCCGGATAGCCCTTTGAACACTAACATAAAGGCCTATTTTTGCAAAAATAGTGCCGAGAAGGCATTGTGACGCTAATTGGGAGATATATTATATAATGTATATTATGGGGTGAATCGCCCAAACTAATAGGTGAAATTATAGTCCGATTTCTCGCAATATATGTTGGGAACTACAAAAAATAGGAGCAACAGAGAAAACTGCTGCTCCTATTTGCGTGCTTATCTCTCTTCCGATTAGAACGACAACTTTGCTCCTACGAAGATTGAGCGTGGTAGCGATGGACCGTAGATATAACCCGAATCGCGTGCTGCGCCACGGTCAAAGTCATTTTGATATGAGTTGAGAATGTTGCGAACACCGGCATTCACCTGCAAACCGATAGTCTTCCACACCTTGAAGTCGTACGAGAGCTTCAAGCCGAGGTCGAAGAACGGCTTGGTATGCTCGATGCGGTCTTTGTCGAGAGTTGTGCCATTTGGCAACATACCTCCTGCGAAGTGCTCCACATACATTCTACCCATATAGTTACCCGAGAGGTCAATCTTGAAGTTTTTGAGTGGCTGGGTGGTTACGGTGAAGTAGCCATATACATTTGGCGAGCGGAACATATTTGTTGTCGGCTCTGCGGTGTCGCTCCACTGCTCAGGCTGCTTGTACTTGCTGCGCTGCAAGGTTACACCTGCCGAAGCCTCAACCCAAGGAGCATAAGCGATTTTACCCTCAATATTCAAACCCATAACCGTTGCACCCGAGCCATTGTAACGCTCGTATAAGCGGGCACCATCATTTGTGCTATAAACACCATCTTTGTACTCCGGAACGGTCGCATCTGCCCACTCATCTGACGGCTTTTCTACCTTCTCGTATGGCTCCTTTGTACCTGCATAGTCACGTAGAGCAAACACATCGTTCAATATTGTGCAGAATCCCTCAACGAGGAGATTTGCCTGCACACGCCCCCAAGTCTTGTACATATCAGCAGAAACGGTGAACGAGTGAGAACGTTCCTCCTTCAAATCCTCAGCCAAACGGATACGGGTACGCTCGCCACCTACGATAAGAATATGCAAATCCTCGTCAAATGCCTGCGGAGCGCGGAATCCCGAGCCGTATGTTGCACGGAGGTTGATGTTGTGCGTTGGGTTGTAGCGGAAAGTGACACGAGGAGAAGGAATGCAGAGGAATTTCTTGTTCGAGGCGTTGTACCAATTATCCAAACGACCACCCACGAGGAAACCCCACTTATTGAATTTGAACTCACCCTGTGCATAGATACTCGCATTGTGAACATGCTGCTCGATAATCATACTCTTGTAGAATGGCTCGCTCGCATATCCGATTGGGTTATCGAAGAGGTAATCGTAGCTATACTCCAAGCCCGTGGTGAGTTCAAACCACTTGATACGATAGAGGTATTGACCACCTGCAACAGCCGTTACACCGTTGGTCTTACCGTATGCCTTTTCGTTCATATCGGCACCATAGTAACTATCTCGCTTGGTCGATTGTGCCGATGCAAAGACGCTGTAACGGTGGCGAGTATTTTTCGAGGTGCCGTCGAACGAAAGACCTCCGCTATTGATAAGGTGGTCGGTAGTCTCGGCAATCATCGCCTTGTGTGGCGGCAGGTCGAGTTGGTCGCCACCACGGCGATATTCGTTTGTTGCGTGGTAGTCGAGTGTAAGTTTGCTATATGCGCTGGTCTTGATATACGCCTGTGTGCCAATAGTCTGCGACTTGATAACCGGAATTTCAACGAAGCCATCACCATCGTGGTCGTAGGCGTCACGCATACGATTCTGACCATATATTGTAAGTCCTGCCTTGCGATCGTCGGTCACGAGCGATGCGTTGAGAGTTGTGTTGTTGTCGAGTGCGCCCGTTACACCGATTGAGGTGAGCGAGTGTGCCAACTCGCCCGAGTTGCGCAATGGCTCCTTGGTGATGATGTTGATTGTACCACCGATAGCCGACGAGCCGAAGAGTGCCGAGCCACCGCCACGCACAACCTCGATGCGCTCCACCATATTTGCAGGGATATGCTCCAAACCATACACGCCTGCCAAAGCCGAGAATACGGGGCGTGAATTGATCAAAATCTGCGAGTACTGACCGCTCAAACCGTTGATGCGTACCTGTGCGAAACCGCAGTTCTGGCACGAGTTCTCAACACGCACACCCGGCTGGAACGACAATCCCTCTGCCAAAGTTGGCGCCGAAACCTTATTCAAAAGGTCAGAATCTACGATATTTACAAGTGTAGGAGCCTCGCTGCGCTTTGTGGCGTTGCGGTTTGCCGATACTACGATTGCATCTACCGAAATCTGCTCCTCGGTGGTTTCGAAGTTGAGAATAAGGTCTGTGCCGCACTCAACATCCACCTCCTTGGTTTTGCTTGTGTAGCCGATAGCCGAGGCGGTAACCTTCAACTTGCCGACAGGTGCGTGATAGAGGGTGTAGTGTCCCGTAGCATCGGTTGTTGTACCTACGGTTGTACCGTCGATAGTTACTGTAATATATGGTATATGCTCCTTTGTGCGGGAGTCGGTGATGTGTCCGTGGATTGTAGCCTCACACTGCTCGGAAGCCGAGTGGCTATGGCCGTTATCGTGGTGAATTTTGTGTCCGTGGTGTCCGTGGTGCTGTGCTGTTGCAGTTGCGCACAAAGTGAGCGCAACAACTATTGTTGTAATAATTTTTTTCATTTTGGGTTACTCTTGTTTCTCGTTATATAATAAGTACTATCCGCATAGAATGTGGCGGATTTTATTCTTAGATATTACGATAAACAAGGAGGTCCTCGGAGCGATGAGGTAACGACAATACGATTGGCTTGTGCAGTTGGAATAACTCCAAATTCGCACTCCAAGGTCGTTATTATAGGGTTGTATTCGAAATACTCAGCCTCGATGGCGAGATAATCCTCGGCGTGGCAGATTGGACAGTTACACGCTACCCACGCGCCACTCTCGTGTGAAGGGTGTTCGGTGCGCAGATAGTCCTCGTAGTAACCTCTGTCGTGGGTGAGATACAACCTGCTCGAAAATGCTGTAATCATCAGCACTGCAAGCAGATAAGATACATATCTTCTATGTTGTATCAACTGTTTCACGGCGCAAAAATACGAACTTTAATTAAAAATTAAAAATTAAAAATTAAAAATTGCGCAAAAAACTCTCAACTTTCCCCTCTCAACTCTCAACTTTTTTGTATATTTGTAGGGAGAATTTTCTTAATTTTCGGATATTATGGCGTTGGAGAAGAGAAAACAGTTGGCAATGGTTGCCGAGGACGAGTGGTTGCAGCCTGTCGAGGAGGCGATAAATGAGCGTTATGACACCTACTGTGCCCATATTGCCGATATTGAGCGCAGTGGCTCGATTGTCGATTATGCAAACGGTTATCGCTACTTCGGTTGGCAGTACGACGATGATATGTCGGGCTGGTGGTTCCGTGAGTGGCTGCCTGCGGCATACGATGTCTATATCTTTGGCAATTTCAACAATTGGCAGCGCACACAACTGCGTTTGAGCAAAGATGCACACGGAGTGTGGAGCATCTTCTTGCCCGATGCGATGTATTCGTACCGCCTAACGCACGGTTCGCTCTATAAACTCCATATCCACGGTCAAAATGGCTGGCACGACCGCATTCCTGCCTACGCCACACGCCTTATCCAAGACGACAATACGAAAAACTACTCGGCACAGTTCTGGATTCCGCAACCATTCGATTGGGGTGAGGATAAGTTGGTGGTCGATAAGGATAATCTGCTCATCTACGAAACCCATATCGGAATGTCCTCCGAGAAGGAGGGTGTTTCGACCTACAAGGAGTTTGAAAAGAGTGTCTTGCCACGAGTGAAGAAGGCGGGATACAATGCTATTCAGGTTATGGCTATTGCCGAACACCCCTACTACGGCTCGTTTGGCTACCATGTGGCAAATTTCTTCGCTCCGTCATCCCGCTTCGGTACGCCAGAGGAGTTGAAATCGTTGGTGCGCAAGGCGCATAAGTTGGGTATTGCCGTGATTATGGATATTGTTCACGCTCACTATGTTAAGAACTTCAACGAGGGCATAAACGAACTCGATGGCTCGCCATATCACTACTCGAAACAAGGCGGTGCAGGCTACCAGCCATATTGGGACTCGAAGGTGTTCGACTACGGCAAGCGTGAGGTGGAGCACTTCCTCCTCTCGAATGTCAAGTATTGGCTCGACGAGTACCACTTCGACGGCTACCGTTTCGATGGCGTAACCTCGATGATATATCACCACTTCGGATATACCGACTTCGACTGCCGAGAGAAGTTCTTTGACGAGGGTGTCAATAAAGACGCTCTGGTATATCTCTCGTTGGCGAACAAACTCGTTCACGACTTCCGCCCCGAGGCTGTAACTATTGCCGAAGATGTGAGCGGTATGCCGGGTATGTGTCGCACAATCGAAGATGGCGGTATCGGCTTCGACTTCCGCCTCGGAATGGCAATTCCCGACTATTGGATCAAGTTGTTGGAGGACGAACGCGACGAGGATTGGAATATCGAGGAGATGTGGGGTGTGCTGACCAACCGTCTGCCAAAGGTCAAGACTGTGGCGTATGCCGAGTCGCACGACCAGGCTATGGTGGGCGACAAGACTATCGCTTTCCGCCTGATGGATAAGGAGATGTACTTTGCGATGAATAAGGGGTCGGAGAATTTGGAGGTGGAGCGAGGTATGGCTCTCCACAAGATGATTCGACTGATGACTATATCGGTGGGTGGCGATGCCTACCTCAACTTTATGGGTAACGAGTTCGGACACCCCGAGTGGATAGACTTCCCTCGTGAGGGCAACGATTGGAGCTACTCGCACGCACGACGCCAATGGTCGTTAGCCGATAATGGCTTCTTGCGCTACGGACAGCTCGGCTTGTTCGACAAGGAGATGTTGAAGGTGGTGAAAAAGTATAAGGTGTTGTCCGATGGCTACCCTTACAAGTGGCACTCCGACTGGGAGAATAAGACCTTGGCTTTCTCGCATAAGGGGTTGTACTTTGTCTTTAATTGGAGCCCCGAAAACTCGTGTCCGGACTATCGTGTCGAGGTGCCTTGGGCAGGAAAATACACCGTTGAACTCTCGACCGATGAGGGGCGTTTCGGAGGTTTCGACCGCCAAACTAAGGGTCAGGAGCACTTTACCGAGACAATCATCGACGAGTGGGATAATCCGCATCACTTTATCCAAATCTACAACACTGCCCGTACGGCAATGGTGTTGAAATGGCATAAATAGTAGTTTCGCAAATAGGCACACAAGAAAAATCGAAAAATTTCGTTATCTTTGCGACAAAATAAAAAGGCTAATGGCCAATGGCCACAAAGAAAATAGGGTGCAAAAAGCAATGTTCGCATAAGCAGTAACAGAGCAGATACCCGAAACTTATCCGCCGTAGGCGGACTAAGCCCACGCCTGAGGCGGGGGTTTGGGGGTGGGTAAGAATTGTAAACGCAGGGGAACCCTGCGAGAAAAAAGAGGATACAAATAGAAATAATTTTATTTATTAACTAAAACTTTATTTATTATGTTCAAAGGACATCCAAAAGCCCTTTACGCCTTGGCTCTCGCCAATACAGGTGAGCGTTTCGGCTACTACACAATGTTGGCTGTATTTGCCTTGTTCCTTCGTGCGAACTTCGGTCTCGATGCAGGTGTGGCAAGTATCATTTACAGTACTTTTCTCGGTCTTGTCTACTTTATGCCGCTCTTTGGTGGTATCTTGGCTGATAAGTTCGGTTATGGTAAGATGGTTACATCTGGTATCTCGATTATGTTTATCGGATACTTGCTCCTCTCGTTGCCTCTCGGTGGCGATACCTTGGCGATGATTGCTATGCTCGGCGCATTGCTCTTCATCTCTATCGGTACAGGTCTGTTCAAGGGTAACTTGCAGGTTATGGTCGGCAACCTTTACGACGATCCAAAGTATGCAGATAAGCGTGACTCGGCATTCTCGTTGTTCTATATGGCAATCAACATCGGTGCATTGTTCGCTCCAACCGCTGCCGTTGCTATCAAGAATTGGGCAGAGAACTCGCTCGGCTTTACCGGCAACGACGCTTACCACTTCTCGTTTGCAGTGGCTTGCGTGGCGTTGATTATCTCGATGGCTATCTACTTCGCTTGCCGTAAGTGGTACGCTCATGTTGAGGGTGGCAAGAAGAACGATAAGGGTGCAGCCGCAGTTGTTGAGGATAACCTCACCCCGGCCGAGACTAAGGCTCGTATCGTGGCACTTTGCCTTGTATTCGCCGTTGTAATCTTCTTCTGGATGGCATTCCACCAGAACGGTCTTACACTCACATTCTTCGCTGACGAGTTCACCGTTAAGGAGGCATTCGGCTTGCAGAGTATGGCATTCAGCGTTTGGAATTTGGTGCTTGTTATCGTTGCAGTCTATGCAGCATTCTCGTTGTTCCAGAGCGAGGGCGCAAAGGGTAAGGCAATCTCAGGCGTAGCACTCGTTGCGTCGGTTGGCTACCTTATCCATAAGGGTATGAATGTAGGCGATGCATCGGTTGCCGTAAATGCTCCAATCTTCCAGCAGTTCAACCCATTCTATGTTGTGGCATTGACTCCGGTATCGTTGGCTATCTTCGGTGCGCTTGCAAAGCGTGGTAAGGAGCCTTCGGCACCTCGTAAGATCGCTTACGGTATGCTCGTTGCAGCAATCGGCTTCGCAATTATGGCAGTTGGCTCGGTTGGCTTGCTCACTCCTGATGCACAGGCAGAGGCTGTTAAGGCTGGCGCAGAGGCACCTCTCGCATCGGCTAACTGGCTTATTATGACCTACCTCGTGCTTACCTTTGCGGAGTTGCTCCTCTCGCCAATGGGTATCTCGTTCGTATCGAAGGTTGCACCTCCAAAGTACAAGGGTATGATGATGGGTGGCTGGTTCGTAGCTACCGCTATCGGTAATATGCTCGTAGCAGTTGGTGGTCTTCTTTGGGGTGGCATCAGCCTTACTGTTGTTTGGTCGGTATTTATCGTGCTTTGTCTCCTCTCGGCTTTGTTTATGTTTGTTATGATGAAGCGTCTTGAATCAGCAACAAAATAGCAATTTCTCGTGATAAGCCGCAATCTGCGGCACATCCCTAAAAGTAATAGTCCTCGGGCTGTACGATTAGTACTATCCCGAGGACTATTCTTTTGTGATGCACCACATCTCACGACTTCTGACGAGAAATAGAGAGTAGTTCTTAATCTCTAAATTCCCTAAATTCTCTAAATTCTCTAAATTCTCTAAATTCTCTATTCTCCCTATCACCCCTATAACCCCTAACGCCCCTAACGCCTCTAACGCCTCTAACGCCCCTAATACCCCTAATCACTCCTAAAAACCGTAACCCCAACCGTAAAAAATATAAGTTTTTTTGTGATCTTTGACGCAAAAATTATAACTTTGCGTTGGGTATTGTTACGATTTGTAAGTAAAACATATCGTTTAACGAGAATGTTGTAAGTGTAAATAATTAAAAACCATATAGTTATGTACGGAGATTTCAAACAACATCTTCAACAAGAGTTGGAGTCTATCAAGGAGGCCGGTCTTTATAAGACCGAGCGAGTAATCTGTTCGCCACAGCGTTCGGCTATCGAGGTGGCAGAGATGGAGTGCCTTAACTTCTGCGCCAACAACTACTTGGGTTTGTCGGACAACCCTCGCCTTATCGAGGCTGCCAAGAAGGCTATGGACGAGCGTGGCTTTGGTATGTCGTCGGTGCGCTTTATCTGTGGCTGTCAGGATATTCACAAGGCTCTCGAAAAGGCTATTGCCGACTACTTCGGTACCGAGGATACCATCCTCTACGCGGCTTGTTTCGACGCTAATGGTGGAGTATTTGAACCACTTTTCACCGAGCAGGATGCTATCATCTCGGATTCGTTGAACCACGCTTCTATTATCGACGGAGTTAGACTTTGTAAGGCTGTGCGTTATCGCTATGCCAATGCCGATATGGAGCAGTTGGAGGATTGCTTGAAGCGAGCTCAGGCACAGCGCTTCCGTATTATCGTAACCGATGGCGTATTCTCTATGGATGGCAATGCCGCTCCGCTCGACGAGATTTGTCGCTTGGCAAAGGAGTATCGCGCATTGGTTATGGTCGATGAGTGCCACTCGGCAGGTGTGCTGGGTGCAACGGGCCGCGGTATCACTGAGTTGTATAACCTGCGTGGCGAGGTAGATATTCTCACAGGTACCCTCGGCAAGGCGTTTGGTGGTGCGATAGGTGGCTTTACCACAGGCCGCAAGGAGATTATCGATATGCTCCGTCAGCGTTCACGCCCTTACCTCTTCTCAAATTCGTTGCCACCGGCAGTGGTGGGTGCAGGTATCGAGATGTTCAAAATGCTCGAAGAGAGCAATGAGCACCACGACCGCTTGGTTGAGAATGTGGCGTTCTTCCGCGAGAAGATGATTGCTGCGGGCTTCGACATTAAGCCTACCGTATCGGCAATATGCGCTGTGATGCTCTACGATGCGAAGCTCTCGCAGGATTTCGCTGCTGAGTTGCAGAAGAAGGGCATCTTCGTGACGGGTTTCTACTACCCGGTTGTTCCGAAGGGGCAGGCCCGTATCCGTGTTCAGGTGTCGGCAGGACATACTCGCGAGCAGTTGGAGAAGTGTGTTGCAGCCTTCGTTGAGGTTGGAAAAGAGTTGAAAGTATTAAAATAAGCTAATGGCTAATATCCCTAAAACGATAAAGTTATGAGTAAGGAAATTTTAGATGCGATTGACCGCAAAATTTTGAAATTTTTGGTTAAGAATGCCCGTATGCCATATTTGGAGATTGCTCGTGCGTGTGGAATTTCGGGCGCAGCCATTCACCAACGCATCAAGAAGTTGGAGGATACAGGCGTAGTGATGGGCTCTCGTATGATTGTCAATCCGAAGATGCTCGGCTTTGATGTATGTGCTTTTGTGAATTTGAGTATTCAGGACCCGATGATGCTGGGTGCTATTGCCGAGAAGATGAAACTTGTGCCGGAGATTGTAGAGTGCCACTTTATCACGGGAACATATACTGCGATGGTGAAGTTGTATTGCGTGGATAACGAGCACCTTATGCGCACTATCTTCGATAATATCTTGCGTATTCCGGGTGTAACAAAGACACAGACCTACATCTCGCTCAACGAGGCATTCTCGCGTGAGCCACATATCGACTATTTGGACAAGTAGTATGGCAAAGATACGATTGACCAAGGAGTTTTCGTTCGAGTCGGCTCACGCACTTGACGGCTACGATGGCTTGTGTCGTGAAATTCACGGTCATTCATACCGTCTTTTTGTAACGGTCAAAGGTGAGCCTATCAGCGAGGAGGGTAATCCAAAGCTGGGTATGGTGATGGACTTTGGCGACTTGAAGCGCATTGTAAACGGCGAGATTGTCGATAGACTCGACCACTCGTTTGTACTGCGTGATTCGGAGCAGAATGTGGAGTTGAAAGCGATGCTTGGAGCAAAATTCAACAAGGTTGTGTTGGTCGATTATCAGCCGACTTGCGAGAATATGCTCTCGGACTTTGCCGAGCGATTGCAGAAGGCTTTGCCTGCAAATGTGGAGTTGTACTCATTGCGCTTGCACGAAACGGCAACTTCGTATGCCGAATGGTATGCGTCAGATAATTCTTAATTCTCAATTCTTAATTCACAATTAAGTGAAACGCCTTTTTCTTGTCGATGCTTATGCATTGATTTTCAAATACTACTACGCCTTTATGGGACGACCTATGCGCAATCGCAATGGGTTGAATACCTCGATTGTCTATGGGTTTACGAAGTTCTTGCGTGATATCCAGAAACGAGAGAAGCCAGACTTGCTCGGTGTCGCATTCGACCCGAAAGGTGGTTGCTTCCGTCGTGAGATATACCCCGAGTATAAGGCTAACCGCCCAGCTACACCCGAGGATATTTTGTTGTCGGTGCCCTATGTAAAGCGCATTGTCGAGGCGATGTGTATTCCTGTGTTGGAGGTGCCGGGCTTTGAGGCTGACGATGTTATCGGAACTCTCGCCAAGAAGGGCGACGAGGCGGGTTATGAGGTATTTATGGTAACGCCCGACAAGGATTACGGGCAACTCGTTGGCGAAAACCGCAAACTATACAAGCAGAAGGGCGACGGTATTGAGATTATCGACAAGGAGGCTATTCAAGCCAAGTATGGCATCGACCGCCCTGAACTTGTACGAGATATTTTGGCTTTGTGGGGCGACTCGTCGGATAATATTCCGGGTGTTCCGGGTGTCGGCGAGAAGGGTGCGTGCAAGATGGTGCAGGCGTGGGGCGAGGTCGAGAATATCATCGCCAATGCCGACAAGATAGGTGGTAAGACGGGTGCAAATATCCTCGCTAACGAGGAGCAGTTGCGCTTGGCGAAGGTGCTCACCACCATTCGACTCGATGTGCCGATTGAGTTCAACGAGGAGGATTTGACCGTTTGTGCTCCAAAGGTCGATGAATTGAGGGCGCTGTTTGCCGAGTTGGACTTTCGAGGTTTTTTGGCAGATTTGAACAATCTGGCACCTATGGAAGATAGCCCCACTCCGCAACAAGCACCACAGACTCAACTTGCCAATATGGCACGAATGAAGGCGGGGCAGCAGAAAAAGGCGTCGTTGGAGGGGCAAGGCTCGCTCTTTGGCGATCTCTTTACACCCGTAGTAGAGATGCCGACAACCGATGTAGGGGAGTCTGTCGAAGAGGTACAAGCCGACCTCTTTGCTAATAGTTTTGCTACGGCAGCAACCACTCCGCACAAATATACAACCATCTTTACAGCCGAGGAGTTGCGTAAGGTGGTGGCTGAGATTTCGGCTGAGCCGCACTTCTGCTTCGACCTCGAAACTACGGGCTTCGATATGTTTGGCGATCGCATTGTAGGCTTGTCGCTTGCAGTGAAAGAGCACGAAGCGTGGTATGTGCCATTCGGACACAATGCCGATGTGCGACCTCGCAACGAGATAGAGGCGGAGTATGCCTCGATTTTACGCCCAATCTTCGAGAATGAGAGTATTGCGAAGGTGGGGCAGAATATGAAGTTCGACATCCTATTCCTTCGCGCCTTAGGAATATCGGTCAAGGGTGCAAAGTGGGATACAATGCTTATACACTATCTGCTGGATGCCGAATCTCGTCATAAAATGGATGCTTTGGCGGAGCGATATCTTAACTACTCGCCAATCTCGATAGAGAGCCTTATTGGTAAGGGCGCCAAGCAACTCACTATGGATATGGTGGGCGTGGAGCGAGTGGCAGAGTATGCATCGGAGGATGCCGACATTACATTGCAACTCTACGGTGTTCTGCGACCAATGTTGGAGGCAGAGCCATCGTTGCTGAAACTCTATCACGAAATAGAGGAGCCAATGATTGATGTGTTGGCCGATATGGAGTGGGAGGGCGTTTGCATAGATAGCGAGGCACTGCGCAACTACTCTATAACATTGTTGCAAAAACTAAACGCCATAGAGGAGCAGATTAGAGAGGTGTCGGGCGAGGCGGATATAAATATAAATTCGAGCCGTCAACTCGGAGAGTTGCTCTTTGCCAAGATGCGCATTACCGATAAGCCAAAGATGACCAAGACCAAGCAGTTTTGCACCGATGAGGAGTATCTGCAATCGTTTGCAGGCGAGCACAAGGTTGTCGATTTGATTTTGGAGTATCGAGGTCTGAAAAAGTTGCTTTCTACCTATGTAGATTCGTTGCCACAGTTGGTAAATCCTATTACGGGACATATTCATACATCGTACAATCAGGCGGTTACGGCTACGGGAAGACTCTCTTCGGCTAACCCTAATTTGCAGAATATTCCGGTGCGAGATGACCTCGGTCGCCCAATTCGTAGTGCCTTTGTGCCGAGTGATGATAGGCACGAACTCCTCTCGGCGGACTATTCGCAGGTGGAATTACGATTGATGGCACACCTCTCGGGCGACGAGAATTTGTGCGAAGCTTTCCGCGAGGGTAAAGATATCCACGCGGCTACGGCTGCCCGAATCTTCAAGAAGCCGATTGAGGAGGTTACAAGCGAGGAGCGTCGTCGTGCCAAGACTGCAAATTTCGGAATCATCTATGGCATCTCGGCATTCGGATTGAGTCAGCGTTTGCGTATTCCTCGTGGCGAGGCAAAGCAACTTATCGAAGGCTATTTTGAGTCATACCCTAAGGTTAAGGAGTATATGGACAATGTTGTCAATAATGCCCGTGAGAAGGGGTATGTCGAAACGCTCTTCGGTCGTCGTCGCTATCTTGCCGACATCGACTCTCGCAATGCCAATGCCCGTGCTTTGGCTGAGCGCAATGCTATAAATGCCCCAATTCAGGGTACAGCAGCCGATATTATGAAATTGGCAATGGTGGGTGTTGCTCGTCGCTTCAAGGCGGAGGGTGTGCGCTCTCGTATAACGATGCAGGTACACGACGAAATTGTGGTCGATTTGCTCCGCTCCGAGCGTGAAAAGGTTGAGCAAATTGTCCGTGAGGAGATGGAGGGTGCAGCCAAGTTGTCTATTCCACTCACTGCCGAGTGCGGTGTGGGAGAAAATTGGCTTGCGGCACACTAAAATCGTTCTGATTGGCTCTTTTTGCACGAGTGCGTCGGATGCTGAAATGCTCACATAGGCTTGCTATGCTGCGCTTTCATCGCCTAGCATCGCACAAAAATAGCTCAATCATTGACGATTTTCGGAGTTGGATAGGTAAAAAATAATTTTGCATTTTGCATTGTAAAAAAGCTAATGGCCAATGGCTAATAGCTAAAAGCTAAAAAAAGATATGTTAAGTATTGCAGAACGCCACAAGTACATTCTCGACAGGTTGAACGAGTATGGCTTTATTCGTATTACCGATGTGGCCGATGAGTTGGGTGTTACGAAGGTTACAATTCGTAACGATGTTAAGATTTTGGAGAGCAAAGGTCTGCTCTATAAGGTGCACGGCAGTGCTCGTTTGGCAAATCCGCATATTGCAGACCGTGACCTCGAAACCAAGAGCCATCTGAACAAAGAGGCAAAGCAGCGCATTGCAACTCGTGCTGCGGAGCTTATCTGCGATGGTGACTCGATAATGATTTCGGCTGGCTCGACAACCTACGCATTGGCAGAGGTTATTCATAACAACCCTCCGCAGGGGGTGTTGAATGTTGTTACGCCATTTTTGAAGGTGTCGGAGTTGCTATGCGAGTTGGATAGTGTGCGCGTGGAGCAACTCGGAGGTCGCATACACCGCAAGTCGTGCGCTACACTTGGTGAAAATGCGAGTCTTACGCTCGGAAATGTGGTTTGTTCAAAGTTTTTTGTAGGTGTCGATGGTGTAGACCCCGATTTTGGTATTACCACCTCCACTATCGAGGAGGCGCAGTTGTCGCGCAAGATGATGGCGGCATCGTCAAAGACGGTGGTATTGGCAGATTCATCTAAGTTTGGTCAGCGAGGTTTTGGTAATATAGCTTCGTTGGAGGAGGTCGATATAATTATCACTGATAAGGGTATCACCAAGGAGATGCGAGAGATTATCGAGTCTGCCGGTATAGAGTTGATTATTGCTTAAAAAGAGAGAATGAGTCGCTATGCCGACATAGTGTTGCCATTGGCGCAACCTGCCTACACCTTTGCCGTTGGCGAAGGTGTCGAGGTTTGTGTTGGTGATGCAGTGGCGGTGCAGTTTGGCAAAAATGCAGTCTATACGGGCATAGTGTGGCGACTACACGATACACCTCCAACACGAGGCACCGCAAAGCCAATCTTAAAAGCCTTGTACGACAAACCTCTGCTCTCGGAGTTGCAGATGCGCTTCTGGGAGTGGATTGCCGACTACTACATGTGCTCGGTGGGCGAGGTTATGCGTGTGGCTCTGCCTTCGATTATTAAGGCAAAGGCTCGTTGTGAGGCGGAGTTTGAGCCATATATCCCCAAGCGTGAAGTAACTGTAAATCTCGTTGCAGAGACATTTACCGACGATGTACGCATAAAGTTGCAACGCCGAGCGCCAAAACGATACGAGGCATTGTGCGCCATAGAGAAGGTAGGTGGCGTTGTGCCACGATACGCAGTGGAGTTAGACTCTGCGGCTTTGAAGGCTCTTGTAAAGTCGGGTTTGGTGGAGATGGGCGAGCGCGACTATAAACTAAACTGCGAGTGGAGCAAAACCTTGTTGCCTAAGTTGTCGGAGGCTCAAACAGTGGCTTTCAACGAGATAAAGGAGGGTTTGACCGATAAGAGGGTTGTGCTATTGCACGGCGTGACAAGTTCGGGCAAGACAGAGATATATACCCATCTTATCGAGGAGCGCCTTTCGCGTGGCGAAGATGTACTGTTTCTTGTTCCCGAAATATCGCTCACAACGCAGTTGGTGGAGCGTATGCGAGGACTTTTTGGCGAGAGTGTTACGGTCTATCACTCGAAACTTACGCCACAACAGCGCACAAAACTATATACCGATATGCTCTCCTCGGAGAGTGGCAATTTTGTGATTGGAGCACGCTCTGCGTTGTTCCTGCCATACAAAAAGTTGGGATTGGTGGTGGTTGATGAGGAGCACGATTCGAGTTACAAACAGTCGGAACCGAATCCCCGCTATAATGGTCGTGATGCAGCGATTGTGCTGGCGACAATGCACGATGCAAAGTGCGTGTTGGGTAGTGCTACGCCCTCGCTCGAAAGTTATGCAAATCACCTCTCGGGCAAGTATGCTTATGCGAAATTGACCGAGCGATATGGCGGAGTAGAGATGCCCGAGATTAGAATTTCGGATACGGTACGCAATGTCAAGCGTAACGAGCGTAAGTTGCACTTTAATAAGGAGTTGCTCGATGGTATCGCCGAACGATTGGAGCGCAACGAGCAGGTTATTCTTTTCCAAAATCGGCGAGGATATTCGCCATATATGGAGTGTCCGTCGTGCGGTTTTTCGGCTCGATGTCCGCACTGCAATGTAACCCTCTCGGCACATCAGCAGAGGGGTAGAATGGTCTGCCACTATTGCGGTTATAATGAACCAATACAACGATATTGCCCAAATTGCAAGACAACCGAATTGAAACCTATGGGCTTCGGTACGGAGCGTGTTGAGGAGGCTATATCGGAACTCTTTCCTGATGCAAGAGTGTTGCGCTTGGATGGCGATACGGCTACTTCAAGTGCAGCCTATAATCGCATAATCGGAGCCTTTGCTCGTCACGAAGCAGATATTCTGGTTGGCACACAAATAGTGTCGAAGGGGCTCGATTTTGCCGATGTTACGCTTATTGGAGTACTCAATGGCGACAACCTTCTTGCTTCGCCCGATTTTAGGGCCGAGGAGAGGGCTTGGCAACTGATTATGCAGGTGGCGGGCCGTGCCGGTCGTCGCGATAAGCGTGGCGAGGTGATTATTCAGACGGCAGAACCACAACACTCCATATATGCCTTGGTTGGCGATTACGAGCGTGTGACGACAAAGTTGCTTGCTGAGCGTAAGCAGTTTCATTACCCTCCGTTTGTCCGGATGGTGAAGATTGCAATGCGTAGTAGCGATAAAGAGCGACTTGTCGAGTCGTCGTTAAAGCTTGGTGAGCAACTGCGTAACCGCTTTGGCCGCAGAGTGTTGGGGCCCGTAGCGCCGCTTATTGATAGAGTGCGTGGCGAATATCGTGTGGAGCTGATGTTGAAGGTCGAAGTTGGGGCGTCGTTCTCTCGTGCAAGGGCAATTCTGCGCGAGGAGATAGAGAGGTTGCGCGAGGACAAATTATACCGCAATATAGTTATAATTTGCGATGTCGATATTTTATGATATTTCCTCTGTTTTGCGAGATGTGATGTCGCTGATGCTGCCTCGCACCTGCCTTGCGTGTGGTAGGGCGTTATTGGAGAATGAGGGGTGTGTATGTTTGGCGTGTCGCTATAATATGCCATTGACAAGCTTTGCGAAACGCAAGGATAACCCCATAAAACTCCTCTTCGAGAATGTGCTGGATATAGAGTCAGCCGCGGCAATGTTTTGGTTTGTAGGTGGCACGGAGTGGCAACGCATAGTCCATAACTTCAAATATTATGGTCGCTGGTTTTTTGCCCAAAAGATGGGCGAATGGCTCGGTGAGGAGTTGCTCGAAAGCGGCAAATTTAGCGATATAGACCTCATTATTCCTATTCCATTGCACTATCGTCGTCGACTGCATCGAGGATACAACCAATCGGAGCAGTTGGCTTTGGGAGTGGGGCGCAAGATGGGCGTGAAGTGTGATTTTCGCTCGGTTTGCCGTCGGCAATATAATGATAGTCAAACCTCGAAGAGTCGTAGCGAGAGGTGGGATAATGTAGAGTCGATTTTCGAGGTGCGCCGCGCCGAAAAGTTGCGAGGAAAACATATCTTGCTCATTGATGATGTGCTGACTACGGGAGCGACGATGGCATCGTGCGCATTGGCGATTGTAAAGGCATGCGAAGGGGATGTGAGAATAAGTATAGCGACGCTCACAGTATCGCGGCGAATCATAGATGAACGATAGAGTTTTCAAAAAGATATAAACAGCACGGAGCAGCGTAGAAGGGCAATTTCGGTGTCGTTACTGATGTTATAAACATAGTTTTCAACACGCATGCGTATATGTGTGTTGATTGAGTAACAAAAAAAGCCTACTTTTGCAAGACGATAATAGGTCGAAAAAAGTTTGAACAGAGAATATGGCACAGGATTTCAAAAATAGCAAAAATAGTGGAGCATTTGCGGAGTTGGCACCCGAGGCTTTGGCGACGATTCCGCCTCAGGCAGTAGAACTCGAAGAGGCGGTCCTTGGAGCGTTGATGCTCGAATCGGACAAGATAACCGAGGTACAGGAGTACCTCACCGAGGCGTCGTTCTACAAGGAGGAACATCGCCTTATCTATCGTGTTATGAACGAGTTGGCTATGGCCCAGCAACCGATAGACCTCTTCACCGTAACCAATCAACTTAAATCGAAGCGTGAGTTGAAGAAGGTGGGTGGAGCAAACTATTTGGCGCAACTCACACAGCGAGTAGGTACGGCAGCCAATATCGAGTTCCACTCGCGTATCATTACTCAGAAGCATATCCAGCGCGAGTTGATTCGTGCTTCGACCGAAATCCAACGCCAATCCTATGATAGTACGATAGATGTAAATGACCTTATTGGCTATGCCGAGGGCGAGGTTTTGAAGATTACCGAGGGTTATGTCAAGCGTTCGGTGCAGACCGCAAGCGACATCCTTCGTGCCACAATTCGCCAGATTGAGAAGGCTGCCGAGAACGACTCTCGTTACAGCGGAGTCTGCACGGGCTTTACCGACCTTGATAATATTACTCTCGGTTGGCAACCATCAGACCTTATCATCATTGCAGCTCGTCCTGCGATGGGTAAAACTGCCTTTACCCTCACTATGGCGAGAAATATGGCTGTTGATTACGACGCTCCGGTGGCATTCTTCTCGTTGGAGATGTCCTCTGTTCAGTTGATGACTCGTTTGGTGTGTGCTGAAACGGGTATACACGGACAGACCATCCGTAGCGGCAAGCTCACTCCTTCGGAGTGGAAGACACTCGAAACCAACACTAAGGCTTTGGGTATGGCGCCTCTTTTTATCGATGATACTCCGGCGCTGTCAATCTTCGAGTTTCGCTCGAAGGTGCGTCGCTTGAAGGCGAATAACGACATTAAAATCATCATGGTCGATTATTTGCAGTTGATGACCGCTGCGGGACACGGCGATAAGGGTAATCGTGAGCAGGAGGTGGCATTTATCTCGCGCTCGTTGAAGGGTATTGCCAAGGAGTTAAATGTGCCGATTATCGCACTTTCGCAGTTGAGCCGTGCAACGGAGTCGCGTGGAGGCTCGAAGCGACCACAGTTGAGCGACCTCCGTGAATCGGGAGCCATTGAGCAGGATGCAGATATTGTAGCATTTATTCACCGACCAGAGTATTATGGCTTTACGGCGGGTCCGGGAGAGGAGCCGGTTGAAGGCTTGGCTGAGTTTATCATTGCCAAGCACCGTAACGGAGCGGTCGAGGATGTGAAGTTACGCTTTATCAAGGATCAGGCTAAATTTACAAATTGGGACCAGATAAATACAGGTATGGCGCAGCCTTCGATGGAGCAGTATGAGGATATGGCAGGTGCGCCATACCAGTCATCATCTATCTCGTCGCTGCAACATGCAACGGGCGATGAGTTCGATATTTCGAGAGTATCCCCATCTGCACCTCCTTCAAACGGAGAGGTTCCATTCTGATAAAAGTTTCTTTTTTGACACAATATCTTTTATTTTTGACACATAGGTATGCATCGTAGCATCTTATGTGTCAAAAAGTTGTGTGGTATTGTGTAGAAAAGTGTTCTTCGTTTTTGATATTTATTGATAAAATTACTAAATTTGCATTTTAATATAGAAACTAAGACTATAAACTATATGAAGAAAACTCTACTTTTGCTTGCGACGATATTGTCATTTGCGGCATGCCAGAACGACCCAATGACCGAGGTTGTGGGAGGTGTGAATGGACCGGTAATGCTTACCGTGACACTCGACAACACTCGAACAGCATTGGGTGATAAGGTCGGAGATAACTATCCGCTTTGTTGGAGCGAAGGCGATAAGATTGTCGTTAATGGAGTTGAGTCGGCTTCGGCAGATATCGACAAAATCGACACAAGAAAAGCGTCATTCACCGTTCAGGAACCGGTAAATTCTCCATACCATATAACCTATCCATATTGCGAGGCCACGACAGCGAGTCAGCCGAAGGTCAATTTTCCTGCGGAGCAGACCTATAAAGAGGGTACCTTCTCGGAGGGTTGTGCGCCAATGTGCGGTTATGTTGCGGAGAAGGGCGTAAATGTCGAGTTGAAGCACCTCTCGGGTATTATGCGCTTTCCTATCAAGGCCGAAACAGAGGGTGTGGCGTTGAGCAAAATCGTTATCACTTCGAGCAGTGCTAAGTTATCGGGCGACTTTAATGTGAATTGCCAGAGTGCGACTCTTGTTGCTGCGGAGGGTGCGCAAAATAGCGTTACATACAACTTGCCAAGTAATTTTGCTCTTTCGACAACATCGGAGCAGGTTGTCTATATTGCATTGCCGGCTGTTGCAGTGGGAAGTTGTATAGTGGAGATTGTCGATACCGAAGAGAGAGTTATGACTCTTGCTTGGAAGGGCGGTACGATTAAGCCGGGCATTGTTCGTGAATTTAAGACCATACCTTACAAACCTAATAACTCGGCAAGCTTAGATCCATTCGAGGTTGAAGAGGATATGATAATCACCGCCTCGGCGTGTGGTTATGTGAAGGACACAAACGGAAATCCTATTCCGGGCGTAGCGGTGACAGATGGCTTCTCGGTTGTTTCGACCGATAGCAACGGTTTTTACGAGTTGGACACATCAAAAGATGCATGGTTTATCTATGTTACCGTGCCTGCCGAATACGAGATTCCGGTAGAGAACAATCAGCCGGCATTCTATCAAAAGTATGACAAGGATAGGAATTGTTACGACTTTACGCTAAAACCGTTGGAGGGTGGCAAGGAGCAGAAGTTTGCCCTCTTCGTTTTTGGCGATCCACAAGTGTCTAACACCACCCATTTGCAGCGTCTGAAAGAGCAAATCGCACCTTGTGTTAAGGGGCATGCCTCAACTTTGCAGTCGCAGGGTGTGCCGTGCTACGGAATGACACTTGGCGACCTTATCTCGAATGTTGATGGCAACGATGTCTCCTACTTGCGAGATGATGTCTACGACAGTTTCAGTGTGGCGAATACTGGTATGCCGGTATTCCATGTGATGGGTAATCACGACCACACATTTTTCGACTCAAACAGACCTATTTATGCCGACCATAGAAGTTCTACTTACCAGTTGAAGGCTCAGCGAGCTCACGAAGAGATTTTCGGTCCTGTGAATTTCTCATTCGAGCGAGGCGATATGCATATTATCAGTATGCGTAATGTTTGGTATACCTACAACTATACCAGCTCGAAAATTTATCACAGTCTCCTCGATGAGCATCTCGAATGGTTGAGGCAGGATTTGGCGCTTGTTCCGAAGGACAAGACCGTTATTTTGTGCGTACATATTCAATTCCAAGACTACGATAAGAGCAATTTTCCACAAGTTCGCGAGCTGATAAATGGCTACAAAGAGGCTCATATCATGTCGGGTCATACCCACCTTATCCAGCATATAAAGGGTGCTTCACCAAACCATCCAAACATCTTCGAGCACAATATGGGAGCGTTGTGTGGTGCGTGGTGGACTTCGCACATGTGTGGCGATGGCTCACCTGCGGGATATGGCGTCTTTATTGGTGAGGGCACAACCTTTACCGATTGGTATCATCTCGGATATAGCAATACCTCGAAATATCGCTCTCATCAGATGCGTCTTTATCGTGGAAACGACATAACAGGTGCAGCGATACCAGCTGATCCAAATCAAAATTCCCAAAAAACGAAGGGTTATTTTGCCTTTAACTTCGACGAGGATGTACTCTTGGCAAATGTCTATATGGCGGATAGTGAATGGAGTGTTAAGGTCTATGAGCAGAACGCAAGTACAGGGGAGTGGGAGTATTCGGGCGATATGGTGCATATCTCTGTGGAGAATGGCATCTTGACCGATGCAGCATACTACTCTCGTCCAAGAATATTCAGAAACTCTGCTGCCGATATCCTTATGATAGGAGATGGTAGTCCGGAAAATCCATTCCGAGCACCGGACGACTTGCCGACAGCGGGAGATATTTATGCTTCGGGCTATATAAATGGAGTGCGTGGATACCAGGATTTCCACACGGGTTCAAATTCGCAGTGCTACCATATGTATATGTACAAGTTGAAGAAGGGTGATTTCTCGAAGGTTAGGGTCGAGGCGACCGACCGATTTGGAAATGTATATACCGAAACTAAGGTTACCAAGGGTACCGACTACTCGTTAATTAAATACTAACTATTTATATATAGGTTATATGAAGAAGATTTTATCTCTTTTGGTCTTGGTGGCAATCTCCTTTGTGGCTTGCCAGACTGATCCATCTACTGAGGTTATTGGTGGAGAAAGTGGACCGACAACGCTTACCATAACGCTCGATGATACTCGAACAGCATTGGGTGATAAGGTTGGAGATAACTATCCGCTCTATTGGAGTGAGGGAGATAAGCTTGTTGTTAATGGAAAGCAGTCTAATCCTGCTTGCATTGATGCGGAGAATGCGAAATGTGCTACATTCCAATTTAATGATGAACTTAGCTATCCATATAGGATAACCTATCCGTATTGCGCATCAACGCAACCACTTATGCCGATGGTCAATTTTCCTGCGGAGCAGACCTATAAAGAGGGTACCTTTTCGGAGGGTTGTGCGCCAATGTGTGGCTATGTGGCGGAGAAGGGCGCAAATGTCGAGTTGAAGCACCTCTCGGGTATTATGCGCTTCCCTATCAAGGCTGAAAGAGAGGGCGTTGAGTTGAGAAAAGTCGTTATCACTTCGAGCAGTGCCAAGTTGTCGGGCGACTTTAGTGTAAATTGCAAAAATGCGACTTTGACGCAAAGAAGTACCGGGCTAAATAGTGTGACATACAATCTGCCGAGCAACTTTGCTCTTCCGACTGCAACAGAGAGCGTTCTCTATATCTCGCTGCCGGCAATTGAGATTGGTGCATGTACCGTAGAGTTCGTGGATGCCACAGGTGGAAAGATGAGTTTGGCATGGAATGGCGGCAAGGTTAATGCGGGCAATGTTCGTGAATTCAAGCCCATAACTTACAAGCCTAATATCTCGGCGAACTTGGATCCATTCGAGAAGGAGGAGGATATTATATATACCGCATTGGTGTATGGTTATGTGAAGGATACAAACGGCAAGCCTATCGAGGGTGTGGCGGTGAGCGATGGCTTCTCGATTGTTACAACCGATAGCGAAGGATTATATCAGATAGATGCCTCGAAAGATACTTGGTATATCTATATTACCGTGCCTGCCGAGTATGAGATTCCAATCACGAACAATCAGCCGACATTCTACCAAAAGTACGAGAAGAATAAGGCTCGTTACGACTTTGCGCTGAAACCATTGGCGGGTGGCAAGGAGGAGAAGTTTGCCCTCTTTGTAATCGGTGACCCTCAGGTTGGCTCGGATGATGGTAGGAATCGACTCAGAGATGAGGCCATACCTGCAATTAAAGAGCACGCTAAAACTTGGCAGAATAAGGGTGTTCCTTGTTATGGTATTACACTTGGCGATTTGATTTCGAATAACAACTCGGCGGACCGTTCTAGATACCGAGAGGATGTCTATAGCTATTTTGCATCTTCTCGTACTGGTATGCCGGTGTTTCACGTTATGGGTAACCACGACAACACCTACTTCAATGCTGAAAATCCGTTGGTTGAGGATGAGCGAAGCTCCACATTTGAGTTGAAGGCGCAGCGCGACCACGAGGAGGTGTGTGGTCCGGTGAACTTCTCGTTCGATCGTGGCGATATGCATATTATCAGTATGCGAAATATCCTCTACAATAGAAACAATGATTGCGAAGGTGAGTTGCGTCGCTCATTCCTCAAGGAGCAGTACGAGTGGTTGAAGCAGGATTTGGCTCTTGTGCCAAAGGATAAGACCGTTATCTTGTGCGTTCATATTCCTTTCCAAGATGGAGGAGGCTCGTATGTAGATTACACTCGCAACTTAATAAATGGCTACAAAGAGGCCCACATTATGTCGGGACACTCTCACATCATTCAGCATATCAAGGGCGCAAAGGCTGGGTACTCAAACATCTATGAGCACAATATGGGTGCTTTGTGTGGTGCTTGGTGGACCTCGTATATGTGTGGCGATGGCTCGCCTGCGGGCTATGGTGTATTCCTTGCTGAGGGTACAACCTTTACCGATTGGTATCACATAGGATATAGTGCGACTGCCAAAAATCGTTCGCACCAGATGCGTCTGTATCGTGGAAATACCATTGCTGGTGGAACCAAAAAGACAGGTACTACAGGTTACTATGCATTCAACTTCGAAGAGGATGTATTGTTGGCGAATGTCTATATGGCTGATGAGAAATGGACTGTTAAGGTCTACGAGGAAGGCGAGGAACCGGCTGTTATGACACTTATATCTACTGATAATATCTTGACCGATAAAGAGTACTACCGCCGTCCGAAGATATATGTTGACGAGACTACAACTCCAAGTTCGGCTGGCTATATGAGAGGTAATGGAAGCTCTACAAATCCGTATATTTCGACAGTTGCTACATCTGGCGATATCTACTTCTCGGGATATACCAATGGTGTACGAGCTTTTAACGATTGGAAGTTTGGCACCAATTCGCAGTGCTACCATATGTATATGTATAAACTGAAGAGAGGCGATTTCTCGAAAATCAAAGTTGAGGCAACCGACAAATTCGGAAATATTTATACCGAAACCGAGGTAACCGAAAATAACGACTTCTCGACAGTGGCGTATTAATATTGTTGTTTGAGCGATGTTTGTAAAGTGTTTTGCGGGCGCGATAGTAGGCATTAAGGCCGTTAAGGTTGATGTCGAGGTGAATGTTGCAGGAGGTGGAATCGGACTCTACCTCGTGGGTTTGCCCGACAATGTCGTGAAGGAGAGTGAGCAGCGTTTTCGCTCCGCATTCGAGAACTCGCAACGCCGAATGACCGCCAAGAAGGTGGTTGTAAACCTTGCCCCTGCCGACCTCCGAAAGGAGGGCTCAGGCTTCGATTTACCTATTGCTGTCGGTATCTTGGCAGCAACACAGCAGGTGCTCGACACCCGTCTTGCCGACACGATGTTTGTTGGCGAGTTGTCGCTCGATGGCGCAGTGAAACCTGTGCGAGGCGTACTTCCGCTGGCGGTTATGGCGAAGGAGTGCGGACTGCAACGCATTGTCGTTTCGGCTGCGAGTGCGCACGAGGCAGCGGTGGTCGAGGGGTTGGAGGTTATCCCCGTAAATAGTCTGAAAGAGGTTGTTGACTACCTGAATAACGAGTTGGATATCGCCCCTGCCGTGGGCGAGGTGTCGGCTACGGAGGAGGAGCAGAGCCTCTATGCCGAGGACTTTGCCGATGTCAAAGGTCAGCGCGATGTGAAGCGAGCCTTGGAGATTGCAGCCGCAGGCGGACATAATGTGTTGATGATTGGCGCACCCGGCTCGGGTAAGACGATGTTGGCGCGTCGTATGCCTACGATTATGCCACCGATGTCGTTGGATGAAGCTGTCGAGGCGACAAAAATTCATTCGGTGGCGGGTAAGTTGGGCGAGAATATCGGCTTGATGACAAAGCGCCCATTCCGTGCACCGCATCACCTCACTTCGCAGGTGGCACTTATTGGTGGCGGTCAGTCGCCACAACCCGGTGAGGTTAGTTTAGCCCACAATGGAGTTCTATTCCTCGACGAGTTGCCGGAGTTTGGTCGCAATGTCTTGGAGGTGCTGCGTCAGCCGTTGGAGGATAGGATGATTACCATCTCGCGAGCAAAATATAGCGTCGAATATCCATCGAACTTTACTCTTATAGGTGCGATGAACCCTTGTCCTTGCGGCTACTACAACCACCCGACAAAGGAGTGTTCGTGCCAACCATTCGCCATAAATCGCTACTTCTCACGCATCTCGGGACCACTGCTCGACCGTATAGATATGCATATCGAGGTTGTGCCTGTGCCATTGTCGGAGATAAATGGTGAGCAGAAGGAGGAGTCGAGTGCCGAGATTAGAAAGCGCGTTGTCGCTGCACGAGAGGTGCAGTTGCGACGATTTGTAGGTACAGCAATTCACTCCAACGCAATGATGAACTCGGCCATGTTGCGCAAGTTCTGCCCACTTAGTGCAGAGGTGCGCTCACTGCTCGAAATGGCTATGAGCCGCCTAAATCTCTCGGCTCGTGCCTACGACCGCATCATCAAGGTTGCCCGCACCATTGCCGACTTGGCAGGCGCAGAGAATATCGAAGCCTCGCATATCGCCGAGGCTATCAACTACCGTACTCTCGACCGAGATAGTTGGGGAAGATAGAATTTAGAATGCATTAAGTAAAAAAGATGGCTCGCAAGCCATCTTTTCTTACTCTATATACTCTTTCTGAACGATATCAATATCATCTATTGCGAAGTAGGCAGGGTAGGGGTTGAATCCCGATCCGTTCCACTTGATGTTGAAGACAATCTTGTCAATCTGGCACATCGAAACCAAATATAGCTTTTTCCACCCCGTGAAGGCGGGATTTCCATTCTCGTATAGGTAGAACTTGGCGGTTGCCTCCTCTCGCTCCTCGCCATCCTCGATGATATAACCCACAGCCTCTACCCAAATAGACTCATTCTTGCCAAGTGGCGGTGTGAGGTGGTTGCCATACATTGTGGCGTTGTAGGAGTAGGTAGTAAGAGCAATCTGCATACTGCCGATAAAACTGCGCTTGCTCTCGAAGGTAAGGAACGGGCTATTCATAAAGGCGTTGCAGACGAGGAAGTTATTGCCCGAATAGGCTGAGTTTGTGTAGGCGTAGAGCTGGTCGTTAGGCTGACCATCGTTCTCCCAATCCTTGCTGCAATGGTTTGACACGGCAACGCCCTCCCAATAGCCATCAAAAGGCTGGGAAACATTGCCCGCAAGACCGCTCTTTTCATCGCACCACGAGGTGGCGATAGAGCCATTTAGCAAATTTGAACCATTGGGGTCGCTATCTACCAACGCATCCCAATAAGCCCCCTCAAAGTCGCAGAGGTGGTGCTTGTTAATGTATTTTCTGCCGGCTGGTTCGCACGCCATAAATATCGCAGCAACGAGCACAAGTATAAATATATTTCTACCTTTTATCATAGTTTGGTTTAATAAAAAAACAGGCTGCAAGTTGCAACCTGTCAGTATATATAATGGCGACAACTATTTTCGAGCCTCTTTTGCCTCGATGGTTTCGGTAGCGTGAGGAACACGCAATAAACGCTCGCGAGGAATTAACTTACCGGTGGTCTTGCAGATACCGTAAGTCTTATGCTCGATACGCACAAGTGCGAGTTCGAGGTTGCGAATAAACTTCGATTGGTGTGCAGCCAGACGCTCGCACTCCTCCTTAGAAAGTGTTGTTGCACCCTCTTCGAGCACCTTGAAGGTTGGCGAAGTGTCCTCTGTGTCGTTGCCGGTTACTCGGCTAATGCTGGAACGCAAATCCTCGTAGTCGAGACGAGCTTGTTCGAGTTTCTTCAAAATCAACTCCTTGAATTCCGCCAATTCGGCATCGGTATAACGGGTTTTCTCTTGTTGTGCCATAATAATTCCTCCAAATTTTGTTCTTTTCAGTTATCAAAATTAAACAGAAAATTTCATTTATCCAAATCTTAAACCAAAACATTTTTGTATAGAGTGAAAAATAGGCATACAAGTTGCATTTTTTTGCACTGTCATACAATAAAATCGAATGTTTTTTCGTATATTTGTATGACAACAGATTAAAACCGTAAAAATTATGAAAAAGATTCTATTTTCGGCGTTGGCTATTGCTACGCTTGCGGTTATCCCGGCTATGGCTTGGGAGGTTGCAATTACCGCACAAGAGTTGCCCGCAGAGGCTCAGGCATTTTTGAAGAAAAACTTTACTCAAAGCGAGGTTGTGGTGGCTACCCACGACAAGGATGTTACCGATAATGACTATACTGTAATGCTCAACGATGGCACAAAGGTTGAATTTGATAGTTCGGGTAAGTGGGAGAGCGTGAAGAATCACAACGGAAAGATTCCGGCAGGCGTTATTCCTGCCGAGATTCAGAACTATATCAAGGCTCATTACCCTTCGTTGGGTGTAGAGAAAATCGAGCGTAAGCGTTATGGTTACGAGGTGGAATTGACAAATGACCTTGATATGAAATTTACGCTAAACGGAAAGTTTGTAGGACTTGACGACTAAACAAAGTTTAGAGTCTGATGTGGAGAGAAATTTTGGTTTCTCTCCACTTTTTTGTCTTTTTACTGATTTTTTATTTGCCTTTTCTTTGCTTTTCTCACTAAAAGAGCGTAAATTTGTGCGTTAAAACGAGCGAATTCTAAGTCAAAACTCAATAAAACACAAAAAAATGCAAAGAGAAAACTTACTCAAACAACTCGAAAACGCCGATAAGGTGTGGGATTTTGTAGTTGTAGGTGGCGGTGCAACCGGTCTTGGTTGCGCAGTTGATGCCGCATCTCGTGGTTACAGTGTTGCGCTCTTCGAGCGTGAGGACTTCGCAAAGTGTACTTCGAGCCGTTCGACCAAACTCGTTCACGGTGGCGTGCGCTATCTCCAAAAGTTGGAGGTTGATTTGGTGCGTGAGGCTCTCCACGAGCGAGGTTTGATGAAGCAGAATGCTCCTCACCTCGTTAAGGACCAGGCCTTCGTAATCTCGAATTACAGCCATTGGGAGAACTTCCTCTACTTCTGCGGTTTGACCGTTTATGACATCCTCTCGTTCGGTTTCGGCTATGGTCGTTCGCGTTTTATCACAGCAAAGACTCTCCGCAAGTATCTCCCAACTTCGGTTGCTGAGGGCTTGAAGGGTGGTGTTGTTTATCACGACGGTCAGTTCGACGATGCCCGTATGGCTTGCAACTTGGCGCAGACTTGCGTTGAACATGGTGGCGTTGTTGCTAATCGTACCGAGGTTGTAAATGTATTGCACGACGAGAAGGGCAAGGTTGCAGGCGTTGTCGCTAAGGACCTTCTTACAGGTAAGGAGTACACCGTAAAGGCTAAGGCTGTAATCAACGCAGCAGGTTGCTTTGTTGATGAGGTGTTGCAGATGGATAAGCCGGGAGAGGCTAAGATGGTTGTTCCTTCGCAGGGTGTTCACATCGTTCTCGATATGAAGTTCTTGCAGAGCGACTACGCTATCATGGTACCAAAGACTTCGGACGGTCGTGTATTGTTCGCAGTGCCTTGGCATGACAAGGTGGTTGTTGGTACTACCGATATCCAGCGCCCTACTGCTGAGAGCGAGCCACGCCCACTCGACGAGGAGATTGACTTTATCCTCGAAACTGCAAGCCACTATATGACTCCGGCTCCTACTCGTGCCGATATCGTTTCGGTATTTGCAGGTCAGCGACCACTCGCAGCGCCTAAGAAGGAGGGCAAGAAGTCGAAGGAGGTTTCGCGCTCGCACAAAGTTGTTGTTTCGGAGAACGATTTGATTACTATTACCGGTGGAAAGTGGACCTCGTATCGTAAGATGGCAGAGGATACCGTTGATAAGGCTATCAAGTTGGGCAAGGTAGAGAAGCGTAAGTGTGTAACTCGTAAGTTGAAGGTTCACGGTTGGCGTCCAAATCCAAACTTGGCTGACCATATGTATGTTTATGGTGCTGACGAGCCTGCAATCCTCAATATGATTAAGGAGAACCCTGCACTTGGCGAGAAGCTATCAGAAAAGTACGACTACACCGTAGCTGAGGTACTCTGGGCAATTCGTCACGAGATGGCTCTCACCGTAGATGATGTCTTGGCTCGTCGTGTTCGCTTGCTCTTTGTCGATGCTCGTGAGGCTCAGAAGGCTGCTCCTCGTGTAGCTCAGATTTTGGCAGAGGAGCTCGGTCGTGACCAGGCTTGGATTGATGAGCAGGTTGCTTCGTTTGTAGAGCTTGCATCGCACTACTATGTAGCATAAGTATAGCGCAAAAAGGCGAATTTCCGCGTTACGCTCGTTCTGCAAATGCTCACATAAAGTCGGAGGCCAAGCGGTCT
>JAZQYJ010000124.1:0-2890 GCA_045633465.1 Alistipes sp.
AAGTGTGGTTTTGCCCAGTCCCGGGGGGCCGTGCAGAAGAACGTGGTCGAGCGAGTCGCCACGCATCAGTGCCGCCTTGATGAAGATTTTCAGATTGTCAACAATCTTGTCCTGTCCCGCAAAAGTGCTGAGCTCCTGCGGGCGTATGCGGTTTTCGTATTCGAGATCACTCTCGATATTTCTCATGTTTCGTTCTATAGCCATAATCAACGCAAAGATAACAAAAAATACCAAAAAGCAGAATAATATGGGGCGGAAGTCACGCTCCGAGGCGAGGATTTTGTTGCGGAAGATGGAAAATGTTATTGCAGGGTGAATTTTTTATATTTCTTGCGTCTTTTTTTATTGTAAATAAAAATAAAAATACTATCTTTGAAAATTAAAAACAAATGCCAGTCCCCGCTATAATAATGTTGCGGCGTATTTGCGCAGTACTAAGGTGGAATGGCGTGAATGGCGTAAATGTCGCGTTAGAGAGATAGATTTTGCTTAAAACAAAAAAGAGAACCACGTGGGCTCTCCTGTAGTGTGTGACCTCGAAAGGATTCGAACCTTCATCGTAAGAACCGGAATCTTATATTCTATCCATTGAACTACGAGGCCGCGCCTGCAAAGATTGTAAAAAAAAATGAATATGGCAAATAATAATCGCGACTGGGAACGCCTTGAGAGTGTTATACGCTGGGCGCATATGACCATCAACGGCTTTGGTCTGCATATTGGTTTGCCGCGAGCTGAAAACCTCTACCAGATAAAGGCCGGCAAGAACGGCATATCGCGTGCGCTCGGAGTGCGTATCGTTGAGCACTTTCCCGAAATTAGTCTGGGATGGTTGCTCTCGGGCGAGGGTGATATGTTCGGCCGTCGCGAAGATGTGCACTCGGTGCCTTTCTACGATGGCGATCTGACGAGTTGTCTGGTGGCGCGTCGCGAGCAGCAGGCGGATGCAAGTTTTGCTATCCCGTCGTTGATAAAGTGCGATATGGCTATTCGCTCGAGTGACGATGCTATGGCGGATGAGATAATGGTCGGTTCGATACTATTTTTGAAAAAAATAGATCTCGAGGCGATTATTTCGGGAGGATTATACGTAATTGTTACTCCCAATTATGTAATTTTGCGTAGGGTGCGACTGCAGCAGGATAGTTTGCTGCTGAGGCTGGAACCCGCAAATAAGGAGTATGACGTGATTATGCTCGACAAGAAACATGTCGAGGAGATTTATCGCGTTGCAGGAAATATGAGACTATATTAAACATAACCGAGAACCTATATAAACTTACGATTATGACGGTAAAAACAAAAGAAAATGCCTCGTTGCTCATGGCATTGGTGGCAACTATCCTTGTAGTGGCTGCACTTGTAGTGTGTGGTGTAGAGTGGTGGATTGTGGCGTGTGTGGCTGTTGGTGTCTTTGCGCTGATGTCGCTCTTCTCGCTCTTTATGATGAAGCAGTATGTTGCCTATAAACTTAAACCCATTTACTCTATGGTGCTGTCGCGCGATGTGCACACTACCGAGATTGTAGATGAGATGAAGGATAAGCACGTTGAGAATATCTCGGAGGAGCTTACTGCGTGGGCCGACGACAATGATAAGGAGATTGCCCGACTCAAGCAGAATGAGGCTTTCCGTAAGCAGTATCTGGGTAATGTGGCGCACGAGCTGAAGACCCCTATTTTCAATATTCAGGGTTATATCTCTACGCTGCTCGATGGTGGTTTGGAGGATGAACTCATCAATCGAAAATATCTCGAGCGCGCAGAGAAGAGTATCGATCGTCTTATTAATATCGTAAGTGATCTGGATACCATCTCAAAGCTGGAGAATGATATGAACCGACTTAAGATGGAGGAGTTCGATATCGTTGCTCTTGCCAAGGAGATTGTCGAGCAGCTGGAGATCGAGGCCGCCAAGCGTAGTATTCGTCTCTCGGTTAAGGGTGCAGACTCTCTGCCCTCGTCGTTCTGGGTTACGGCCGATCAGCATTTCGTAGGTCAGGTGCTGGTGAACCTTATCACCAACTCGATCCATTATGGTAAGGATGGCGGTACAACCCGCATTCGTTTCCGCGATATGGCCGACAAGGTTCTCGTTGAGGTGGAGGATACAGGTATCGGTATCCCGAAGGAGGATATGCCTCGCATCTTCGAGCGTTTCTATCGTGTTGACAAGGGCCGTTCGCGCGGTCAGGGTGGTACGGGTCTCGGTCTGGCTATCGTTAAGCATATCGTTGAGGCACACGGCGAGCGTATCACGGTGCGCAGTGAGCTGGGCTCGGGTACAACCTTTGCCTTCCCGTTGAAGAAGAAATAATTTAGGAGAGAATAGAAATAGACTACGATGCTGAATAATTTTCTACATATTGTATGGAACGCAGATCCTGTGATGTTCACTGTTGGAGGATTTGAGTTGCGTTACTATGGCCTGATGTGGGCTTTGACATTCCTTATCGGTGAGCGTTTCTTTACAAATTATATCCGCCGTGAGGGATTCGGCTCGCAGGTTGTTGAGACGGGCTTCGTGTGGATTGTGCTGGGTGCCGTGCTCGGCGCACGTGTAGGTCACTGTCTGTTTTATGAGTTCGACTACTACATCACAAAGCCGTGGGCTATCCTCACCGAGTTCCGCAATGGTGGCATGGCCAGCCATGGCTCGGCTATAGGTATGTTGCTCGGTATGTGGATTACCTGCCGCAAGCATCGTATGCCATATGTCTGGTGGCTGGATCGCATTATGATTCCCGTAACCATCGGCGGAGCGCTGGTGCGTATCGGCAACCTTATCAATTCGGAGATCGTGGGCAAGGTGACCGATCTGCCGTGGGGCTTTAAGTTTGTGCGATTGTATCCCAATATGCCAGTATCTATGATTCCGCCACAGCATCCGG
>JAZQYJ010000125.1:0-1273 GCA_045633465.1 Alistipes sp.
GCTTGTTGAGCAGTGGAGCCAAAGTCGTTGCTGTGCCACGGGCAAGACAGCTGTGGCATTGGAGATAAATCGACACCTCGATAATCTGCGAAGCAAGGCGAGCGAGGCACATCAAAACTTCCTTGCCGAAGATGGCTATGTGGATCCATTTATTATAAAGGAGTTCCTGCTGGGCAAGCACCGCCGTCAGCGATTTTTCTTTGAGGTCTTTGAGGAGCACAACGCACGCATTGCTTCGCTGATTGGCAAGGACTACGACCGCACGACCTATCATCGCTATATGTTGTGTCTGCGCTACTTCCGTGAGATGATGGCGAAGCAGACAAAGGCGGAGGATTTTCCAATCAGAAACCTCAGCCACGAGATGGTGCGAGATTTCGAGCATTTTCTCAAAACCAAAAAGCGAGTGGCGCAAAACACGATGATTCGCTATATGAAGTGCTTGAAAAAGGTCGTAAATCTCTCCCTCGCCAATGGTTGGATGACGGTCAATCCGTTTGCCGGCATAAAGTACGCCGAGAAGAAGGTCATACGAGAGTATCTGACTATGCCCGAGGTAAATCGCCTTCGAGAAAAGGAATTTTCGATTCAACGACTCGAAATGGTGAGAGATATATTCTTGTTCTGTTGTTACACGGGGTTGGCGTATATCGATGTTCACAACCTCCGTCCCGAGAATATCACCGAAGACGCACACGGTCGCAAGTGGATACGCAAGCAGCGAGAGAAGACAGATGTGGAGTTCTATGTACCCCTGCTTGAATATCCGTTGCAGATACTCGAAAAATACAAGAACCATCCGCTGTGCAAGGAGCGAGGCACGCTACTGCCCGTATATGCCAACCAGAAGATGAACTCCTACCTGAAAGAGATTGCCGACTTCTGCGGGATAAAGAAACAGCTGACAATGCATATCGCCCGCTACACTTTCGCCACGACCATCACTCTCGCTAACGATGTAAAACTCGAAAATGTATCGAAAATGCTCGGCCACACCTCAACTCGAATGACCCAGCATTATGCCCATGTGATGAACGACAGCCTTGCCAGAGAGATGGATAGAATTGCACCTCTGGTGGATTGCGTGCCGAAAAAGGAGTAAAATTTAGTCGGAGGTAAAAATTTTTTTCGAAAAAAATCTCACTTTCTTCAAACTTCTGCGAAAAACGCTCCTATTCTTAAAATAAAAAAGACTATGGTAATGGAATACATCGCAATTGACAAGGAACTCTACAATGAGATTGTAGCGACTGTCAGCACCGCATCGCAGGAG
>JAZQYJ010000126.1:0-1266 GCA_045633465.1 Alistipes sp.
TTCTTTATCAAGTTTGTAAATTGATACATCCATTCCGAACTTCAAGTCGAGCGATGCCAACAAAGCGTCGAGCTCTGTGAGCGACTTCTTACCGAAGTTACGGAATTTGAGAAGGTCATTGCGATTGAGCTTAACCAAATCTCCGATAGTCTCTACGTCTGCTGCTTTGAGACAGTTAAGAGCACGAACACTCAAATCCTTGTCCACCAACTTAGTTTTGAGCAATTGTCGCATGTGCAACTCTGGCTCGTTCAACTCAGCCTCCGAAGAAACCTCGTCGAGGTTGATGGTCATCTTCTCGTCTGAGAAGAGCATGAAGTGCTGGATAAGAATCTTCGCTGCCTCCTTCAAAGCCTCCTTCGGCTTGATAGAGCCATCGGTTGTAATCTCAAGATTCAACTTCTCGTAGTCGGTACGCTGCTCGACACGATAGTCCTCGCGCGAATACTTTACATTCACGATTGGAGTGTGAATCGAATCGATTGGCAACAAACCAAACTCTGCGTTCTCCGGTGCATTCTCCTCAGCAGGTACATAACCGCGACCCTTACCAATTGTGATAGTGAGCTGCATCTTTGTACCAGGAGCGAGGTGGCAAATAACCAACTCCGGATTGAGAACCTTGAACGATGACAAGAAGTTCGAGATGTAACCTGCGGTAAGCTCGGTTACTCCAGCTACATTGATTGTAGCCTGCTCGAAATCCTGATTCTCGACGGTGCGAATGAAGCGAATCTGCTTGAGATTCAATACGATATTCAACATATCCTCCATTACGCCCGGAATAGCGGCAAACTCATGGTCAACGCCGGCAACCTTAACGGTTGTGATAGCATAACCCTCCAATGAAGAGAGCAATACTCGGCGCAAAGCATTACCGATAGTCATCGCATATCCCGGCTCCAACGGACGGAACTCAAACTTTCCGAACGATGCTGTGGATTCGAGTACGATTACCTTCTCGGGTCTTTGAAATGCTAAAATTGCCATAATTTACTGTGTGTTATTAGTTACTATTTAGAGTACAACTCGACGATGAACTGCTCCTTGATGTTCTCAGGAATCTCCTCACGCTCTGGACGAGCCAAGAACTTACCGCTCATTGTAGCGCCATCCCACTCCAACCAAGCGTAACGGCTGTGGTTAGTGCCAAGCAACGACTCAGTAATAACCTCCAAAGTCTTCGACTTCTCGCGTACCGATACTACATCGCCTACACGCAACGAATACGATGGAATATTAACAACATTACCATTAACACAGATG
>JAZQYJ010000127.1:0-46999 GCA_045633465.1 Alistipes sp.
CTTGTAAGTGAACGAGATAAGACCCAAGTTGTAGACCTTCTGGTTGTACATAGAGTCAAGGTAGAACTTCTCCTTGCTTGCAAGAAGAGCCTTGTGCTCTGCATCCTTACGCTCGATAGAAGCAACCAAAGCCTGCTCCTCAACCGAAGGATTCTCCTTAACCTTAATTACATTCACAGACTCCCACTCCGCCTCGCTAACTGCGTAGGTCGAAGCCTCGGTTGCTGCATACTCTACGGCTTTGCTCTCAACTCGCTTAGAAACAAGTGTAAACGAAAGCTCGTAAAGACAAGCCAAACATAAGAGAATGGCTACCCATTTGATAAAACCTTTACTTTGCATTTGAGTTAAAAATTTTGTTAGTTAATATTATTGTAATTTAGTTTTGTTTCGCTTCTCGCATACGCGCAATGCTCGCATATACGCGATAAATCGTGCAAAGATAACAAAAATTTTTCAAAATGCAATTCCAAAGCCTATATTTTAATACTTAGAGTATGGCATAACTATCTATTTCTGTCCTTTATTTAACCTTTTGCATCTATGAGCATCTTATGATAAAATCAAAAAATATCAATATGAATTTCTATGTAAAATTATTCATTTTTCTCTTTGCCACACACTCCACAGCAGTGGCGCAAATCTCCTCGCGCATAATATGCGATGAAAATTGTAGGACCGAGTCGGGTGCAACCATCGTCAAGGGCGATGGCTTTGCTGTCGTATCGCCCGTAGGTCGTGGTACGGTACAGATGATTGAGATGGCACCACGACTCAACACGCTCGAAGGAAAAACTATCGCAATTGTTGGTGGTAGTTTTATGGCTCGCACAACCCACCCCGAACTTAAACGCTTGATTTTGAAGGACTACCCTACCGCACGAATTATACTGCTTGACGAGATTGGTTCGGCAGGAGTATATCCTGCCCCTGGTGTTACTCGTCGCTCGAAAGAGGAGTTTCAAGAAAAGTTGCGTTCGATGGGCGTAAACGCCGTAATTTCGGGTAATTGCGGTTGCGGACTCTGCACCCCAAAGGAGGTGGGCTCGTGCATTGCTGCCGAGTATATAGGTATCCCTGCGGTGGCGATTGCCGCCCCAACATTTACAGAGCAGGTGTTCTACACCTCAACCAACAACGGCGTGCCAGCACCGCGTGTAGCGGAGTATCCTGGCGCTTTTGCCTCGCATACGGTCGATGAACTTCTGAAAAATACTCGTGAGGTGCTATATCCTCAAATTGTTAAGGCACTTACCGCCCCAATTACTGCCGAGGAGTTGGCTCGTAGTGCCAAGCGAAACGAGGGAGGGCTGCGTGATGATATATTTTACGGCTCTTTGCAGGAGGTAAACGCTCACTTCCGCGAGATGAATTGGTCAGATGGTTTGCCAATTGTTCCGCCGACATTCGAGAAGGTTAGCGAGTTTCTGCGTTATACCGATAAAAAGTGGGACGAAACAGTAGCAGTGTTGCCTGTGGCACATCGCAACACCACCATTTGGCATGTGGCTGTAAATGGGGTTATGGCTGGTTGTAAGCCTGAATATATGCCGATACTTATCGCTATGACAAAGGCTATGGGTGCAGGCTCCTTCCGTCGCACTTTGGCAAGTACGCACGCTTGGATACCATACTCTTGGTTGAATGGACCTGTGGCACGACAACTCGGCATAGACTGCGGTCAGGGCGAGATTAACGAGGCAGCAAACGCATCGATAGGTCGCTTTATGAGTCTTGCACTAATGAATCTTGCAGGTTACTATATCAAACAAAATCGTATGGGCACATTCGGCTATCCGATGCCGTGGTGCTTGGTCGAAGATGAGGTTGCTTGCCGAGAGGTGGGTTGGAAGCCATACCACGCACGACTCGGTTATCAGATGAACGACAACACCATTACTGTATGTTCCACCTTGCTGTGGGGCAATAATATGGCACCTTCGACCACCTCACCGCAAAAGATTATGGAGTTGTTGGCGTGGGATATAACCGAGCGTTGTCAGTTCGCATTGGGTAGCGGAAAACAGTTTACATACCGCACCATTTTGCTAACAAAGCCTATCGCGCAAAACCTATCCAAGAAGTACCACACCCCTTTTGCTCTCGAACAAGACCTTATTCGCACGGCTCGTCGTTCGTTGAATGAGCGTGTATTTGCCAACTACTACGCAAACCCTGGTAGCAACCCCGAAGAGCGTCACCCAATTCGTAATTGGCGCGGACACCTAACTCGCACCGAAGGGGCTTCGATGACGCCAACTCCCGTATGGTACGACACTCCCGAAACCGAGATGATGACTATCCCTGCGATGAAAGAGGATATGACAGCCTTTCTCATTACGGGCGATTCGAGTCGCAACAAGGTGCAGACAATGCCGGGTGGAGGCTTTGAAACGGTAGCGATAGAGTTACCTCGTAATTGGGATAAATTGATGCAGGAGAAGGGATATAAACCGATTGAGGAGTACTACATCAAATAGAGTTGAGAGTTGAGAGTTGAGAGCTAATGACAAACAAAGTCGGGTATCGATTCGATACCCGACTTTGTCAATATCTAAATAGTTATTACTTAACCTCTTCGAACTCCACATCCTCAGGCTGAGCACCACCCTGCTGACCTGCATTAGGGTTGCCTTGTGCGCCAGCATTTGGATTGCCCTGAGTACCCTGCTGTGCCTGCTGTGCCTGATAAATTTCCTGAGATGCAGCCTGCCATGCAGCGTTCAACTCATTGAGAGCAGTGTCGATAGCGGTCAAATCCTGATTCTTGTGAGCCTCCTTCAACTTAGCGAGTGCGGCCTCGATAGCCGACTTCTTGTCAGCAGGAATCTTGTCGCCATACTCCTTCAACTGTTTCTCGGTAGCGAAGATATTAGAGTCGGCAGCGTTAATCTTCTCGATGCGCTCCTTCTCCTGCTTATCCTTCTCCTCGTTAGCCTTAGCCTCATCGCGCATACGCTGAATCTCCTCGTCGGTCAAGCCACTCGAAGCCTCGATACGAATCTTCTGCTCCTTGCCTGTACCCTTATCCTTAGCCGAAACATTGAGGATTCCGTTTGCGACGATATCGAATGTAACCTCAATCTGTGGCACACCGCGTGGTGCAGCAGGAATTCCATCAAGGTGGAAACGACCGATGCTCTTGTTGTCCTTTGCCAATGGGCGCTCACCCTGGCAAACATTGATCTCAACCGATGGCTGATTGTCCGCTGCAGTCGAGAAGACCTCGCTCTTGCGGGTTGGGATTGTGGTGTTAGCCTCAATCAACTTTGTGAATACGCCACCCAAAGTCTCGATACCAAGCGAAAGCGGAGTAACATCGAGCAACAACACATCTTTAACCTCGCCTGTGAGGACACCACCCTGGATCGAAGCACCTACGGCAACAACCTCGTCAGGGTTTACACCCTTGTTAGGAGCCTTACCGAAGAAATCCTCTACGACCTTCTGGATTGCAGGGATACGAGTTGAACCACCTACCAAGATAACCTCATCAATCTGCGAAGCCGACAAGCCTGCATCACGCAAAGCGTTGCGACAAGGCTCGATAGTCTTCTGAATGAGGTGGTCGCACAACTGCTCGAACTTAGCACGAGTGAGAGTCATCACAAGGTGCTGTGGAATGCCGTTGATTGGCATAATGTAAGGCAAGTTAATCTCGGTTGACTGCGAAGCCGAAAGCTCAATCTTTGCCTTCTCGGCAGCCTCCTTCAAACGCTGCAAAGCCATTGGATCGTGGCGCAAATCTACACCATGCTCAGCCTTGAATGCCTCTGCCATATAGTCGATGAGTACATGGTCGAAGTCATCACCTCCGAGGTGAGTATCGCCATTGGTCGATTTAACCTCGAATACGCCATCGCCCAACTCCAAGATAGAGATATCGAATGTACCACCACCGAGGTCATACACCGCAATCTTCATATCCTTATTCTTCTTGTCCATACCGTAAGCCAACGCCGCTGCGGTAGGCTCGTTGATGATACGGCGCACCTTCAAACCTGCAATCTCGCCAGCCTCCTTTGTAGCCTGACGCTGCGAGTCCGAGAAGTATGCAGGAACGGTGATTACAGCCTCTGTAACCTCCTGACCGAGGTAGTCCTCTGCGGTCTTTTTCATCTTCTGCAAGGTGATAGCCGAAATCTCCTGTGGAGTGTACTGACGACCATCAATCTCAACTCGTGGAGTGTTGTTTGCACCCTTTACGATAGCGTATGGAGCACGCTCGATGTCACCCAATACCTTATCGTACTGCTCGCCCATAAAACGCTTAATCGAGAAGATTGTGCGCTTTGGGTTGGTGATAGCCTGACGCTTTGCAGGGTCGCCCACCTTGCGCTCGCCACCATCGGTAAATGCAACGATAGAAGGGGTTGTGCGGTGTCCCTCCGAGTTAGGAATAACAACGGGCTCCGAGCCCTCCATAACGGCAACACACGAGTTTGTGGTTCCCAAGTCAATACCAATAATCTTTCCCATAGTTGTAATGTTTTTATTTGTTTGTTAAATTTTGTTCGGTTTTGTCCAATTTTGTTTACGCCTTTTAGCACAGCAAACCCCTTGCCAAAGCCGTTTTTAGCGAAATTTTGCAGTTTTTCTGCCAAAATGGATGTTGTGCGCTACAAAATGTATGACAAAATGGCACAAATGGCACCCAATGGCACAAATGGCACGCCCTTTTATCGGGTAGGTATCGTTTTCGATACCCGAGAGGATGGGGGGCTCTCTTGTTTGATGGGTATCGTTTTCGATACCTGAGAGGATGGTGGCGCTCTTTTGTTTGATGGGTATTGTTTTCGATACCTGAGAGGATGGGGATAATGCTTTTTACAAAAAAGCGAGTGCGCAGTATACCGAAAAACTAAAATTGGAATTTAAGCAGATGGGGGCAATAACCACCACAAAAAAATCAGAGATGATTGAGGGAATTTTGTGCCAAACAAAAAAGCGAGTCCGCAGCATACTTAGGCGTATGTGAGGAACTCGCTTATTGCAGATTGGTGCAAAATTCACCAATCAGAATGATTTTTACTTTATCTTGTGCTTTTTGAGGATTTTCATAATCGGCTTCTCAATCGCCTGCGCCCAACGGTGATATCCATACGAGTATGGGTGAGTTCCATCGGCAGAGGTTACATGGTCGGTACCTGTCTGATTTGGAACATTTACGAAATAGATGTTCTTGTACTCCTTCATCACCTTTTCGAGCGTTTTCTCCGCAAAATCAATACGCTGCTGCTCCCACTTCTCCCTCTTTGGTACAAAGTTGCGGCTCTCGCGATAGATTGTATTCAAGAAGATGATAGGAATATCTGGATTTCCCTTACGCACTGCCTCTATAAATGGACGGATGCGAGTCTCTATCTGTTTGAGTGTAGGGTTCGAGAAGGCATCACAAATAAGTGCGTCAGCCTTAGTTGCGCCAAACACCTCGCCAAGGCACGGCTGCAACTTACAGCTACCCGACATACCAAACGAGCAGAGGTGCAAGCCCGTTGCACGAGAGAGGAATGCGGGCCAAGTCAAACCTGCACCCGACGCGCACGAGCCCTGCGTAAAGCTCGAACCAAAGACCGCAATATTGTGGCGGAAAGGATTTGGCAAAGCCTCGATGACTGCACCCTTATTCACTCCTACCTCCAACGAGAGGAGTTCCGCATAGAGAGGGAGATAGAGAAGACACTCCTTCTCGCCTTCGTACAACTCCTTGATAACCTGCAATGGTGCAGACATCTTCTCGAAGTTGTTTCGATGAAATGGGATACCATGTACCTTCGATGCCGCCCAAGTCCATTCACCCTTACTATCTTTGATAAATAGGTTAAAACCGGTGGTCGATGCCAATGTTGCATAGGCGTTCCACGACGAAGCCGGACCATACTGTGCCTTAACATATATCTCGGATGCGTTTGTCTTGAAGACGATTGCCAAGCCTGATGACATCTTCAACAATCGTTTCTCATTGTTGGCAAGTCCATCAAGATTTGTTACATCGACACGATGATAGGGATTTTCTGTTTCGCACAGCTTGCCAATCATCGTAAGCTTGGTAGCATCCACATAATCAACTTTTGGACTTTTTTTCTCCGTTTGCTGGGCAGATACCGATATAGCCATGGCAAGACAGAGTACCGCCATAAAAATTCTCTTCATAATATACTCTATTTATTGTCCTATATTGTTTGCAAAAATGGCAATTTACTTGATTTTGTGCTTTTTGAGTATTTTAAGAATCGGCTTCTCAATAGCCTGCGCCCAACGGTGGTAACCATACGAGTATGGGTGTGTTCCATCGGCAGAGGTGATATGGTCAGTACCTGTCTGGTCTGGAACATTTACGAAATAGACACTCTTGTACTCCTTCGTTACCTTAGCCAAAGTCTCCTCTACGAAATTGATACGCTCCTGCTCTCTCTTCTCGTAACCAGGCGAGAAGTTTCGACTTTCACGGTAGATGGTATTGAGGAAGATAATCGGGATATTCGGATTACCCTTACGCACTGCCTCGATAAATGGACGGATACGAGTGTCAATCTGCTCGATGTTAGGATTCGAGAAGGCATCGCAGATAAGCGCATCTGCCTTGGTCTTTCCAAACACCTCGCCGAGGTATGGTTGCAACTTACTGTTGCCCGACATACCGAACGAGCATAGGTGCAAACCTGTTGAGCGTGAGAGGAACGCTGGCCAAGTCAAGCCTGCGCCCGATGCGCATGAGCCGTGAGTAAAACTCGAACCAAAGACTGCGATATTGTGGCGGAAAGGATTCTCCAACGCCTCAACCGTAGCTCTCGGATTAACGCCAATCTCCAACCCCTCCAACTCGGAGAAGAGAGGGAGATAGAGCAGGCACTCTTTCTCGCCTCTATATAAGCCAGAGATAATATGCAATGGCTCTGCCATTTTATCAAAATTTCGAGGGTGAGGAAGCACTTTGTGCGCTCTGGAAGCGGCCCAAGTCCACTCGCCATTCTCATCTTTAATAAAGAGGTTGAAGCCCGTAGTCGCAGAGAGTGGAGTGTATTGACGCCAAATCGAGTTAGGTCCAAACTTTGCCTTTACATAGATTGACACAGCATTGGTCTTGAATGCAATAGCCAAGCCTGACGACATTTTGAGCAGTTGAGCCTCATTCTTAGAGATACCCTCAACCTTATCCACCTCGACACGATGGTAAGGGTTGGTAGTTTCGCACAACTTACCAATCATGGTCAATTCTGTGGCATCAATATACCTCAAATTTGGGCCCTTTTTCTCCTTTTGCTGGGCCGATACAGAGACCGCCATAGCAAGAGAGAGTATTGCAATAAAAAACCTTTTCATAATATCTATTTTAGGGATAATTTACAGAAAAAACAGGGTTGCCCACTATGGAACAACCCTCTAATCAATAAGGTAATAATTATTTCTCTAACTCGTTCAAAATGCGCATCGCAGCATCGAGAATAGCTGTATCGTCAAGCGTTACAACGCCACCGTCGGGACCCTGCTCGAAGTGAACACCTACCGAACCCTTAGCGTCGAAATGCTTTCCGCCGAAATAGTTACGCACGGTCTCTACATCGAGACCCAACTCATCTGCAATACGCTGTGAACTGCCGCTTGGAAGTCTATCCTTGATACGGCGCAACTCGTTAAATGTGATAATCATAGAACTAAAATTTTTAAGTGTTATTTCTTTGATAGTTTTTCTTTCGCACTACTAAATTAAAACATTTTTCGCAAACTGCCAAATTTTACACCAAAATTTTGCTCTTTTTTATCGAAAATCCACCAATTCAAACCCTTTGTATCGTTCTTGCGAGAATGTTGGAAGTTCTTGACTCTGTTTTTTACTCTGCTCCACACAAACCTCAACTCGTCCCTCGCCTACGCCATATTGCAACTTTGCGATGCTCTCACCATCTATGCCTGTTATTATATATATGGTTTCGCCCGACTGCTTCGGAGTAAGGCGCACCGCTATACGACCATCAACCTCGCACTCATCGATTGTAAAATCCTTACTCATACCCGAAAATCCATTCAATGGGTTGAGTAACTCCTTTTCGTAGGCATCTGCCCTATCAACAATTATCTCTTTTGCTGAGCCTCGCACCTCGTAGCGCAGAGAGTCGGCAACAAAGAGTTCGGTGTCGGCAATTTTCAGATAGGAGTTGTTACCCTCGACCTGCATCACACCTCGTTGTTCGCCTCCACCTGCTCGCAAAACGAACTCGACCGAGTAGTTTCCCATAGCAGAATAGTGGCGCGATATACGCTCCAAGCGCATCTCTCCCCTCTCGTCAGCCCAAGCCGACAAGTTCACAAACAAAAACAACAGCAATACTATCCTTTTCATCTACTTTCAACTCTCAAAGTTATCGTGGCGCAAGTTTTTCTGGGGTTTTCTGGGGTTTTCTGGGGGCGCTCACTTCGTTCGCTTACTGGGGAGCGCTGAAACCCCGCACTACTCCACTCCTAACTCTTGTAGCAAGGCTTCGAGCGACTGCAAATCATAAATCTTCACATCGCGAGGTTTTGAGCCATTGGCTGCTCCAATAATACCTGCTTGCTCCAACTGTCGAGTGATACGACCGGCACGATTGAAACCTACACCATAGACACTCTGAATATACGATGTCGAGAAACGACCGCTTGCGACAGCATCACGAGCCACCTCGGCAAAGTGTTCGTCGAACTGGCGTGGTGCGCCACTCTCGCTACCAAAGTTCGCCTCTGCGCCAGCCGACGCCGAGCTATCCTCGTAGTCAGGCAGGAGATATGTTCCACTTGGATATGGAGTTGGCTGCTCGGCAATATGCTCGACAATATCACGCACCTCTGGCGTATCGACGAAGGCGCACTGAATACGGGTTAGCTCACCACCATTCGACATCAACATATCGCCACGACCAATCAACTGATTTGCTCCCGGTTGGTCGATAATCGTACGCGAGTCAATCATCTGCATCACACGGAAGGCAATTCGTGCCGGGAAGTTTGCCTTGATACCTCCTGTGATAACCTTCACATCAGGTCGCTGTGTCGCCACAATAAGGTGAATACCGATAGCACGAGCCTTTTGAGCCAATCGCATTACGGGCTGTTCGACCTCCTTGGCAGTCATAATCAGGTCGGCAAACTCGTCGATAATAACCACGATATATGGCATAATATCGTCTTCGACCTTGCGCTGGCGCACCATATCATTGTACTCCACGATATTTCTAACGCCCACCTTACCGCACTTTCCAAGACGGTTTTCCATCTCCACACAGAGCGAATTAAGGGTATATACGGCTTTCTTTGGATCCTTAACGATAGCCTCTTCTTCGGACTCCATTTTGGCAAGGAAGTGCCTCTCCAACTTCGAGTAGAGCGAGAACTCAACGGTCTTAGGATCGATGAGCACAAACTTCAACTGCGAAGGGTCTTTGCGGTAGAGCAACGATGCGATAATGGCATTCAAGCCCACCGACTTACCCTGACCTGTCGCACCCGCAACGAGCAAGTGTGGCATCTTCGCCAAGTCAAAGACAAAGTTCTCGTTCTGGATTGTACGACCAATAACCACAGGCAACTCTGCCTTGAAGTTTTGGAAACGCTCCGACTGAATTGCCGAGCGCATCGAAACGGTCTCTTTATTGCGGTTTGGTACCTCGATACCGATAGTACCCTTGCCAGGAATTGGGGCTATAATACGGATACCCAACGCCTTTAACGACTGTGCGATATCCTTCTCCAAGCCCTGCACACGCGAAATCTTCACACCCGGTTCTTGCACAATCTCGTACAATGTAACAGTAGGACCAATAGTGGCAGTCATAGAGATAATAGGCACTCCGAAGTTGCCCAGAGTCTCCTCTATACGCTGTTTATTCTGCTCTATCTCCTCGTTCGACACCTCCACACCATTCTCATAGCTATACAAGAAATCGACCTTCGGGAAGATATAATCAGGCGTGCTATCGGGATTATATGGGCGATGTTTATCTATCTCCTTTGCCGAGAGTTGCTCTTCGGTATGCTCATAGACCTCGACGACATCAATATTCGACTTCGGAGCCGACTCAATCTCAGTTTCAGTTGAGAGTTGAGAGTTGAGAGTTGAGAGATTTTCAACTTCATCATCAACAGCAGCAGTTGGTTCTTCAACCTTCTCTTCTGGCTGCTCTTTTGGCTCCTCTTTTGGCTCCTCCTCTGCGGCTTTACCGATAATACGCACCTTGTCCTCTGCCTCTACGGCATCGTTCTCGTGAGCCTTTGCCTCTTTACGCTCCTTGCGCTCCTCGCTCTTTCGAGCCATATACTCTTTGAACGACACAACGGCACCCTTGCCCTGCTCCACACTCGTTTCGGTGGTACGCTTCAAGAAGTCTATAAAATGAAGATTTATGATAATTCCTGTAACTACCCAACAAGCTATCAGTGTGAAAATTACACCCATAACGCCAATCTTGGCTTTGAGCATATCTACAACGGCAATACCAAACTCTCCACCCCAGCCGCTACCGAAGAAGCTATCGGCACCTGTTACGAGTGCCAAGGTAAGTGAGCCACAGATGGTAACGAGCATAATCGACAATGCCGTGCGCCACAACACCTTCGAACGCTCCAAAAGCAAGAAGCCTCCGAACAACATTCCGATAATTGGTATCAACACTCCGAATGCGCCAAAAGATTTGCCAATAAGATAGTTAGCGAGTTTTGCACCACCTCCGCCACAGATGTTTTTAATTATCGCTGCACTATTAAGTGGATTATTTGTCAATATGCCGAGATCGTTCTTCCACACGAAGAGATGTGCCATTGCTGCAACAAACACATAGAGGGAGAACAGCAACAAGAACAGACCACCCACCCAACAGATAGTCTCCCAAAGTGAGCGCGTACCATCACTCTCGGTTATATTCTTTTTGCGCTTTGCCTCACGCTCATTGCGCTTTTGTTCGGCACGAGAAATCGCCTTATTACTCTTACCCATATTTCTATCTATATTTTATCTATTCCGAAATGCTTTTTCTCTCAATTTTTCGGCATACGCCTCGTCAGCGAAGGTCAGAAAACGATATTTGGGTTTTACCCCCTCCTCTGCTCTCAAATTATTTTCGTCAAGCAGAGTTGCCACCCTACGAGCCACAGCCTCCGAGGAGTCGATTATCTCCACCCCTTCGCCTGCCACTCGCTCGATAACTTCTCGCAGGAACGGATAGTGGGTGCAACCCAGCACTATCTTATCTGCTCCGCCCTCTACAAGTGGCTCCACCGCCTTACGCACCAACGCTTCGGTTTCTGGCGTATGCTCCTCGTTCTGCTCCACCGCCTCGACGAAGCCCTCGCCTACGGCCTTCAAAATCTTCACCTCTGCGCCATACTTCTCCTCGTTACGGTGGAAGTGGTCACCCTGCAAGGAACGCTCCGTTGCCAAAACGCCTATGACGCCCGTCTTAGTGGTCAGTGCCGCAGGTTTTACGGCTGGTTCAAGACCTACAAATGGCACTATCGGGTACTTCTCACGCAACTCCTTAATTGCCACCGCAGTAGCCGTATTGCAAGCCAAAACAATCAACTTGCAACCCTCCGAAAGCAACCTCTCGACAGCCTCCTCGGTAAATTGTCGCACCTCCTCACAACTGCGTGAGCCATACGGGCAACGCTTACCATCTCCAAGATAGAGCAACGACTCATTCGGCAGAGCGTCATACAACGCTTGCCAAACGGAGAGTCCTCCCAAACCTGAGTCGAAAACACCTATCATATTTTTTTGCTATTAGCCATTGGCCATTAGCCATTCATTAAAAATTCAACAAGTTTATCAGTTATCTCGTGGTCGCCAACCTCGGAACAATCAAAGACGATGTCTGCCTTCTCGTATATCGGTTCACGCTCAGCAATGCCCTCGCGCATAACCTGCAACACCTCCTCATCGCTCAGTCCTCGCAATTTCGGGCGTTTGAATCTGCCATGAGGCGACAAACGCGACAAAATCTGCTCCGGTGTGCGTTGCAGATAGACCGATACTCCGTGTGCAGCTATCCACTTTTGGTTATCACCCCACACGGGCAGACCTCCACCCGTAGAGATAATGGCGTTCTCGTACTCTGCCGTCTGCTCCAATGCCCTACGCTCCGCCTGGCGGAAATACTCCTCGCCAGCATAGGTTATGATGTCGGCAACCGTTGCGCCCTCAGCCTCCTCGACCATCTTATCCGTATCGAGAAATGGCAGTTCGGTGCGCTTGGCAATCTTCCGCCCCAAGGTACTCTTTCCCGTACCCATATAACCAGTTAAGTATAATCGCATACGCTCTTATTGAGTTGAGAGTTGAGAGTTGAGAGTTGAGAATTAAAAATTAAAAACTCCTAACTCCTAACTAAAATAAGTTTAACTGTTCGCTATTGGTGTCATCTATGTCGTTGCGGATAATCTCGATTGGAGTGCCGCTATTATTTACCGGTTTTACAACCTCTTCCGACTCAATATCCTCGAACTCCTCGATTGACTCCTCAACAGGCTCCTCAACAGGCTCAACCATTGGCTCTGCCTCATCAACTATCGGCTCATCGTCATTCTCAGGCTCCTCAGGCTCTACAATTTCAGGCTCGATGAAGGTCAGCGTTGCAACATCGAAGGTTGTCAATCGCTTACCCTTCGCCTTACACGACTTAACGCCCACAAACTCCTCGACATCGACCATATCGGCAGGGCGGTTTTCGTGTGCGCCCTTGTAGGTTATCTGCAACTGCGCACCCTTTGCTCCCGAGATACACTCGAAGCGAGCCGAGCCGTCCTCATCAAGGAAGTACTGTGCCTTGTCGGTCTGCTCCAACGAGAAGCGTTTCATATAGTAGTAACCCTGCTCATTGTCGAAGTAGCAGAGGTTATAGACCTTACCTACCTCGTAGCGCTCAACACGCACGGTATCGTCAGGGAAGTGCTGCTGGGTGTCGAAGCCTGTGATGTATGCCAAGTTCTTCGCTGTCCAGACCACAATCTTGTCGTTGCCCTGGAACTCTCCGAGCAACTTACCGCGACCTTCGCTATTGAGGCGGCGGACATCCTCGTCCCACCATATATTCTGACCTGCCAAGGTCGATACGCCCTTCTCCTTCAAGACAATCTTGTGGATTGGGTAACGAGAGAAGAGGTTACCCTGCGATTGGCGACCCTTGATTGCCAACTCCGAGAAGTCCAAATCGACAATCATCTTCTTCAAGCGTGGGCGTGGGCGGAAGTATACCTTCAACACCTCTGCCTCTCCATTCGGATTGACCGAGAGGTAGAGAATATCACTCTTTGGCGTACCCTTCGTAAGGTCGTACTCCTTATCGCGAGTGATACCCTTGATAGCGCATCGCTTCATCATAATCGCACCACCCTTGCCGTCACGATACAATATATTATATATAGTGCGCTCGTCGTTACGCTTGAATACACCTATATAATATATATTCTTATCAACAAACTTCTTCTCGGCAACCTTCGTGATAATGTAGCGACCATCACGCAAGATTACTATCACATCGTCGATATCCGAGCAGTCACAAACAAACTCAGCATCTTTCATCGACTTACCGATACCGAAGAAGCCCTCCTCTCTATCGACATAGAGTTTTGCATTCGATACCGCAACCTTTGTAGCCTCAATCGAGTCGAACTCTCTAATCTCGGTCTGACGCTCCTTGCCCTTACCATACTTCTCGCGGATATGCTCAAAGTAGGCAACAGTATATTCGGTCAGGTGTACCAAGTCATGCTTCACCTGCTTGATATCCTTCTCAATCTGCTTTATCTCGTTATCCGCCTTCTCAACATTGAAACGAGAGATGCGAATGAACGGCAAGCCAACCAAATGTTCTATGTCACTCTCTTTAATATCTTGACGGAGTTGTTTGGTAAATGGAACAAGGGCCTCGGCTACTGCAGCGTGAGCCGTCTCCTTGCTCTTCTTTCCCTCCAACACCGCATAAATCTTATTCTCGATAAAGATGCGCTCCAAAGATATTTTGTGCCATTGGTCATTCAACTCACCCAAACTTATTTCAAGTTCCTGACGCAACAAATCTTTCGTATGCTCTGCCGAGTGGCGCAAAATCTCGCTTACGCCCATAAATGCAGGTTTGTCGTCCTTAATGACGCAAGCATTTGGCGAAATTGACACCTCGCACAAGGTGAAGGCGTAGAGTGCATCAATGGTCTTGTCGCACGACTCTCCTGCCGCAACCTGCACGATAATCTCCGCCTTGCGAGCTGTGTTGTCATCGACACGGCGAATCTTAATCTTGCCCTTTTGGTTGGCTTTGAGGATAGAGTCCTTGATGCTCTCGGTAGTGGTCGAAAATGGTATCTCGGTAATAGCCAAGGTGTTCTTGTCCAACTTGGAAATCTTCGCACGCACCTTCACTGCACCGCCACGCAAACCATCGTTATAGCGCGACACATCAATCATACCTCCCGTTGGGAAGTCGGGATAGAGCTGGAACTCCTCGCCTCGCAAATAGGCGATAGATGCCGAAATCAACTCGTTGAAGTTGTGTGGCAAAATCTTCGATGCAAGACCTACGGCGATACCCTCGGCACCCTGCGCCAAGAGCAACGGGAACTTCACCGGCAAGGTTACAGGCTCCTCCTTACGACCGTCGTATGCCAACATCCACTCGGTAGTCTTTTTGTTATAGACCACCTCCAATGCGAACTTCGACAAGCGCGCCTCGATATATCGAGCCGCAGCAGCATCGTCGCCCGTAAGGATATTACCCCAGTTACCCTGGCAGTCAATCAACAACTCCTTCTGACCAAGTTGCACCAACGCATCTTTGATTGACGCATCACCGTGTGGGTGGTACTGCATAGTCTGTCCCACGAGGTTTGCCACCTTATTCAACTTACCGTCATCCACCACCTTCATAGCGTGGAGAATACGGCGTTGCACAGGCTTCAAACCATCTTCGATGTGGGGCACTGCACGCTCCAAAATAACATACGAGGCGTAGTCCAAGAACCAATTCTTGTACATACCCGTCAGTCGCTTGGTGCTCTGCTCCGCCATCAAGGCGTCGTACTTACCAGGCTCCGAGGCGACAATCTCCTCGTCGTTTACCAACTCTTCTTGTATATCTTTCTCTTCGTTCATAAATTCACTTCGTTCAAATTGAGAATTGAGAATTGAGAATTGAGAATTATTTTTCAACTCCTATCTCCTAACTCCTAACTCCTCTCTACTCACTAATCTTGTCTTCTTCGATGCGTAGGTTACCCACGATAAACTGCTGGCGGTCGTAGGTATTCTTACCCATATAGAAGGTTAGCATATCCATAATCGGGTCATCTTTCGTGAGGCGCACCTTATCGAGGCGTATCTGCTCGCCAATGAAGCCCTCGAACTCGTCTGGCGAAATCTCACCAAGACCCTTAAATCGGGTAATCTCGGCCGTTGCGCCCAACTTCTCAATCGCATTTACGCGCTCCTCCTCCGAATAGCAGTAGATGACCTCCTTCTTGTTACGCACACGGAAAAGTGGCGTGTGCATAATAAACAAGTGACCACGCCTAATCAGGTCAGGGAAGAACTGCAAGAAGAAGGTCAGCAAGAGCAAGCGAATGTGCATACCATCGACATCGGCATCGGTTGCGATAACCACCTTGTTGTAGCGGAGGTTGTCCATATCCTCCTCGATATTCAACGCCGCCTGCAAGTAGTTGAACTCATCGTTCTTGTAGACGATTGTTTTCTTCATTCCAAAGGAGTTGAGCGGTTTACCTCGCAGCGAGAATACCGCCTGCGTCTGCGGATTACGGCTCTTGGTGATAGAGCCCGAAGCCGAATTACCCTCGGTGAGGAATATCATCGTCTGCTCCGCCAACTCGTGCTTGTCGTTGCGGTGAATTTTGCAGTCACGCAAGTTCTTATTGTTAAGAAGTGCCTTCTTTGCAGTATCACGAGCCTTCTTCTGCACACCCGCAATCTCCTTACGCTCCTTCTCATTATCTACAATTTTACGCTGAATAGCCTGTGCTGTTTCGGGGTTTTTGTGGAGGTAGTTGTCCAACTCCGTAGAGAGGAACTCGCCCACAAACTGACGAATTGTAGGGCCACCGTTCCACATATCCTTCGAGCCGAGTTTAATCTTGGTCTGCGACTCGAACAACGGCTTCGACACCTTCAACGATATCGCTGCAATAATCGAAGAGCGAATATCCGATGGGTCATAGTCCTTATGGTAGAACTCCTTTAAGGTCTTAACCACAGCCTCACGAAATGCTGCCTGATGGGTACCACCCTGCGAGGTGTACTGACCATTCACAAACGAAAAATAGGTCTCGCCATAGCCGTTGCCGTGCGTAATCACAACCTCGATATCCTCGCCCGAAAGGTGAATCGGAGCGTAGCAAGGCTCCTCCGAGAGGTTGTCATTCACGAGGTCGAGCAGACCATTCTTCGACACATACTGTGTACCGTTGAGCGAGATAACCAAGCCCTTATTGAGGTAGGTGTAGTTGCGCAAGAGTTGCTCCACGAACTCCAAGTTGTAGTTATACTTACCGAAGACCTCCTCATCTACTCGGAAGCGGATAAATGTTCCGTCCTTCTCCTTCACATTATCCTCCCACTCTTCGCCTGTCTGTATGCCCTGCGCAAAGGTTACCGAGTGTGCCTTACCGTCACGCACCGAGCGAGCCATAAACTCACTCGAAAGGTAGTTCACCGCCTTCACACCGACACCATTCAAACCTACGGTCTTCTTGCCGTCCTCCTCGTAGTTGCTACCAGTGTTCATCACCGACACCGCAGCAGCCAACGCTCCGAGCGGAATACCACGACCATAGTCGCGCACCGATACAACATTATCCTCGATGGTAATCTCTACACGACTACCATAACCATTCATAAACTCGTCAATCGAGTTGTCGGTAACCTCCTTAATCAGCACATAGATACCGTCATCAGACATTGTACCATCGCCGAGTTTTCCGATGTACATACCAGGGCGCAAGCGGACATGCTCACGCGGGGTGAGCGTCTTTATCGAGTCCTCGTCGTAGGTCATCGGTGTTTTTAGTAAATCTGCCATATATATCCTTTGGATAAATTGAGAATTGAGAATTGAGAATTATTTTTTCAACTCCTAACTCCTAATTTTTAATTCTTTCTAATCTCTGCCAACGCATCAATCATCATCTCGCGCACATCGTTAGCAAGTTCGGTGGTGTCGGTAGAAGCAACCCTCTCTGCCGAGATTGGCGGCAACACCTTCACCGTGAGGCGGTGCTTCCAATTAAACCAGAAACTCTTTGGCTTGAAAATCTTGGTTGTGCCATCCATCACCACGGGCAAAATCTCCACACCAGCCTCCTTCGCCAATGCGAATGCTCCGCCCTTGAAGCGCTCTATCTCGCCCGTCTTTGAGCGAGTGCCCTCAGGGAATATCGCCACCGAAACGCCCCTATCGAGCCACATCTTGCCATCGTTAATCACCTTGCGCATCGACTCGGTAGCGCGACCTCGCTGAATGGCGATGTCGCCGTGCATCCACAACATAGGACCGATGTATGGGATACGGAACACCTCCTGCTTCGATACCCAACGGAAATTGAGCGGTACAAAATAGAGTGAAACAATGTCTATCATCGAGTTGTGGTTGATGACAATCACATAAGGCTTCTTCTTATCAACATTCTCCAAACCCTCAATCTTTCGTTTCCAGGTCGGTGGCATATACCACCACGAGTAGCAGAGCCAACGAGAGAGCTCGTGCACTACCCTACGGCGTTTGTCAAACGGATAACACACTATCAGCGCCACAAACGACAAGATAAAAAATAAGGTCAGCACGAACAATGTGTAAAGTGCAAAAAGCAGTGTAAGCATATCTTCAAATTTAAGTTCTCTTTCCTATTACAGGGCGTAAAAATTACGCCATTTTACCAATCTCCGCAAAAATACATTTTTTTCTAATTTTGCAATATATTTCGTAGAAATATTTATCAACAATTTTTAGTGGCATCAAAATATAATGGGCAACACATAAAGGGCACACTTAGCAGCACAAAAAAAAGAGAACTCGGCGAGTTCTCTTTCAAGTGGTGCCACCAGGAATCGAACCGGGGACACAAGGATTTTCAGTCCTTTGCTCTACCAACTGAGCTATGGCACCTCCTTACAATGCTCCACCCTCGTGGGGTTTTGCGAGTGCAAAGGTAGTGTAAATTTTCTATTCTGCAAACTTTTTCCAAAAAATATTGAAAAAATCTAAATTTAATCTCTTGGCGCCAATATCATAAATCAAAATTATAGTAAATTTGCACCCAAGTTACACATTGTAGCAACACAACTATATGCTTATACAATTTTTATTTGTACTTGTAGCAATAATCGTCGGAGCCCGACTTGGAGGTATCGGACTCGGAGTAATGGGAGGTATCGGTTTAGCCATACTCACCTTCGTATTCGGATTGGAACCGACTGCGCCACCTATTGATGTTATGCTGATGATTGCCGCGGTAATATCGGCATCGTCGTGTATGCAAGCTGCCGGAGGTTTAGACCTGATGGTCAAGATTGCCGAGCGTATTCTGCGCAGATTTCCTGCCCTAATAACAATTTTAGCTCCATTTGTAACATACACATTCACATTCCTCGCCGGAACGGGACATGTGGCATACTCGCTTCTACCTGTTATTGCAGAGGTTGCCACCGAGGCCAAAATTCGCCCTGAAAGACCTCTCGGCATCGCAGTAATCGCATCACAACAAGCTATTACCGCAAGTCCGATTTCCGCTGCAACAGTTGCATTACTCGGTATGCTCTCGGGATTTGGAATAGATCTGTTCGACATATTAAAAATATGTATTCCATCGACAATTATTGGAATTCTCGCAGGCGCACTATACTCGATGCATGTTGGCAAAAACCTCGTTGACGATCCTGAATATATCAGTCGTCTTAAAGCTGGTTTGCTCGACAATTGTCCTACAAAGCTTACCGATGCTAAAAATATCACAAAGGCGACAATATCGGTAGTTATATTCCTTATCACAACCCTACTCATCGTGCTTTTCGGTTCCATTCCATCGCTCCGTCCGTCGTTCGATGGCATCACTCTGGGAATGCCTTTGTTAATTGAAATCCTAATGTTGTCGGCAGCAGCTCTTATCCTCTTGGTCACTCGTACCAACGGCATCGAAGCAGCCAAAGGAAGCGTCTTTTCGGCAGGTATGCAGGCGGTTATAGCAATATTCGGAATTGCGTGGATGGGCGACACCTTCATCGGTGGTAACATCGACATATTGAAGGCCTCTATCGAGAGTGTCGTCTCACAAATGCCTTGGCTATTTGGTCTTGCATTGTTCGTTATGTCGATTTTGCTTTACAGCCAAGCTGCTACTATCCGCGCCATCGCCCCACTTGGCATCGCACTCGGCATCTCGCCAATGATGATGATTGCACTCTTCCCGGCAGTTAATGGATACTTCTTTATTCCAAACTACCCTACTCTGATTGCAGCTATCAACTTTGATCGTACAGGCTCTACGCGTATAGGAAAGTGGATACTCAACCACTCATTTATGATGCCCGGTCTAATTACCACGATAGTTTCGATAGGTGTAGGATTACTCCTAATTCAGATATTTTAACGCCAATGTAGATAAAAAAAGGAGGCATTCGTCACTGATGAATGTCTCCATTTTTTGTTGATAACCCATTATTTTCGGCTCTCTTTGGCTTTATTTCGGAAGTACTCCAACGCCGGTGGCGCATCACCAACCAAACTCTCATACTTATAATCCTTACCTTGCACCTGCTCCCACTCTTCGCGAATCTTATTCAACTCCTTGGGGCTTTTGTAGAGTTCAACAAAGGTGAGGTAGATTGTCTTTGCAGCGTTGAGCATAGCCTTGGTACCAATCGAAGTTCCTGCTATTGAGGAGAAGTGCCAAGTATGAATATTGCCCGGACCTACGCAGGTCTCAACTCGGCAAAGAGGTACAACCTGCGAGACATCGCCCGTATCGTCAGAACTTCCGCCTACACTTGTAATCTCCTCCTGAAAAGGCTGAATCTTCTCGAATTTCGAGAGGTCGAGAGCAGGGAGTCCTGCGTTACGATTTAACTCCTCGATATAGGCCTTCTCTGCATCGGTGAGTTTCACCCCACCAACCTTTTCGAGGTTGCGCTGCGCCATACGACCAAGGTGGGTATTGCATAATATCGAATAGGTTCCAGAGACAAAACTACATTTAACAGTTGTACCGGTACCCATAGCAGCACCCTTTGCCGCAGCTATCGTGCGTTGCAATAGATCTTTTGCTACATCCGAATTTGGATGACGAAGATAGTAATAGACCTGAGCCTTGTCAGGCACTATATTAGGAGCCTCTCCGCCATTGGTTATGACATAGTGTATCTTGCTGTTAGGGTGAAAATGCTCACGATTCATATTCATCATCATATTGAACGCCTCAACACCATCAAGTGCAGAGCGGCCGTGATGTGGGGCACCTCCTGCGTGCGATGACACACCCTCGAAGTCGAAGAGTATGCCAATCTTTGCAGACCAGGTATCGCGAAGTATATGGTTGTCTGTTTTAGGGTGATACGAGATGGCACAATCCACATCATTAAAGAGTCCCTCGCGCACCATATAGGTCTTTCCACCTCCGCCCTCTTCGGCAGGACAACCATACAACCTAATCGTGCCTTGATGGCCCTCAGCAAGCCACTTCGACACCGCCACTGCCGCAGACAACGCCGTCGTACCGATAAGGTTATGTCCGCAACCGTGTCCGTAGCCGCCCTCGGCAACAGGGCTATTTTTAGGCGTTGTATCTTGCGACAATCCCGGCAATGCGTCGTACTCTGCAAGCACCGCCAACACAGGCTTACCCGAGCCATAGCTTGCGACAAAAGCTGTCGGCATACCTGCAACACCTCGCTCAACCTTAAAGCCATTCTCTTCGAGATGGCTGATAAGCAGCTCCGAACTTTTATACTCCATATAGCCCGGCTCGGCATACTCGTGAATCTGCTTCTGAATTTTGTCGTATGTATCGAATTTCGATGTCAGCCAATCAAGACCGATATTCGACACCAATAACACCGACGCAAGTAGAGTCTTTATCATATTCTATTTTTCGAGTTTGTTAATTTACTTTTGAGTTGCATCTCCCTCCTCCGCAAAATATCGCCAAAGTGGTGCGGCGTGCATCGCCTGAATAATCTCGCCCTGTGCCAACAGCTCTCGCACCTCCGCCTTCGTAAAAAGATGAACATCCAAATCCTCGCTCTCCTCGGGGTGGCGTTCGGTCACAAGTTCGACATCCTCAGCCAAGAAGGTGTAATTCAGATTGTTATGGTTCGACGGGTTTGCCGACGAGGTCATATAGAGCGACCAGCGACCTCCGCCATAGCCTGTCTCCTCCTCCAATTCGCGCTTTGCACCCTCCATAGGCGAGGCGTCGGTATCATCGACCAAGCCCGCGCACAATTCATAATTGGTCTGCCCAAGTCCGTGGCGATATTGGCTCACAAGCACCATCTTGCCCTCCTTGGTCACGGCAATAATATTTGCCCAGCTCGGGAATTCAAAGACATACCACTCGGGGATAATCGTACCATTGGGGAGTTGCACCTTATCTCGACGCACCGTGCACCACGCACCCTCACGGAGCAGATACTCGCTCGATAAGACGCCCCATTTGCGATTTTTCAGAGGTTTCACCATAATTTTTGCTATTTCGACGGCGCAAAATTAGTGAAAATTTGTATCTTTGTAGCAGATAGCGCATTTTTAACCTTAAAAAATTAGAGATTATGAAACGATTTCTTTTGATTGCGGCATTCATATTGGTGGCTTTTGCGTTCAACTCCTGCGAGGAAGATCGTTGGGGCTGGGATAACAAAGTTGTATTCTCGGCAGCCGGTGGAGAGGAGGATGTCGATGGCGACTATTCGATTCACACCCTCTCGATAGGTGACGGCAGAGGCGACGAGAAGGGCGCAGTTGAGATAGGCGGTGTTATGACCGTAACATACGATTGGCTCACAGCAACCACCGTAAAGGGTGGCGACGAAATTCACCTCATTGCACAACCCAACAAAACAGGCGAGCGTCGCAAGCTCTATGTTTTCGGTATGGTGGGCAACCTCACGATGGATATCACAGTTGTACAGAATAAATAATAAATAGGTATTATGGAGATTAAAAGTACATTCGACCATTTGAACATAAATGTTACCGACTTGGAGCGCAGCATTGCATTCTACGAGAAGGCTCTCGGCTTGAAGGAGGCAAAGCGCAAGGAGGCAGCCGACGGCTCGTTTATCCTCGTCTATTTGGGCGACGATAGCGGACACTTCCTCTTGGAGCTCACTTGGTTGCGCGACAAAGAGGGTGCATACGAGTTAGGCGACAACGAAACCCACCTCTGCCTTCGTGTAGAGGGCGACTACGATGCCGTGCGCGAGTATCACCGTGAGATGGGTTGTATCTGCTACGAGAATTTCGATATGGGTCTGTACTTCATCAATGACCCCGATGACTATTGGATTGAAATCCTACCTAAAAAACACTAAACGATGGATAGAGAGATTGGTTTGGCAATAGAGGTACTGCGCAAGGGCGGTATTATACTCTACCCTACGGATACGGTTTGGGGCATTGGCTGCGACGCAACAAACGAGGAGGCTGTGGCAAAAATTTACGCCTTGAAACGCAGCGAGGATAAGCACGCAATGTTGGTATTATGTCGTGATGCCGATATGGTTGTGCGTTATGTTGATAAGGCCCCAGGCATCGCCTTCGAGGTTATGGAGATGGCAACAAAACCGCTGACTCTTATTCTGCCGGGTGCTACGGGCTTAGCAAAAAACCTTATCCCCGAAGCAAAGACTTTGGGTGTGCGTGTTCCCGACCACGAATTTTGCAACAAGTTGCTCCGCAAGTTCGGACGACCTATCGTCTCGACCTCGGCAAACATCTCGGGCGAGCCGACACCTCGCAGTGTGCGTGACATCTCAAAGGAGATTATCGAGGGTGTCGATTTTATGGTAAATCCTCGTTTTCAGGGCAGACCAACGGGACAACCAAGTTCAATTATCGCATTCGGCGAGAGCAACGAGTTTAAGATTATTCGCGAGTAGCAACTTCGTTGCGAGGCGTCGAAAGAACAACGCACAACATACCTATAAATATAAGTACCGCACCGAAAATATTGGTGCGGTCTATTTTTGCTTGTCCGCGCAATAGGGCAAACAGAGTTGCGAGAATTGGCTGAATATAGTGATATAATGCGTTGTGAACAGCTGTAAGATGCTCCGAACTTTTATAGAGCAAAAACATCGGCAACGCCGAGCCAAGGATTAGAATATAACCAATATCCACCCATTGCAAATGCGTAAAATCGAACATATTTATTGTCGGCAATTCTGCTACAATCAGAGGTATTGAGAGCAGTGTTCCAACAAGGTAGTACCACCCCATAACCACTAATGTTCCACATCGACGAAGTACCGGTGTAATAAGCACGGTATTTACCGAAATCGCAATAACTGCACACAAAATCAGCGCATTTCCATAGCCCTCTCCTCTTCCACCGACAAGCGACATACCTCTATCTATCAAAATCGCCATAACACCCGCCAACGCAACTATTAAGCCCAGCTTTTCGCCTTTAACAGTTCTCCGAGAATGAGCAATAATCGATGTCCAAAGTGTAAATATTGGACCTATTACAGTAATTGTCGAAGCATCAATCGGATTGGTATATGAAGCCCCCTGCATAAGCAGATACCACCACCCGAAAACAACGAGCAGAGCAACTATAAATATAGAGCCAAAGTCATTAAGCGAGAGCCGAAAGAAACCTCGCTGAACAATAGCCAAAGGCGTAAAAATGAACAGAGAGAACAATAGTTGCAGAACGAACAGCTGTTCAGGGCGCATTGCACCGTGCAACAGCGACACATAGACCGAGAACGACACTCCAAAGAGTACATTCGATATTATCAGCGCGATATGATGGCGCAATGCTCCCATAATCTTTTTGTTCATACAAAACGCAAGCCAAATACCAGCAAGCAACAGAGCGCAAAGAATCATTTTTAATTCTCAATTTTTAATTCTCAATTTTTTTGCACTATCTTTGCACCGCATTACTCGCAAGAACTACCAGAAATCGGGGGTGACCGGTTTTGACAGCAGGTAGAGTTTGACCGTAAGCACGCCGAGCATTGTGTGGGCGCTCGTAAATCTGCAACACTCAAACTACAAATGGCAATAATAGCTATGCACTCGCTGCCTAATTTTCAAGGAAAATTGGCTTAATTGAAGGACACAAGGCTTGTCCATCAACGAGTATCCCGAAGAGGTGTTCCGCTTCATAACAACTCTTCATACGGGGTATCAAACATTTGAAGATAGTGCGATATGCGCCTCGATTATCGTGCGAAATTTAGGGGCTGGGCCTTGGGTTTGGCGGCCGTCTGCCGGGCACTCGGAGAAGGATTAAGTGACGACTAAGCGTGTAGAAAGCCTTCGGGCTCCTTGTTTGGACGCGAGTTCGACTCTCGCCACCTCCACTTCAAAAAGAGTGATTTTTTTCGCTCTTTTTTTTTCGTTTCGGTGGCTCGGTCGTTCAGTCGGTGGCGTTTCGGGCGACTTGTCTGTGGTCGGTTGATGTTTGCTGTCGCAAATAATTGTCTTTATAAAATGCTGTGTCTGAAAATAAATTTTCGCCACTACATTTTCTAAAGCCAACAATCTCCGATTGCATCAACCTCCCTTCGGTCACCTCTCAACTGCTGCACCCGTTCGACTCTCCCTAACAACCCCTAAAACCTCTAACAACCCCTAATGCCCCTAACTGCCCCTATTTTCTCTAAAAATTTTTAATTTTTAATTCTTCATTTTCAATTTATTTTCGTATCTTTACGCAGAAATATAAGTACACGAAAAGATGGACAAAAAGATAGTTGTAAAGTTGCAGGGCGCAGGCATATATCACACTGACAACCCGAATGTTACACTCACACCCCGAACTCGCGAGAAGACAGGCGAAAAGATACTCGAAAACCTCAATCTCGAAGTTTGTTCAGGAGAGATTATCTATCTCATAGGCCGTGTAGGTAGCGGCAAATCCTCATTCCTAAAAACACTGTACGGAGAATTACCATTAGTAGAGGGCATGGGAGAGATTTCAGGCTTCGATTTAACACGCCTACGACAAAGCAAAATTCCATATTTGCGCCGCAAGGTCGGTATGGTATTTCAAGAACTAATATTGCTCTCGGACCGTAATATCTACGACAATCTGCTCTGCGCACTGCAAGCAACAGGTTGGAGTGGCAAAGGTGCAATGGAACACCGCATAGAGGAGGTTTTAGGCTTGGTAGGTCTAAATGGCAAAGAGATGAAGATGCCATTCGAACTATCGGGTGGCGAGCGCCAGCGACTGGTTATCGCTCGTGCATTACTCAACTCGCCAGAGGTTATTTTAGCCGACGAACCTACGGTAAATCTCGACCCCGTAACCGCAGAGGGCATTATACGACTTTTCCACGAAATTGCATCGAAGGGAACAGCCGTAATAATATCCACACACAACACAACTCTCATAGAGAGTTATCCGACCAGAACACTGCTTTTTGCACAAAACACAGCACACGAAGTGGATATTCGCGAACTTATTGCACCTAAATCTTCGATTTAGAGTTGCATAATTCAAAAAAAAGGTTTATATTTGCACGATTTAACGCGTACGCGCGATAGAAGGATTGAAAATTAGATTAAACATAGATATATGGCTAACGAAACAGAAATTTTGAAGAAAGGGCAGGAAGAGGAGTATTCAGCGTCCAACATCCAAGTTTTGGAGGGTTTGGAGGCTGTGCGCAAGCGTCCTGCGATGTACATCGGAGATGTAGGTGAAAAAGGTTTGCACCACCTTGTTTATGAGGTTGTCGACAACTCTATCGACGAGGCGCTGGCAGGTTATTGTACCGACATTTATGTAACTATCAACGAGGATAACTCGATTACCGTACGCGACAATGGTCGTGGTATCCCTACCGACTTCCACGAGAAGGAGGGAAAATCGGCTTTGGAGGTTGTTTTGACCGTTCTCCACGCGGGAGGTAAGTTCGACAAGGGCAGTTACAAGGTTTCGGGAGGTCTGCACGGTGTAGGTGTGTCGTGTGTGAATGCGCTCTCTACTCTTCTCGTTGCGGAGATTCACCGTGGCGGCAAGATTTACAAGCAGACTTACAGCCAAGGTCACCCTACCTCACAAGTTGAGATTATTGGCGATTGTGAGGATCGTGGTACAATCGTAACATTCAAGCCTGATGCTTCAATCTTCACATTGACAACTACCTATCGTTACGAGATTCTCTCGGCACGATTGCGTGAGTTGGCATTCCTCAACAAGGGCATTGCCCTCACCATTACCGATATGCGCGACAAGGATGAGCAGACCGGTGAGCCTCGCTCGGAGCGTTTCTACTCGGAGAATGGTTTGCAGGAGTTTGTGCAGTACCTCGATAAGACTCGCGGTGAGAAGATTATCGACTCGATTATCTATCTCGACACCGAGAAGAATGGTGTTCCTGTGGAGGTTGCAATGCAGTACAACAACTCCTTCTCGGAGAATGTTCATTCGTATGTAAACAACATCAACACCATAGAGGGTGGTACTCACCTTACCGGTTTCCGCCGTGCTTTGACTCGTACCTTGAAGCGTTATGCCGACGAGTCGGGAATGTTGTCGAAGTTGAAGTTCGAAATTAGCGGTGATGACTTCCGCGAGGGTTTGACCGCAGTTATCTCGGTTAAGGTTGCGGAGCCTCAGTTCGAGGGACAGACCAAGACCAAGTTGGGTAACGACGAAGTTTCGGCTGCCGTAGATGGCGCAATGTCGGAGGCTTTGAGCAACTACTTGGAGGAGAATCCAAAAGATGCAAAGGCTATCGTGCAGAAGGTCATCCTCGCTGCTACGGCTCGTCACGCAGCTCGTCAGGCTCGTGAGTCGGTACAGCGCAAGAGCCCACTTTCGGGTGCCGGTCTTCCGGGTAAGTTGGCAGACTGCTCGTCGCGTGACCGCTCGATTGCCGAGATTTTCTTCGTCGAGGGAGATTCGGCGGGTGGTACTGCAAAGCAGGGCCGCGACCGTAACTACCAGGCCATTATGCCATTGCGCGGTAAGATTTTGAATGTCGAGAAGGCTCTTGAACACAAGATGTGGGACAATGAGGAGATAAAGAATATGTTTATCGCCTTGGGTGTTACAATCGGCACCGAGGAGGATTCTAAGGCATTGAACCTCGAAAAGTTGCGTTACGACAAGGTTATCATCATGACCGATGCCGATGTCGATGGTGCTCACATCTCGACACTTATGCTTACATTCTTCTTCCGCAAGATGAAGGAGTTGGTGGAGAATGGCCATGTATATATCGCTACCCCACCATTGTACCGTGTATATAAGGGCAATAAGGAGTTCTACTGCTGGACCGAGGAGGAGCGTGAGGGCCACATCGCAGAGATTGGCAAGGGCGCACAGGTACAGCGTTACAAAGGTCTTGGAGAGATGAGCCATCAGCAGTTGTGGGATACCACGATGAACCCTGAGACTCGTCTGTTGCGCCAGGTAACGATTGAGAACGCAGCCGAGGCTGACCGTATATTCTCGATGTTGATGGGCGACGAGGTTGCTCCACGCCGCGAGTTTATCGAGGAGAACGCAACATACGCAAATATTGACGCATAATTTACAGTTGAGAGTGGAGAGTTGAGAGTGGATAACTTTCAACTCTTCGTCATATCTCTCAACTCTCAACTTAAAACTCTCAACTCTATGAAAGATGTTGTAGTAATTGGTGTTGCAGGTGGTACAGGCTCGGGCAAGAGTACGCTCGTAAAACGCTTGCAGGAGGCTTTCAAGAATGATGATGTGGCGACTATCTGCCACGACTTCTACTACAAGGCGCATCCCGAACTCACCTACGAGGAGCGCACAAAACTCAACTATGACCACCCAGATGCGTTCGACACTTGGCTGATGGTCGAGCATATCAAAGCATTGAAGGAGGGTAAGACGATTGAGTGTCCAACCTACTCATTCGTGGAGCACAACCGCACCGAAGAGACCTTGACAATCGAGCCATCGAAGGTTGTAATCGTTGATGGTATCCTCATCTTCGAGAACGAGGAGTTGCGCAACATTATGGATATTAAGGTCTATGTCGATACCGATGCAGATGTTCGCTTGGCACGCCGTATCTTGCGCGATGTGCGTGAGCGTGGTCGCTCTATGGAGTCGGTGATTTCGCAATATACCACAACCGTAAAGCCCATGCACGAACAGTTTGTTGAGCCATCGAAGCGCTATGCCGATGTAATTATTCCGGAGGGAGGTTTCAACTCGGTGGCGGTGTCGATGCTTATTCAGAATATCCGCTCGATAGTGGAAAAGTAGGAGTAATATCCTAAACAACTTAGAAAACAGATAGAGATGCCGAAGTTCGACATCTCTATTTTCTATTACATATTGTCTGATAATTACAATATTTACAAGCCGAGGAGTCCTCGCACTGTCGGAAAGGAATGGATTTATCAAACATCTCCCGCAAAGTGTTTTCGACCTCCGACTCAAACTCCTCGGCAACCTCGGAATAGGCTTCGAGTGTTCGACTCTTGCGCTCTATTGTCTCGATAAAGCGTGGCGAGTAATCATCATGCACCATCGAGCCGACATAGTACAACTCGGGGCGAACATCTTTGCTATGTTCGTGCGATATCATCATCGAATAGAGCAAGGTGTTTATAATGTTCGACTCTCGCTTGGTTGCTATCGGCTCGCCATGGAACAACGACTCTATACCGTTATAATTCAAGCGAGGTTTTCCTGTCTTATAGTCTATGACTCGCAACTGACCATTTTTTAGTGTATCAATACGGTCGGCACGACCCGCCAAATGGACCTCATAGGATTTACTACCAACCTTTATCGGCTGTGTCATATTAACATCGCATTCGGTCTTTACAGCAACGAACTCGTCGTTACGAATGTCGTAATCGAGCAGATTTTTGCCCAGATATTCCCGCACAATATTGCGAATAATCAAAAGCTCTCCACCCAATTCACCTCTCAACACACCATCTTTATATCCAAAGTATGCCTTTGCAATAGCCTTATCGATACACCTCTCTACCTCTCCGTTATCTCGAAGCTCAACCAATCGCAAAGCCGGATTATCGCACCCCTTTGTCTGCGAATAGAGCAAGTCGGCAGCCTCGTGGAAGATATTTCCGAAGGTCATATTATCGACCGACTCCTCCAACTCGTCCTCCGGGCGCAGACGCTCAACAACATCGTAATAGAACTTCAACGGGCACTTAACATAGGTTGAGAATGCAGTTGGAGAGAGCGTTTTATCGCGCGTAAAACGCAACAACTTATCGAAGACCTCAACATCCTTATCTACTACAATATCGCAACTATCCGAAAGCGACACCTCCACACCGACATTCATATAGTCTATCTTAAAGTCGGTTTCATACTCTATCTGGCGAATATAACGGCTTGGTTCGCCCGTACTCTTGTCGTCGGCAGCCGAGGAATAGAGCATATATAGATTTTCGGCTCGCTCAATCAAACGATAGAAGTAATAGGCATATACTCCCTCGTGATGCTCGGCCGTAGGAATATCAAATCCATAGCGCAAGCCGTATGGCAAGAACGATTTATCGGTTGCACGACTACCTGGAAAGTTATTATCGGTCATCGAGAGCAGAATAACATTCTTAAAGTCGAGATTTCTCGTTTCGAGAATACCCATAACCTGCAACCCCTCCAACGGCTCACCGGTAAATGGCACTCGCTCGGCTTGCAGATGACGGCGCACAAGCGAACGATATATCGACTCGGAGATATCCACATTGCACTGCTCCACCACATTCTGCACCTTCACAAGAGCATCCGACACCATAGCCAAAAACTCCGAGCGGAATGCACTCTCGGCACCCATCTCCGCCGTTGCAACAACAGCATCTATAACATCCAACAGGTATTCTGACAATTCGCGCCACCCATTTGCCTTACGGAAAAGTCTTTGCAACAAAGGCGTTGTTGCAAGCATTGAAGCTGGCACTTGGAATAGACGATGTTTTACTATCTCGGCACGCAATGCGCTATATTCAGAGGTTGAAATATCGGCAATATATGGATGAGCAAGCAGACCATTGACATCTACATAGTAGAATGTAATCTCCTTTCCGTCGCCACCTTCGGCATGTTTCTGCAACTCCAACAGTCGCTCCACAAACGAGTATGCCAGAGTATTACGCAGCGGATAACCCATTGTTACATTTATTGCAGGCTTTACCACTTCGCCCTTATCACCAATCTGCTCCGTCTTGAACTTCTCGGGCAGAGCATAGAGCAACGGCATCAGCATATTTTCGTCTGTAAGCACCACAGCAGTATCCTTGCCCAAAACACCATAGTGCTTCGACGCTATCTTCTCCAAAATATCGACAACACATTGACATTGAGCCACATTCGACGATGTAGATAGAACATTTACCGATTTCATATTACGGAAATTATTGTGCGATATACCCTCCTCTTCGCCAAACATTGAGAGGTTCTCGCGGATAAACATTCCCGCCTCCTGAAACTTATTTTCGGTATAGTAGCAATCGTAGTCCCAATAAAATTCCACGCTACAATTGCGTTGCATATATTGGAGTAGCAACTTTTCGCACTTCGACAAAGCATTGAAACCAACAAAGACATATCGCTCATCACTCGACATCGACACTTTTCCCAGCTCCAATCGCTCTACTGTCTCGCGATATATCATTCCGGTATAGCCCAAATTCAACTCACGCAAACGAGCACGGAACTCATTGTATATATTTCCGAGTGAGCGCCAAATAGTCAAGAATTTTCGCTTTGCCTTCGACCCCTCAACAGCGTCATCTTTTCCACCTGTCAGAGTCCGCCAAAAACGATTTATCATCTCGATTTGCTCGGCAGAGAGATAACTCATATCCGCCTCTATCTCCTTCAAATCTCGGATATTGGAGAATAGTTGCGAGGCATCGACCTTATACTTATCCACCATATCGAAGTCGGCGATAAGCACCTCTCCCCAATGATAAAAGTCGTCGAAACTCTCTTCGTGATATTTAGAATAGACCTTATGCAACTCCGCTACAAGACGCAACTTATCCACCTTGTGAAGGTTAGAAAGTTGGCACATCAAATCATCTATCGAGATATATGTAGGCTCCCATATTGGGCGCATCGCCACCTTCGACAACGCCTCGGCAAAGAAGAGCCTGGCTCGTTTCGATGGCAATACGATAGTGAGCGAGGAGATATCATCGCCATATTTTTCGTAAAGCTTAGTTGCAACCTCCTCGATAAAGGTAGCCATAACACTCGCTATTTACGGAGTAGTTAGTTTATATTGATTATATCTCCACCAAAGACAAGAGTATGGTCGCGGATAATTACCGGGTGACCCTTATAAAGCAATTTTGCACCTGTCGAAGTTGTCGCATCCAAACGCTCCGACACCATCAAGCGCAACTCTGCCGAGTGAGAGACTGCAACGGTTGCCGAAACTACTGCAAGCTTGGTGCAATCAGCCTTAGCTGTCGATACGCTCATTGTGAGATATTTTGTCGAGCCGTTCAGTGTCAAGCGGCTTACACCAGTACATTCAACCGCGGCATCAAGAGTCTTTATTTCGAGTGACACCATTGCTCCACCCGATACGGCTAAATCGAGAAGGTCATTTTCGACAACATCCTCAAATTCCGCCTTCGCATGAGCTATCTTAATCTCTCGTAACGAGTTATAGTAGATGATTATATCGGTAACAGATGTACGCTTGGAATCAAACTTCTCGCTAACAACAAGCACCCCATTTTTATCCACCTCGAATTTGAATTTCGATGTTATATTACCCTTTGTATCGTAGGTTATGCGATTCTCTTCTGATGTAGCAACCCTCTTGAAAACAACATTCATCGGACCGTCAATTTTCACCCTGTTAAAAGGTGTTATCCAATCGGTTTTAGGAATCGAAACAACCTGTTCAGTCGCAGCAGTAGAGTTATTTGAAGGGGCATTTTGTGCCGAAGCCGTAAATGCCACCATTGCTGATATAATTATGATTACTACTCTTTTCATACCATTATATATTATATATTTAGGTATGCAAGTTACAACTTTTTTCTCAAACTACCAATTTTTCAATCTTTATTTATTAACTTTACGAAAATTTTAGATAGATGCAACTCTCCAAAACTCCCAATCGTGCTGTAATCGTGCCGGCAAGTGCCGGTTCGGGTAAGACTTATCGCATTGCACACGAATATATATACGATGTTCTTCGCAACCGCCGAAATGAGCAGGGAGAGGTCTATTTTGACCGCTCGTTCTATAAACGCATTCTTGCCGTAACCTTCACAAACAAGGCTACCGAAGAGATGAAAAGTCGTATATTGAAAGAGATTCATCTGCTTGCATCGGGACAAGAGAGCGACCACCTTGCAGAGTTGATGAAAGAGACCTCGCTCGATGAAACAACGCTACGCAAGCGAGCGCAAATTGTTCGTTCGCTTATTCTGCACGACTATTCGCATTTTACGGTGCTGACGAACGACACATTCTTTCAACGCATATTGCGAGCTTTTGTCCGCGAGTTGGATATTGATTTGAACTTCTCTACGGAGTTGGATACAGCACCCATACTTGCAAAGAGCGTAGATGAACTAATCAAGAATATCACTAGCAACAAGGAGTTGCGCAGTTGGTTGGAGGAGCTAACCGAGGAGCGCATAAGCGATGGCGAGAGGTGGGATATTCGCAGCGCAATAACAGCCCTGAACGGCGAGTTATTCAAAGAGTCGACCAAAGACATCATCAAAAATAGCAAGGATAAGGAGTCGCTAAAAAAGGCTATTTACAAATTCTCGGCAGTAGTCGTCGATAGGCGCAAGGCATTCATGGCAAGAGGAGAGCAGGCTTTGCAGGCAATTCTCTCGCGAGGTTATTCGCACGAGGATTTCAAACTTAAATTCACGAAAATTTTCGAGAAGGTAGCCGACGGTACGCTCGACAAAATCACCGATGCAACGCTGCGACACCTCGACGACTCGCCCGAGGAGTGGTTCAACAAAGGAAAGGCAACACCCGACTTGATAGCCCTTGCTACCGAGTTGCAAACAATGTTTGCAGAGATATACAAGGAGTTTATTGAGTTGAAAACGCTCGAAAACACTCATCGCATACTCTCTCGCAACTTCCGAGGTTTCGCCCTATTGCACGACCTACAAGAGAAGGTCGAGGAGATTTGCAAAGAGGAGAATTCGATGCTCCTTGCCGAGACAAAACACGCCATTGCAGGTTTTATCTCCGAATCTGACGCGCCATTTATCTACGAGAAGGTCGGCAGCTACTTCAATAAATTTATGATTGACGAGTTCCAAGACACCTCGGTCAAGGAGTGGAACAACTTTTTGCCACTCTTGCACAATGCAATGGCTCAATCGACAGACACTTCGGTACTTATCGTGGGAGATGTTAAGCAGTCGATATATCGTTGGCGAGGTGGCGATTGGCGAATCTTGGGCGGAGAAATTGAGCAAAATCTTGCTGACAGCAATCGCATTCCATTAAAAAATAATTGGCGTAGTCTGCCAAATATCGTGGAGTTCAACAATGCCCTCTTTTCCTCTATCATAGAGCGAGAGAACGACAAACTAAATGCCCGCCTAAATGAGGCTGACAGAGCACATCGCATATCAGCAGAGTGCAAGACCGAACTCTACGACACGCTCCGTAGGGCCTATGCAGATCACGAACAGACACCTCGTCGCAAGCACAATAGCAATGGCTATATCTCTATTACTGCACCAGCAGAGGGAGAGAAAGAGTTGGTTGGAGAGAGTGGTATGCCACTCTACATCGAGCGCATTCGAGAGGTTTTAGAGCGCGGTTTTCTACCTCGCGACATAACCATACTTGTACGCAAAAACAGCGAGGGAATGGATATAGCCGAGGAGTTGCTATACTACCGAGATTTACTACCGAAGGAGTTGTGGTTCGAGATCACCACCGAGGAGGCGTTGAGCCTTGCAACCTCGCCTGCCGTAAAACTTATTATTGCGATTATGCGACTCGCCATCAATCGCAACGACACCACATCGCTTGTGCAATACAACCATCTGCACAACGGCGACCTCTTCGGCACCCAACTCGACGAGGAAGAGAATGCCTTTCTCGACTCGATACGCACGATGTCGCCCGAGGAGGCGTTCAACCATATAACCATTCGCTATGCCGAGGATTTAGAGGGACAAGCAGCTTATATTCTGGCTCTACACGAGCATATATCTCGTTTCTCGGCAGGCAAGGTTGCCGACATCGCACTCTTCGACAAGTGGTGGCAAGAGAAGGGCGATGGATTGTCGGTGCGTGTAGAGCGCAGCGATAGAGCCATCGAAATCCTCACTATACACAAGGCGAAAGGTCTGGAAAACAAGGTCATCATTATGCCTCGTTGCTCGTGGTCTTTGGAGCCACTCGATTCGAGCGGCTATGTATCGAATATCATCTGGTCGAAGGCTGCATCGAACAAGCATCTCGACGATGTTGGCGTATTCCCAATCTCGTTCAACCGTTCGGTTGGCGAATCGCTCTTTGCTGATGGTTATTTCCGAGAGGTCGTCTATACTTGCGTCGATGCCCTGAATATGCTCTATGTTGCCACTACACGAGCAAAGGAACAACTACATCTATTCCTTCCTAATCGCAAGCGAGGAGAGTCCATCGACTCTTTACTGCTCGATATCTTCGGCGAAAAGATGCAGCAGAACGAAGGAGCAAAGCATCGCTACTACGAAATAGGCACATTCGACGCCCCAGAGCCAGAAGAGCAGAAGAAGATAAACAGCAAAACCTCAGTATTAAGACGATACAATGTATCGCCCGTTTCGCTTCGATTCCGCACATCGTTATCGCGCTACTTTGCGGAGGATACCAACGCTTTAACTCCTCGCAATATGGGTATTCGACTGCATCGCGCATTCGAGAACGCTACAACAAGAGAGGATATCTTTGCCACACTCAACGAGATGGTGATAAACGGAGAGTTGAGTAGGGAGGATATTGTATGTCTGAAAGAGCAGATAGCCTCTACTCTCGACAACTCTATTGCCGGCGAGTGGTTTAACGGCAGTTGGAGTATGCTCCACAAAGAGCGCAACATAATACTCCCTGACGGCAAGTCAAAACGCCCCGACAGAGTGATGACTCGCAATGGCGAAGCGGTAGTTATCGACTATAAGTTCGGTAGGGAGGAGAACGCCCATATCCGACAGGTCGAGGAGTACATCAAGGCGATAAAAGAGATGGGTTACACATCGGTAAAGGGTTATGTATGGTATGTTCCAACGGGCAAAATCACTCAAATAGAGAATTAGTGGTTGATTTTTGATGATTTAATACTATCTTTGTAGAATGAATTTCAAAGTTTTAGACATAATACCGAAGGAGTTTCGCTTGAAAGGCATAGGCGCAAGCCTTACTATTTTCGTGCGCGCACTCTTAAACTTTGTGGGTTTGGCAGCACTTCTTCCGGTGCTGTACCTTATCCTCGACTCGGAGAATATGCATTCTAACGCAGTTCTGCATAGCATTTACAACTTTTTCGGTTTTTCGTCAGACAAACACTTCGTAATAGCAGTGGCAGCGGCAGTCGTTCTATTCATCGTTGTCAAGAACCTTATAAATCTGCTACTCTACCGTGTGGAGCGCGATTATATCTATGCACTCTATCGCTATCTTTCGCGCCGCCTTTTTGTCGGATACTTTGAACAAGGTTTGCAGTTTATCAAAAGCGAGAACTCCGCGGTACTCTCACGCAATGTAAATGTCGTATGCTACACATTTATTACCGGTGTATTGCGACCATTGGCTCTATTGGCAAGTGAGGTATTATTGCTCGTTATGATTTTTATCTCGATAGCGATACTTTCACCCATGGGGGCATTGCTATCAATGGCGGTTTTCATCCCTGTCGCATGGCTATACTTCGCTTTAATGCGTTACAGACTCGACCGTTATGGTAATATCGAGAACGAGGCTCAACGCCGTAAATACCGCGATGTCATAGAGAGCTTCCGAGGCTATGCCGACATCGAAATCAACAATGCTTTTCCTCATCGCCTTTCTCTTTTTGAGAAGGAATTAGATACGATTGTAGAGGTTGGTCGCAAAAATGCAACAATCTCGATGTTGCCTCAGAACCTCACCGAAACAGGATTGGCAATAGGAATGTCCCTTCTGCTATGCTTGGGTACAGTGTTAGCAGGAGCCGATATGAAAATTCTCTTCGGTGTATTTGCCGTTGCCGGTCTGCGCCTATTACCTTCTGCTCGCAACATCATGAGCGCGTGGAGCGCATTGCGATATAATCGTTACACAATAGATATACTCAACGAAGCAAAAGATAAGAGCGACAAGGCCTTGAAGAGTCGCTGCACTGAGCAACTTCTTTTCAACAAGGCTATCGAGGTGCGCAACCTATCTTTCCGCTTTAAGGATAGCACAAACGACACACTCCGCAACATCTCGCTCACCATTCACAAGGGCGAGAAGGTGGGTATAAATGGAGAGTCGGGCGTAGGCAAGACAACCCTACTAAACATATTGTTGGGGCTCTACCGACCTACCGAGGGTGGCGTATATATTGACGGCAAGGAGTTGCAAGGCGACATTTTACGCAAATGGCAAAACAGCATTGGTTATGTTTCGCAGAATACTTTTCTGACGGATAGCACCATTCTCGCAAATATTGCGCTCGGTTGCGAAGAGCAGGATGTCGATATGGCACATATCGAAAGATGCATCGAGGCGGCTTCGCTATCGGAGTTTGTGGCGTCATTGCCAAAGGGTATTCACACCCGCATTGGCGAGTGTGGTGCGCTCCTTTCGGGTGGTCAGCGTCAGCGTATAGGTATCGCTCGTGCACTCTACAAGCAGGCCGACATTCTCTTCTTCGATGAGGCAACCTCATCGCTCGACAACACCACCGAGCAGAACATCAATCGCGCAATCGAAAATCTTTCGACCTCGAACAAGGACCTCACAATAGTCGTGGTTGCCCACAGAGATAGCTCGCTCGACTACTGTAACCGCATCGTAACTCTTGAAAAAACAACTCTATAATATGAATTACAGCATAGCAGACTTTATAATTCGCACCGAAGGCGCACACAGCGATATGGTCGAGTGCGGTTTGCGCGGTTTTAAGCCCTTTGAAATAGAGGGCGATTGCGCAACCGAGCCGACAATGGTGGTACGCATGGAGTGCCCAATAGATAACGATACGCATCCCGCAACAAAGGTTATTCACACATTTGAGTTCGAGCAGGAGTATGCATCGGGAGAATTGGCTCGTTATGCCGAGGGGTATCGTTTTTCGATGACTCACGATGGCGCGACCTTTATCTTTGTGAAGAAAGATGGCTCGAACACTATCGAGAGCAATATTGGCTGTTTCGAGAAGATAGATCCATCCCTTTTGCGCTTTGGTCTTTGGATAATGTTTGGTATAGTTATCGCACCTCTCAAAGCGATAGCCATTCACTCCTCGGTTGTAGTAAAAGAGCATCAAGGCGTATTATGTCTTGGAGAGTCGGGAACAGGCAAAAGCACCCATACCCGACTATGGCGTGAGAATATCGAAGGGGCAAGATTGCTCAATGATGATAGTCCGATAATTCGTATGATTGACGGAAAATGCGTTGTCTATGGCTCGCCTTGGAGTGGAAAGACTCCTTGTTATGTAAATAAGCATGTTCCGGTGCGTGGATTGATGCGCCTTTCGCAGGCTCCGTACAACAAGATTCATCGTCTGCCTACCCTTTTGGCTATTGGTGCAATACTTCCTTCGTGCCCACCGGCATTTGCCTACGACAGCCACTTGCAAGATATGATTTGCAACACAGTGTCGGAGATTATCACCTGCACCCCCGTCTATCACTTGGAGTGCTTGCCTAATGCCGCAGCTGCCGAGTTGTCCTTCTCAACTATCTTTGGAAAATAGAGATGAATAGTACTCGCTCCATATCCAATCGCGAACTCTTTTCGATTGTGCGTGATACCCTTCTCGAAGGTAATACCGTGCGTGTATCGGTTAAGGGTGAGAGTATGCTACCTTTCTTCCGCAGCGGTTCAACCATCACACTACGACCTATTAAAGAGAGCGATATACGCAAATACAATGTAGTGATGGCTGATGCAGGACACGCCTTTGTTGTGCATCGCATAATCGAGGTGGGCGAGGAGTCTGTAACCCTGCTTGGCGATGGCAACTATCTTGGTACAGAGCAAGTTGCGCGCGACAAGATATATGGCGTGGTAGATTGCTCGGCCCTCCACCTCTTCTTCGCAAAGATTTGGTTGTGGCTCCGACCCGTGCGAAGATTTCCACTCGCCATTTTCCGACGAGTGTTATAGAAACAACAAAGGAGTTGCATTGCAACTCCTTTACTGTTATCTACAAGTAGGACTACTTACCCTGCTTCAACAAATCACGAATCTCGGTGAGAAGTACCTCCTCCTTCGATGGAGCTGGTGGTGCAGGTGGCGTTGCCGGTGCTTCCTCCTTCTTCTTCAAGTTCGAGAGTTTAGTCATAAACTTCACGAGCAAGAATACGCACAACGCCAGGATTGTGAAATCCACAACCTGCTGAATAAATGCGCCATAGTTCCAATATACAGGCTCCGATGGCACTGCACCCTCATTCACAACCGATACGGCTGCATCTTTAACGGCTGCAAGATTAACCTTCAAGTCCTTGAAATCGACATTGCCGAGCAACATACCGATTGGTGGCATAAGGATATCATTTACCAACGATGTTACAATCTTTCCGAAAGCACCACCGATGATAACACCGACTGCCATATCCATCACATTGCCTTTGAGAGCAAATGCCTTAAATTCCTTCAAAAATCCCATAAGATTTCTTCATTTTATAGGTTAAACATTATCCGATAATCATCAATACTGCATCAGTTGCAACATTATCGCCCTCGGCAACAGCAACCTGCTGAACAGTACCGTCGTAGTCCGAAGTGATGGAGTTCTCCATCTTCATCGCCTCCAAAACAGCAACCTCATCGCCAGCCTTTACAGTATCACCCACCTTGACCTTCAACGAGATAACACGACCAGGGAGTGGCGCTACAACCTTATTACCCACAACAGCCTTAGGTGCAGCAACCTCTGCCTTCGCAACAACCGGAGCATCACTCAACTCGATAAGCACTGCGTCAGTAGCTACATTCTCGCCTGCAACAACCAAAATTTGCTTAACATAGCCGGCTGCGTCAGAAGTGATAGAGTTCTCCATCTTCATTGCCTCCAAGACTGCAACCTCCTGACCTACTGCAACAGCATCGCCAACCTTCACCTTGAACTCAATAACCTTACCAGGGAGTGGAGCAACGATAGTATGACCGGTGATAGGTTGCGACTTAGGCTCTGCAACAGCTGCCTCCTCCTTTGCAGGGGCCTCGGCTGCAACCTTTGCCTGATAAGCCTTAGTCTTAACGCCTGTGAGGTATGGTTTAGCCACAAGTGGGAACAATTCGAGCAACAACTCCTCCTTCTCGTTCTCTGCGAGCTTTACACCTCCTGCCTCAGGGAGTTCAGGGTTTGGCTGGTGCTGATACTTCGAGATATCGTAGTTGCTCTCCTCGCGAACACCGCAAATCTTGAAGCGGAATTCAGGATCAATCTTTACAGGAGTTGTTCCGTACTCGCCCTTCACGAGATTTACGAACTGATTGTTCTTGGTTGTGTACATCGGACGACCTGCCTTCAAGTCGAGTGCGCAGTTAACAGCCTGAGCACCAACAATCTGCGATGTAGGGGTTACGAGTGGTGGAAGACCAGCCGAGAGGCGAACCTCCGGAATCAACTCCATAGCCTTTGGCAAGATATCCTCTGCCTTCAAAGCCTGCAACTGCGCAACCATATTAGAGTACATACCGCCAGGAATCTCCGCCTCCTGAACGAGTTTGTTCGGAGCCGGGAAGCCAAAGTATGCCTCGATCTTCTGTGCGGCATCAAGCAATGTTACGAAGTCCTCCTTCTCGGCAGCCGCTACTGCACGGTTGAGTTGCTCCTCAACCTCGGCAGGAGTAGCATCAGTGAGTGGATTAAATGGCTTTGGGGCAGGCTTATCCTTACCGAATACCGAAACATTCAATTCGGTACGGATATCCTTCAACTGCTCGTTAATCTTGGCAACAGCCTCCATATTTACGCCCATATCGATACCGAGTTTCTGGCAGAAGAGGTAGACCAACTCCAATGCAGGAGCACCTGTGCCACCACCAAACCACCAGCAGTTGGTATCCACTACATCAACGCCCGCAGCGATAGCGGCATAGACCGATGCCAAGCCATAACCAGGGGTACAGTGAGTGTGGAAATCGACAGGAATACCTGTTGCAGCCTTCAACTTCTTAACGAGTGCGCTGACACGCTGTGGCGGAATCAAGCCCGACATATCCTTAATGGTAATCATATCTGCACCGAGAGCCGCCAACTCCTTTGCCTTCGAAACGAAATAGTCATCGGTAAATACCGGAGCAGGATTCTTCTTGCCCATCAACTTCTGGAAGAATGACAACTTCGGATATTTAGGATCTACGGTGTAGCAAACTGCGCAGTCGGCAATACCGCCATACTTCTTTACATATTTAATGGTCGATTTTACATTCTCCACATCGTTCAAGCAGTCGAAGATACGCATAATGCCCAAACCACTCTCGATAGAGTTGCGGCAGAAGCCCTCGATGATTTCATCGGTATAAGGTGCATAGCCAAAGAGGTTACGACCACGCGAAAGTGCGGTGAGCTTCGATACATCGCCCACCTCCTTCTTGATACTTTCGAGGCGATACCAAGGGTTCTCACCAAGATAGCGCATCACCGAGTCAGGCACTGCACCACCCCACACCTCCATAGCGTAGAAGTGCGCATCTTTGTAATAAGGCAACACACGCTCAATTTCTGCCTGTGTCATACGGGTTGCGAAAGAGGACTGCTGTCCGTCGCGCAAAGTCAAATCTCTGATTTTAAGAGTCTTAGCCATAATTTTTAGAATTTATATTTTGTTTTATTTTCCTATTTTCAGCAATTAGTAATAACAAAGTTAATAATTTTAAGTAAAAAATAACAAAAAATAGGCAAAAAAGTTAAAAAAGAGAGAATTGAAAGAGCCTATTTGAAAAAATAGCAACCTGTGTCGGAAAGGTTTAATTATATATAATAAGTATCAAAAAAACTCACCCCTAATCAATCTTCGTAAGAGTTCGCAAAATGGGTTGGGCTATCGAAAATATAAGTCCCCTTTACAGAACCGACGTCAAACCGAGAGTAGAGGGTGCTTGCACGCTATACCGAGGTGCGAAGGAGGAAGACCGAAGGTCAAAGGGGGTTTGGGGGGATAGGTAACACACCGTCTCTCTCCCACTACAAAAAAATAGGAGTGGCAAAACCACTCCTAAATCTTTTTTTTGTAGCGGGAGAGAGACTTGAACTCTCGACCTCATGATTATGAATCATGCGCTCTAACCAGCTGAGCTATCCCGCCATTGCGTTTAAGCGAGTGCAAAGATAAGCGAAATTTCCGTTTCCGCAAAATCTTTTCCGTTTTTTTTAGAGTTTTATTGATTTTTTATCTCTATATTTGTAATCAAGATCGCAAAAATTTCAGAAAAATGAAAAAACTTCTATTTGCACTAATCCTATTAGCATGCTTTGGTTGTTCGGTAAAACATCAGAAGAATGAGCTACGCGCACCTGCGTACCCTCTTATTACGATTGACCCTTATGTGAGTTCGTGGTCGGCAGCAGACAATCTCTACGACGACGCTGTGCGCCATTGGACAACCAGCGAAACCCCATTTACGGGTGTGTTGCGCGTTGATGGAGTAAGTTATCGTTTTATGGGTGCCGAAACCGAGGATAAGATTATGGTGGCGCCTCTCGGATACTTTGAGGAGTGGACAGGTCGATACACCTTCACCCAGCCTACCGATGGCTGGACAAAGCCAAACTTTAATGACCGTTCGTGGAAGAGTGGCAAGGCGCCTTTCGGCAATATTGAGCGCATGCTCCCTCGCACCAAAGATTGGCAGAAGGGCAAGATTTGGATGCGTCGCACTATAAATCTCTCTGCCGAAGAGTTGAGCCACAAAGATTTCTACCTCTATTGCAGCTACGATTATGGTTGCAAACTCTATGTTAATGGTCAACAAATAGAGAATAGACTCGGATTCTGCGATACCCACTTCCGTTGGGTTAAGGTGCCTGACGAGGTGATGGCTCTATCGAAGAACGGAAAGGTTGTGATAGCGTCTGAAACTCGTAGTAATCGTAATGGCTCTACCCTCTTCGATGTAGGTTTGTATCGTGCCATACCTCGTAACAATGCTCCATTCGAGCAGACTGCCGAGCAACTATCTGCCGATGTGCAGGCTACACGCACCATCTACGATTTCCGTTGCGGTGGCGTCGATTTGAAGCTTACATTTATGGCGCCAGTATTGCTCGACAACATCGACCTTGTGGCTCGTCCTGTAAATTATGTGACATACGATGTAAAGTCAAACGACGGTAAGAAGCACAATGTGGAGATATACTTCGAAGCTGGCGAGAATTGGGCTCGCCACAATCAGGAGCAAAAGTGCATCGTTGAGCAGAAGTCGGACAACAACTTCGACTACCTGCGTTGCGGTACCGAGGAGCAGATGATTCTCGGTCGCTCAGGCGACAATGCTCGTATCGACTGGGGATATTTCTACCTTGCAGCACCAAAGGGTGAGTATAATGTCGCTACGGGTTGTCAGCAGAAGTTGCGCAACGACTTCTTGACCGAGGGTGCAGTAACGGCATGTGACGGCAACACTATGGCTTTAAGCCACTCGCTCGGAGAGGTAGGAAACTGTAAGAAGAGCGACTATATCATGGTGGGTTACGACGACATCTACTCGATTCAATACTTCGGTGAGAATATGCGTCCTTATTGGAATCGAAAGGGCGACAGCACCATCGAGGAGCAGTTTGCCTTGGCTGCAAAGGAGTATAAATCGCTCGTTAAGCGTTGCGAGAAATTCGACGCCGAGTTAATGGCCGAGGCTCGCATGGCAGGAGGCAAGGAGTATGCCGAACTTTGCGCGTTGGCATATCGTCAAACCATTGCTGCTCACAAACTTATCGAAACTCCGCAGGGTGAGTTGGCTTGGGTATCGAAGGAGAATTTCAGCAACGGCTGCCTCGGAACAGTCGATATCACATACCCTTCGGCTCCAATGTTCCTCTGCTATAATCCAGAGTTTGTGAAGGCAATGATGAACTTTATCTTCTACTACTGCGAGAGCGATAAGTGGCAACATCCATTCCCTGCACACGATATTGGTCGTTATCCGTTGGCTAATGGACAGGTATATTCTACCCCTATGCCTGTCGAGGAGTCGGGAAATATGCTTGTATTAGCGGGTGTAATCAGCCATCTCGAAGGCAATATAGAGTACGCATCGAAGCATTGGGCAATCTTAAAGCAGTGGGCAGATTTCCTCGTTGAGCGAGGTTTGAATACCGAAGATGAGCTCTGCACCGACGACTTTGCAGGTCGAATGTCTTTCAACGCAAACCTCTCTGTTAAGGGTATTATGGGTATCGCAGCCTTTGGTGATATGGCTCGTATGGCTGGCAAAAAGGCTGATGCCGAGTACTATACTTCGAAAGCTCGTGAGTTGGCAGAAGAGTGGAAAGAGCGAGCGAAGGAGGATGGTTACTATCGCCTTACACTGCTTAATGAAGGCACCTTCACAACTTCGAGAGGTGGAGTCTTCGACTGCAAAACATCGTGGAGCCAGAAGTATAATATGGTGTGGGATAAGGTGTTAGGATACAATATCTTCGATGAGGATATAGCCGACACTGAGATAGAGTTCTACCTCACCAAGCAGGACGAGTACGGTTTGCCACTCGATAGTCGCAGCCACTACACCAAGTCGGACTGGGTGATTTGGACAGCTACGATGGCAGATGATGACGAGGATTTCGAAGCATTCATCAAACCTATGCACAAGTTCATGAACGAGACCGTCGAGCGCATTCCGATGACCGACTTCTACTATACCGACAAGCCGTACCATGTACAGTTCCGTTGTCGTTCGGTTGTGGGAGGCTACTTCATAAAGATGCTCGACAAGCGACTGAATGATTAGTCTGCTTCGTCGATTATAAAAATAGACTCTCCGCAAGATATTATGCGGAGAGTCTTTTTCTATAATAAGAGCACCTTACTACTGATTCTTCTTCAACCACTCCAAGCGTCGAAGGTCAGGTAAGTGGGTAATTTTGAACTCCTCGAAGCGAGCCTCAAAGCCCTTTCCATCAGGGCAAGCCGCCATCATACCAACCATAACAGGCGTATTATCCGCAAGGTGGCAGTTGCGCATCATCGTGTAGTTTTTGTCGTCAAACGAGTAGAAAATCTCCACCGCATCGAGTCGTCGCATAGCCTTGATCCAGATATGCTCGATCGGCTTGTCGAGCGTAATCACCGACCAATCGCTCGTGTGGTGAGTCACCACGCACGAGATGTTGTACTTACCATCAACGAACTCTATACCCGCCTTGATGTAGTTCTCCTTGTCGGCTCTCAACATCAAACCTGCCTGGTCGAAGCGCACCTTGTAGTCGCCCGAAATTTTGACCTTTACTTCGAACTCGCCACCACGAGTAGTGTAGAGGAATGGTGCATCATCAACGGTAAAACCATAGTGAGATATTCGCCAATAATCGCTTTGAGGTGTTACCTGCATTGTGAGTTTGTTGTTCTTGATACTCCACGCCTCCGGCTCGTTGAACCACTGCATACGATCAAGTGTCTGCGCCTGCACCGCAACCGCCGACACTACCATTGCCAAGAAAATAGTAATTCGCTTCATTGTAGGGGTAATTTATTGTTTCGTAGTACGAAGATACAAAAAAATTTGTATGTCTGTAAAACTTTCAAACTATACACTGCTGGGTATCGAAAACGATACCCGTTTTTTGTGATTAGTTCACTCCCCATTGCCCCGATTACCACTATTTCCCCTAACGACACTAACGACTCTAACGCCCCTACTCGTTCGCTTAACTTGCCGAGCATCGCTTTGCGATTATCGCTCGGCTTAAATCGGCTGCGCCTCAGCATAGTATATATAGGTATATCCTCTGCATTCGGCTTGCACGATTTTTCTCTGTTCGGAATGGGAAGAGGTGGAACCTCACCGCTATAACCACCTAAATCGTATTCTAGGTCTTTATAAATCTCTAATTTATAGAACCCTGCCACTTGTTAAACCAGTCGGCAACCTGGTAAATTTGACACTCAACAGGAAATGAGATAAAGATTTGTATCTCTATTTGCCACCTCTATTACCTGTAAGGCATTTCCATACCAAAGGCTGCTTTCTGCAGATATAAGCAGCAAGTATAATTAGGCCAAATGTTAATACGGGAGCAAACAAAAAATCAAGAACCGCTCCCATAGCTGTATTGTGGAATAGTATAAAAAATATTTTTTGTATTGACTCCAATACCATTGAATGTATACAATATATAAAAAATGAAATTGTCTGCCACCATTGTGGAGGGGAATCTACAGCCAGAATATCAGCCAAAACCCACACTGCAATAACTTGCAATAATCTTATTGGCATTATCATCGTAGTTCCTTGAGGTACATTATATATTGTTTCAAGTAATGTTGATAATAGCAAGAAACTCAAAGCTACCATTATCGTTTTGGTACCATACTTACTTTGAACAATTTGTTTGTGATGAATACCACAATATCCGCCTAATACAAATGGGATCAAGTACAACAACAATGAGTGTGGAATATAGTATGATATACAATATAGCGACAATAAAAATACAATTCCGACAACACGATGCTTAATCAAAAAATATATTAATGGAGTTATATATATATAACAAATTAAATTGCGCAAGAACCATGTCACATTATATTTGGTATATATAAAAATATCCGCCAGCCATACCATTATTGGTTTAGATTCAGGCATCACTGAATTCATTTTATCTCCAACGAAATGGAATACGATATAAAAAAATACAAAGCCTATAAAACTCCAAATCAAAAACGGAATAACAATTGTAAAAAAACGAGATTTTAATTTGGATATAATATTTGAAAATGAGAAATTCTGAAAAAACAGAAAGCCACTAAGAGTAAAAAATGTAGGGACAACAATATCTGTCAAATGAGAGACAAAAGATTCTATACCATACAAAAGTCGTGGCATATTTGAATATATACCTAAACCTACAGCATGCCTATATATAATCAATATAGACATAATAAAAGATAGATAAGCAACTTTGTTTCGATAATTGTGTACAACCATAATATTAGCTTCAATAACTTCACAAAGGTAATAAAAAAAACGAACAATAATGACGTAGTAATTTTATTTCTTGTTGCGATGCATCATTTTCGATACCTATATTGCAATATACCATCCCACCTAACCCCGACGGGTATCGTTTTCGATACCCATATTTTTGTGAGTTTAGGGAGATTAAGGAGATTAGTGATATTAAGGAAGCTCCCTAAATTCTCTAAATTCCTTATAAAACAAATAAGCCCCCTTTACAGGGACTGACGCTGCGGAGCGAGAGCAGAGAGTGCTTGCACTCTTTGCCGAGCCGCAAGGAAGAAGACGAATGTCAAGGGGGGGGGTGAGGAATAGGTAACATAAATGGTGGCGGCAAAATATTTATCGGTGGCAAGGCTTAACTTACGGCACGAGCCTACGGCTCTGTTGTGCCGTTTCGATTGGCTGCACCTCGGCAGAGTACATGCCAGATATGCACTCTGCGCTCGGTTTGCACAATCGT